>CAZDKX010000176.1:0-10403 GCA_964505935.1 uncultured Syntrophobacteraceae bacterium
CGGCCAATGAAGTCGGCCACAAAGCGATGGTCGGAGTTGAAGTAGATTTTCTTGGGATCGCCGATCTCAACAATCTGACCGGCCCGCATCACCGCGATCTGATCCGAAAGCGTCAGCGCCTCGATGCGGTCATGAGTGACGTAGACGGCCGTGATCTTCAGTTCGGTGAGAAACCGGCGCAGCTCCTTGCGGGTCGCCTCCCGCAGCTTGGCATCGAGGTTGCTCAGGGGCTCATCGAAAAGAATGACCTTGGGTTCGGCCACCAGCGCCCGCGCCAGGGCCACGCGCTGCTGCTGGCCGCCGCTGAGGTCCGTCGCCGGCCGCTTTTCGAAGCCCTCGAGCTGCACAAACTCAAGCACTTTCGCCACCCGCTCGCGAATCTCCGGCGGGGACGCTTTCCGGTTCTGCAGGGGATAGGCCACATTGTTGAAAACGTCCATGTGCGGCCAGATGGCATACGTCTGAAAGACCATGCCGAGCCCGCGCTTTTCCGGCGGCACGAAAATATTCTTCTCTCTGGACCAGACGATGTCGTCCCCGATGGCGATTTCGCCCGCATCCGGCGTCTCCAATCCGACGATGCACCGCAGCAGCGTGGTTTTGCCGCACCCGCTGGGACCGAGCAGCGTGAAAATCTGATTGGCCGGAATGGTCAGATCAACGTTGTCCAGGGCCCTGATCCGCTTGCCTTCAGAATGGAAGTCCCTGGTGAGATCCTTGATGCGTATGTCCATGAAATTCCTTAGTACAACACCACAAAATAAAGTGACCCTTATAACGAACCGTCATTCCCGCAGGTTTCAAGCGGGAATCCGCTTCTGAGAGTCCCCTGGACCCCCGCCTAAAACCTGCGGGGGTGACAACTGGGCACCTATTTATGGAGAGTGGTACTCAGCGACGTGTCTCCGCGTCTTCGTGTGACTTCGTCTGCCTTCGTGTGACTTCGTGGACAAAAAAATCCAACCGGTTCAGCTACTTGGCAAAGAAGATCTTCTTGAAGTCATCGCCCCATTGGCGGATTTCCTCGTCCGAAAGCTCGCGGATGGGCAGCACTTTGGCTTTGCTGATGCCGTCGATGGGCGGAAAGACGCCGGGAGCGAGGACGTACTCGCCCACCTTATCCGCCAGCAGCTTCATGGCGTCCCTGGAGAGCCAATAATCCAGGAACACCCTGGCGGCCTCGGGATGAGGCGCCCTGGCCGCGACGGCCATGGCGCGCGGTGTGCCCAGCAGCGTCTCCACGCGGACCCAGTCGAGGGGTGCCGGCGCCTTGGTGACGATGTACTTGGGCATGGAAATCGCCAGGAGTTTCTCACCGCTTTCCACGGGAGCCGGCGTGGGTCCGAAGGATTTGACGAACATCGGCTTGTTGGCCGCAAGCCCCTTGAGGAAGTTCATCCAGGCCTCATCGCTGCCGAAGATCTTGTTTTCTTTCAACCCGACCAGCCAGCAGATGGTGGTGGCGTGGGAAGAGGGGTCCGGCATAACGATCTTGTCCTTCCATTTCGGGTCGGCAAGATCTTCGTAGCGCTTGGGAGCGTCCGCCGGCTTGAGCAGCTCCTTGTTGTAGATGGGTGCCACATACTCGATGCCGAACTGCACGATGCTGTCGTCCTTGCTCGCCCATGCGGGATAGCCGGCGGCGGCAGGCGACTGGTAAGGGGCAAGCACTCCTTTCTCCTTCAGCATCTCGAGGATGGGCACCGGGCCCTGGAGGACGTCGGCCTGGAGCTTACCGGCGTCGTGCTCGGTGAGCACCGTGGCCAGGAACTTGGCGGTGTCCACCCGGGTATAAATGCCCTCCACGTGGGTGGCCGCAGCAAACGCCTCCATGACGGGCTCGATCGCCGTAATGTTGGCGTAGAGATTCACCTTGCCCTCTTTCGCCGCCTTGGCCGGATCGGCCGCAAAGGCATTCGGTACCAGGACAAAGCTCAACAGCAGAACCATCAGTTTCTTCATCATACTCCTCCTTGACCTGAAATCCCTGTTGCCCAACAGTCTCCGCTCACCTGATCCCATACTGAACCATTATACTATACTCGATAAGCTCAGGAATTCTCACTGATAAAAGAGCTCCTGCCGGTTGAGCAGCTCACAGCCGTCCCGCGTAACGCGCACCATGTTTTCCAGCCTGACCCCGCCGAAGCCGGGAAGGTAGATCCCCGGTTCGATGGTCACCACCATGTTTTCTTCCAGGATCACACCGTTCCGCTTGCGCAGCCCGGGCTTCTCGTGCACTGCCAACCCCACCCCATGTCCCAGGCCATGTCCGAACTCCTTCTCATAGCCGGCCCTGGTGATGACCTCCCGCGCCGCGGCATCCACCGCCACCGAATCCTTGCCCGCGCGAATGGAATCCTGCGCCGCCCGTTGCGCTTCCCGAACGATCCGGTAGATTTCGCGCAGTTTGGGGTCGGGCGTTCCGGCAATCCAGGTCCTGGTCATATCGGAACAGTAATGGTTGAGCTTGGCTCCCAAATCCAGAATCACCGGATCGCCCGCCGCAATTTTGCGCTCCGTCGGCACGGCATGAGGCAGGGCCGCATGGGGACCGCTCGCCGCGATGGGGGGAAAAGAGACCGATTCGGCGCCCGCTTCCCTGATGATGCGCTCAATCTCCCAGGCCACCTCCTTCTCCGTCCGACCCGGCGCCAGCCGCTCCCACACCTCGGCCAGGGTCTTTTCGGTCAAGGCCAACGAAGCCTTGATGGCGGCAATTTCGCCGGGCTCCTTGATCACCCGCTGCCCCTCTACCAATTCCTCCGCCGACGCCATCACTGCCTCGGGGCGGGCTTTCTTGAGCGCCTCTTCGATTTCCCGATATTTGGCAAAGGTGAGAAAGTGGGGTTCCACCCCCAGCCGCTCGACCGCAATCTCGGCAAAGAGCTCCGTGAGCGTCTCGCCAAGACCGTCGAAGTAGACCAGCAGCTGATAGTCCGGCGCCTCGCCGGCAGCCTCTTCCTCATAGCGGAAATCCGTCAGGAGGAACTGCTGAGAGGCGGTGATCAATAGATATCCGGAACTCTCCGTCAGCTGAGAATCACCCGCCCCATAGCCGCTGAGATAATAGCGGTTTTCCGGCACCGCCACCAGGAAGGCATCAAACTGTCTCTCAAATAGACTCTTTCGCAATTGAACCAAGCGGGTTGTATAAGGTTCTCTTTCCATCGACTCCCTCATTCCTTGCCAGGAGGACGCTGCCGCCAAAGGGGCGCCACCCATCGAAACGCCAAGAGGCTCTGCGGCCTGACCGCTTTCTGCAACGGAGAGTTGCCGCCGCCTTGCCAGTGCCCGGATGTTTTCCTTTATATGCTCACCCTCACGGAAAATATCAAGAAAAGGCTGATCGAGATCTGCCTCACTCTCTTGACTCACAGGTGAAAATCCAAACTCCGCCACGGTCCTGCCAAGAAATGGGGATGATCCTTGCGGTGAAGGCCTGCTCGTTGGGAACTCACCCTGCCGGCAGGGGAAACAGAGTTTTATTTGCTTTATCCCGCACAAAACATTATTTAGATGGCATCGGATGGCAACAGGTTAGAACAGTTCCAGCAAGCGGCAACCTTGCCACGAAAACGGTGACAGCAACGGTCAGCAACGGATCGTTGCCGGAGATTCTTGATGGGAGCGGCATCATGTTAATTGTCGAAGATCTGGAAGTGGAACTTGCGGGAAAGATCATCCTCAAGCACATCGATCTCGAGATCAAGCCGGGCGAGACCCATGTGCTGTTTGGCCCCAACGGTTCCGGCAAGACCTCGCTTCTCATGACCCTCATGGGCTACCCGCAATACAAGGTGGTCGGAGGCAGGATTGTTTTCAAGGAAGTCGACATCACCCACGCCCCCATTGATGAGCGGGCACGTCTGGGCATTGGGATGTCTTATCAACGGCCGCCAACCATTCACGGGCTGAAAACGCGCCAGTTAGTGCAGCTTTGTGCCCGCGAAGCGGTTGACATCGCCCGGCTCGCTCACCGGGTCAATTTCGAAGGCTTTCTGGAGCGGGATGTGAACGACGGCTTTTCCGGCGGGGAAATCAAGCGCTCGGAGCTGCTCCAGCTTTCGGCGCAAAACCCGGATCTGATGCTCTTTGATGAGCCCGAGTCGGGGGTGGACCTGGAAAATATCGCGCTCGTCGGCAATACCATCGCCGGGCTGCTCCAGAAGAACGGTGAGTGGGATAAGAGCAAACCGCGAATACAGGTGAAACAGGAACGGACGAAGATGGGGCTCATCATCACCCATACCGGCCACATTCTGGATTATGTGGCGGTCGACAAGGGCCAGGTTTTGTTTAACGGCGTGCTCAGCTGCAGCACCAACCCGCGAGAGATCCTGCGGTGTATCGCGGAAATCGGTTATGAGGAATGTGTGCGATGTACGATGCGCGAGAACTGAAAGAAAGGGCGACCAGGGCGCTCGATAAAAAGGGAAGCATCGGGCCGGATATCGAGCTCAACGAATTCCAGACCAGTCCCGTTCCCCACGACTATCTTTCCGATCAGGAACTCCGGACGCTACCTCAAGTCGAACGGGAACGCCTGATGATGTCGGGGGTGGATGTCAACGAAAAGGAGCGCGGCGGCACCTTCTTCCAGAAAGACACGGCGGTTGTCCACTGCAAGACCAAGCAGGACGGTATCGAAGTCATCCCCATCCGCAAGGCACTGGAAGAACTTGACTGGATCCGGGACTACTACTGGAAACTGGCGGCCGTCGATACCGATAAATATACGGCAGCCGCCGAGATGGGGCTGCACAACGGCTATGTGATCCGGGCCCTGCCCGGCGCCAGGAGCGTCTACCCCATTCAGGCCTGCCTCTATCTCGATAAGCAGGGACTGCAACAAAACGTCCACAATATCGTCATCGCGGAGGAGGATTCCGAGCTGCACATCATCACCGGGTGCTCCACCTCGCCTCATCTCACGAAAGGCATGCACGTCGGCATTTCGGAGTTCTACGTGAAGAAGAACGCGAAGCTCAGCTTCACCATGATCCACAATTGGGCCGAGGACATGGTGGTGCGCCCCCGTTCCGTGGCGCAGGTCGAGGCAGGCGGGCTCTTTTTGAACAACTATGTGTGCATGAAACCCGTCCGCAGCCTCCAGATGTATCCCACCACCCACCTGGTGGGGGAAAACGCCGTCGCCCGCTTTTACAGCATCATTGTCGGGAGCCCCAATTCCGAATACGACGTGGGGGGCAGGATCTATCTGAAGCAGCCGGGCACGCGCGCCGAAATCATCGCCCGCACCATCAGCAACGGTGGCCGGATCATCTCGCGTGGACACCTGATCGGCGAGGTGGCCGACATCAAGGCTCACCTGGAATGCAAAGGGCTGCTCCTGAAAGGCGGCTTGATCTACGCCGTACCGGAACTGGAAGGCCATGTGGACGGGGTGGAGATGTCCCATGAAGCCGCGGTGGGAAAGATCGCTCAGGAGGAGATCTGCTACCTGATGTCGCGCGGCCTGAGTGAAGAAGAGGCCACGGCCACCATTGTCCGGGGCTTTCTCAACGTGGACATCCCGGGCTTGCCGGCACCCCTGAAGGCGGAGATCGACAGAGCCGTGGAAATGAGCGAAAAGGACGTCATGTAAGAACCCGATCCTGACAGGCAACGAACGGGAGCGTACCCCATGAAGAAGATGCTGTCCCTCTTGGTGGCTGGAACCTTTTTTATGACCATCATGGCAACACCGGTTATCAGCAGAGGCTATGAAAGTGCGCCTTCATCGCCCCTATCCAGGCAGATCGACACGTCGGATTCCCCCCGCAGTGACCCCGCCGGTGAGATGATCATCGCGGACGTGCTCTTTCTGCGGGTCGCCGGCCTGGTAGCCATGGTAATCGGTGCCGCCGGGGCGGTGCTGGCTTTGCCGTTTGCCGCCGTCACCGGCGATTGTGACGTGGTGTGCCGGGCGCTGTTGATAAGGCCTTACGAGTACACCTTTGTGCGGCCCCTGGGACAAACGGACTGGCCGGCATCTTCGGACGACACGAACTACTAGATCGTCACCCGTGAGTCGGCCGCCATTTCAGCCGGTGAGGATCGCGCTTACAGGCGGGATTGCCACTGGCAAGTCCACGATCGCCAGGTTTTTTGCGGAGCTGGGGGCGCGCATTCTGGATGCCGACGTGGCCGCCCGCGAGGCCGTTGCGCTGGGGAGGCCTTGCTGGCAGCAGCTCCGCGAACTGCTTGGTCCGGCCTATTTTGAAACGGACGGGACGCTGAAACGCAGGAGTTTACGGGAGCGGATCATCGGCGACCCTGAGTGTCGAACCGCGGTGAACGCCGTGCTCCATCCCCATATCCTGGAGGGACTGGATCGGCAGTGGCAATCATGGCAAAAGTTTCATCCCGATGCCATCATCATTTTCGATATTCCGCTCCTCTTCGAAGCGAACCTTGCCGACCGCTTTCACACCATCATTCTGGCTTATACACCCCGCGAAATCCAGATTCAGAGACTCATGGCCCGCGACGGCCTCAGCCGCGAGGCAGCGCAAGAGACCCTCACCATGCAGCTTCCCATCGAGACAAAGCGGTCCCTCTCGCATCTCATCATCGATAACGGTGGTGACCTCGAGTACACCCGCCAACAAGTCGGAGCGGTCTGGGAAAAGCTTCGGCGTCAAGGTTCCCGGTAGGTTTCGATCGGCGTGCTCTTGCGGGTCTCGTCGAGCCAGGTCTGCCAGACAAGGTCCTGTTTCTGCTGTGCCAGCCGGGTGATAATGGTCGAGCGCTCCTTCGCCAGCACGTCTTCGGGCAGCTTTCGCCCAAGCAACTGAAACGCCGCATAACGATTACCCAGCAGCAACGGCGCCTCCGGAAAGGGCTGGCTTTCCTGAAGCTCGAAGACCGAATTCTGTTCATCGCCCTGCAGGCCGGGCAGTTCCTTGTCGGGTTCCTGGCGGGAGAACCATCCGCTCCGCTTGACCTCGACCTTCGCTGCCTTGCCGGCTGCTTCCAGGCTCTTGAGCTCCAGGGCCTTGACAAGCAGCTCAGAAGCTTTTTTCTGAGCCAGCGTGCGGGCCTGTTCCTGGCGATAGTCTTTCTCCACCCGATCCTTCACGTTTTCAAAGGGAATCACGGTGGGCGGTTGAATGGCTTCCACCTGGGCCAGCAAAACCCCTCGCGGCACTTCGATGATTTCGCTGAGCCCCTTTTCCGGCAGCGCCAGCAGCTTGTTCAGGTTGGGCGTCGGCACCCCTCCCACCTCCGGGACGCTCTCTTTTGGGGAAATCCAGGTGGATACAACCGTCATCGGGGGTTTCATGGTCTGGGCCGCCTTGCCAATATCCTTTTGCGCATAGGCCGCATCAGCCAGGTTCCGCACCTTCCGATGAGCGATGTCGCGAGCTCGTTCGCCCTGCAATCGGGCTTCGATCTTGCCTCTCACTTCCTCGAACGGGATATTCTTTTCCGGCTGTATTTCCTCAATCCTGATGATGTGAAACCCGTAAGGAGTGCGGACCAATTCGCTGAGTTCCCCCGGCTTGAGAGAGAAGGCAACTTCGGAAAATTCGGGCACCATGCGGTCCCGGGTGAAAAACCCGAGATCTCCCCCGTTTTCCTGCACCGAGGGATCGCTGGAATGCTTCCTGGCAAGTTCGCTGAAGTCTTTACCGCTTTTCGCTTCCGCCAGGACTTTTTCGGCCTCGGCCCGGATTCTGGCAATATCGGCTTCCGGAGCGTCCTCCTTCAGCCCAAAGAGAATGTGGCGTGCCCGTACTTGCTGCTCCTGGTGGTAGTCCGCTGCATGGTCTTCATAGTCTTCCCTGATCTGGCTCTCGGGCACTTTTACCTCGGCGCGATAGGCATCCTGACTGGCAAACACATAGGAAATCCGCCGCTTCTCGGGCTCTTTATAGCGCTCTTGTTGCTGCTGGTAGAAATCCGCGAGGGTCTTCGGGTCGACGGCAACTTGGGGTTCAAAGGATTTGGGGTCAAACAGCGCATAGGCCACCTCAAGGAGTGTATAATTGAAGTGGAAATCAGCTGCCACCTCGGCTTCCGTCACCATGGCCCGCCGCTTGATAAAGGCCTCCACTTTCTGGACCGAGAGGTCCTGCCCCAGCTGCTGTTCAAAAGTCTCCGGAGTCATCCGATTCTGGCGCAGGAGAAACTGGTAGCGTTTCTGGTCAAACTGCCCATCGCTCTGGAATGCCGGGTAGCGCAGCACCAGTTGCTGAATCTCCTGGGGAGTAGCAGTGAGCCCCAACTTCTGGGCTGCTCCGTAAATAACTGTGCGATCGATGAGCAGGTTCATGGCCTGTTTCTTCAAGTTCATATTGCGCACCATCTCTTCCGAGAAGGCCCCTCCCATTTGGCGTCGATAGACCTCCAACAGTTGCTCGTATTGCTGGTGGTATTCGTTGATCGAGATATAGCGCTCACCGACCCGCGCCATCTGGCTTTCCTGTTGGCTCTTGTAAGAATACCCGCCCCAGAAAATGAAAACGACGACGATCAGGAAAAGGGCGACTTTGATGAGCCAGGACTTAGCATGTTTCCGAACGAGATCGAGCATAAGCTGCGCATGCCTCCTTTATGAGGTGGATATCTCCGATGGTGTGGTGTGCCGGCGCGCGAAAGCCAGGTAACAGAGCGCTCCCACACACGGCAAACTCGACACCACCAGAAACCAGATGATCTTTTTTCGATAACTCGCAAACCGCCGTTTGGGAATATCCAGAATCGCCCAGAAGGTGGGCACCATGGGGACAATCAGCAGGACCATGACTAAAAAGAGCCGTGATGTCATGGAGTAAACCTCTGAAGCGGCATCGGTGCGAACGATCGAACAGCCCATGCCCCTTGAGCCTGCCGAACAGTGTCCACAAGGTGAGCAACCATGATAACCAGTTCCTTCCGTCAGATTCCAGCCTATGCCAATTTGAGTGACTCTATAAACTTTTGTGCAGGTCGCTGCAACCATTTCTTGCGCTGCCCACGGCAGGGAAACCACAGGGGGATTCTGGGGGCCTATTGGGAGAGCCTCTCACCGAAGGGCTTCGGAGGCGTGTTGTTCAGCCGGATGAAGGTTCAGTTTGACAGAGTTCATCATCCCATAATATAGCATAACCACCGAGGCGTCTGGGCCTGAGGGAAATCAGGATGATGTGAGTTGGCAGGGGTTGATTGCTTTCATTGAGCGGCGGACGTGCCCAAGCTTCTTATCTCCGAAATCCAGCCGAACCAGGAAGTGGCCAGTTGCTTTGTGGTGGAAGACAAGCAACTGCGGATGGCAAAAAACGGCACACCCTTTTTGACGCTGAAGCTGGTCGATAAATCCGGTCAAATAGGAGGTCGCGTCTGGGAGCGGGCCGAAGCCTGTTTCCAGGCCATTGCCGCCAAATCGGTGGTGTTCATCCGTGGAAGGAGTGAGGTCTACCGAGATGAGCTCCAGCTCCAAATCCACGAGATCGCTCCGGTTCCCCTGGCGCAGATTGACCGTGCGGATTTTCTCCCCGTTTGCCCCAGGGGTCGGGAAGAACTCCTGCAGGGCCTGAGAGTCCTGGTTTCCTCGGTGAGGAGGAGCTCCCTGCAGCGGCTGCTGAGGCAAATTCAGGGGGATGCTGTCCTCATGGAGCGTTTCGCCCTTGCTCCTGCGGCTAAATCGATGCACCATGCCTATCTGGGTGGACTGCTCGAACACTCCCTGGCGGTGGCCACTCTGGTTTCCCGGCTCTCTGAGTCCTATGGCGATTTGAATCGGGACCTCCTGGTGGTCGGAGCAATCCTCCACGATATCGGCAAAATCAGCGAATTCATTTATGATCTCAGCATCGACTACTCCATTCCCGGCCGGCTGGTCGGCCATATGGTACTGGGGGTTGAGATTTTGGAGGAGAAGATCCGGCACCTCCGAGGCTTCCCGACTGACGAAGCGCTGCTGCTCAAGCACCTGATCCTCAGCCACCACGGGGACCCCAGTACAGGAGCCGTAAAGCTGCCCATGACGCGGGAAGCCCTCGTGTTGCACTTTGCCGACGATTTGGATGCCAAGATGAACAGCGTGAGCCGCATCCTTGCCGATCCCAGGAATGGTGATGCGGCCTGGACCGCTTACCAGCCGCTGTTCGAACGCTTTTTCTTCCGCGGTTTTCCGGTTTCCGCCGAGCCCGAAACGGTGGAGGGGCAGGAAAGGGTAAAGGAACAAGGGGTTCAATTGGCGCTGTGGTCGAGTAAAAGGGAGCGCGACGCGGGAGGCTAGGCATCCAAGCAGGCAGGGCTCCCGTTGTGCCAACCACTGATCACTGAGTACAGCGCCACAAGAAAGAGTGTCCATTAAGCGGCAACTGCGTAGGGCGGGTTAGGCGCGTCTTTTTGCGCCGTAACCCGCCGAAAGCTGGTGTTGGGTTTCGTTTCACTCAACCCAACCTACCGCT
>CAZDKX010000177.1:0-10355 GCA_964505935.1 uncultured Syntrophobacteraceae bacterium
GTCTCAATCCCCTCAAATCGGGGCAACCATTCCGGCTCCTACACGGTTTTGCGGCATTTTGCAAGGCTTTGCAGAGGCAATTCCGCCCACCTCCCCCCTTTTTTGGCTCCGGGAAGAAAAACCGGACTCACGATCAACCTGAAAATCTCTGCGAATTAAGGATTGGGGCTCATTTCCTGAGGTCCGCCCATCGATTGAAGCGACTTTTATAAAATTCAACGAGTTATCCAACTATGAACGGTAAGGCGGGAGATGGGCGGACAGAATACCCTCGCCTCGGATAGAACGGCCCGGGACAAAAGTGGAGCGCCTATACTACACTGAACTTGCTCACTTCCGGCTCTTCTCCGATACCGGAGAATTCGAACGCCTGCAGGCAGCCGCGACATTGCCGGTAGTAGCGCACGCTATCGGTGGTGAAATCAATCAATGCTTCAAGGCGGTCCTTCATCCTCAGGAATTTCTTCTCCGTAAGATCAGGACACTCGAAAACCGATTTCTGCACGCGATAGCCGTACGATTTGAGCAGCTTTGCCACCCGATAACGGGCGCGATCATCACTGATATCAAAAGACACGACATAGAACACAACGGCCTCCCGCCTCTTCACTTGACCTCGGACCAGACAAAGGGTTCATAGGATTCCTTGTCGCCCACCAGATAATGACAAAACTGCCAGACCTGCCGCCGCACCAGACCACGATAATCAGTCTTCTCGCGGGAGCCCGGAATGATGATGCTGCCGGTCATCCATTTCTCGTAGGCTTCGAGGAAGGCCCTCCCGATCTTGGGCTTCATCTCCACCGGCCGGCGCGCCTTCAGGTCCTCCTCGTCCACGGCGTCGGTACAGGTTGTTGGGCGATAGACGAAATCATCGGGGTTGATGACTTTCCGGTTGATCAGGGCCAGCACCAGGCGATCCCCCAGGAAGGAGCGCCATTCTTCAACCAGATCGCAGGCCAGCGAAGGCCGTCCGTATTCCACCGTATGCAGGCAGCCAAGATAGGGGTCCAGGCCGACGACTTTGATGGAGGTCAACACTTCCTGAGTGAGAAGGGTATAGACGAAGGAAAGGAGAGCATTGACCGGATCGAGCGGGGGGCGGCGGTTGCGGCCATGGAACTCGAATCCCTCCGTCCGGACGAGTTGGGGCAAGGCCTGGAAATAAAGGCCTGAACCTCGTCCCTCGATACCGCGAACGAGATCGAGAGCTTCCTGCCGTTCGGTGATTTCAGCCAGCCCCCGGATCTGAGAAGCAAGCCGGTTCACCTCGCCCAGACCATGGCGGGTTCCGCGCTGGGCCAAAAAGCGCGCTGCGTTGCGCAACTTGCCGCGAACGATGACCTTTGCCGTCTTGAGAGCAAAGGCCGGATCGCTCAACTGCAAGTACTGCCCTCGCCGCCGCTGCACATGCTTGTGCTCATCCACCATGAGCCGGGCTCGGAACTGGCCGTGGGGGCTGAGCAGGACCGTTTCAATGCGATTGCGGATGAGCACCTCCAGGACAGCCCCGGTGAGGGAGGTGAAGCCGACGAGAGTCAGCTGGTCGAGACCTTCCAGGGGAATCTCGGCAATGACGTCGCTGCCTCGGGTCACCGCCAGATGATGGCCGGACTTGCGCACCACGGTTCCCGGTTCGAGGACATAGGTTCGTTCCATTGGCATCCCTCCGCGAGGTTCACGAGGCCTGTTTTTCCGCCAGCATCCGTGCGACGATGCCCATGGCTTCCTGCAGGCGGGCGAGCGCATCCCGCAGGTTGGCAGGACGCTCGGCCCGGCTTTCGGCCATGCCCGCGCACCAGTCCGGCCAGTGCAGCAGCGGATGGTGGTAGGCGGCGTTCCCGGGAAAGGCACACGGATCGATGGCGAGCTCGAGCAGGCTGTGGATGCGTTTGCAGCCGAGCGGGGTCCCACGCAGTCTCGACAGCCGATAGTCCACGAGATGAGGGTTGTAGTCGGGCAGGTCCTGAAGGAGATGGTGGAGAAGGGTCCTTCCCCTGGGCAGGAACCCCAGGGTGCCGAGCAGGACCTTCTCCTCGCGGACGCTGAGCGTTCTCGACTCCCGGCAGGTCACCATGATCTGCGCCAAAGCCGGGCACCGGTCGCTCAGCAGGGCGAGCTCAGGGTACTCCTTCGCCCATTGTTCGTGCCGAGGGTGAACCAGCACCTCCCCTCCCGCCCCTCGCGACGGAGCCTGCTGCAGGGCCGCAAGGGAGATCAGCGGGGCTTTATCGAGGGCCTTGAGCTGCGCCCAGGGTGAACGGTCCGCAAGGTGGAGGAAATGGGAGGGCCGACCCGTGAGGCGATGCACCCCCAGCGGGAGCTTGACCAGGTTGCCGAGCCCCTTGCCCGCCAGCTGATCCTGCTTCGGGAAGATTTCCAGGCTAAAGCAGCTCAAATCGGAAGCAATCCGTTTCACCAGACCCTGCAAAGCCTGCCGGGCCAGCGGGGCGGCAACGGGCCCCTCGAAGAGATACCAGAAATGAAAACCTTTGCCCCCGCTGAATTCAACCAGGCAAGGAAGCCCGCTCTCTTTGCCGAGCTCGACAAGACGGGAGAGGAGGAAGCGGTTTTCCCGCCTGACCAGATCTTTCTCGGCGGACGTGGTCGACCCGGTCCGGAACCGTGAGGCCAGATCGGCGTCAATGACCGCCAGCCGGACCCGGCTGTCCTGCTGAAGCAGGTAAATTCCGTAGGTGCGCTGGCCGCGGACGTGATCGAGGACGTCCTCGGCGGTCATGGCGCGGCGAACCGGCACATAACCCTGGGTACCCGCTTTGCGGTCCGCCCACTGGCGGGCAAAGCAATCTTCCCGGCCGCGAAAGAGCCGCAGAAACCGCTCCAACCCCTCCTCGCGAGTACGCATGGCCGCGAACGGGCCGTCAACCGCCTCTTCCCACGGCACCTGCTCCCCGCCGCCGAGTGGCGGCACCGCCTCTCCGGACGGGGCGCCGGGGACGCGGTCCTCCTTCGGCGGAGCGGCCAGAGCGGGGCTTCCTTCCGGCGATCCTCGTCGCCCGAGGGCTTCGAGCAACTCGACTCGCTGCTGCCAGGCAAGGACGCATTGGGGGCTGCGCTCCGTGATCCATGAGAGCACCGCGAGGCTCACCTCGGGCAGCCCGGCAATCTGCGCGAGCCTCGCCCACTGCAGGGCCTGCTCGTCCGGCAACTCCTTCCAGATGGCCTCGCGATTGAGAATCTGGAGGGCCTCCGTGTCGGCCTGCGTGAGAAGACGCTTCTCCAGTTGCTGGAGGAGCAGGGCATAGTCCAGGGAACCTCCTTTCGGTTGGCTCACCGCATGCTGCCCGGTCATCGTCGCCTCCTTAAAAGATAGTGAAGGGTGAAGGGTGAAGAGTGAAGGGTGGGTGGAGGGATGGATTGAAGCTTCGCTCCGGCAACTTCCATACTGATTCACCGCCTAACCGCTCTTTGGTTTTCATCTTTGACCTTTGACCTTTCACCTTTCACCCTTCACCGCTTCCCCGATAAGCTGGCGCAGGCGGCCGAGGTGAGGGTAGTGGGGCAGGCATTGGGCGAGATCCCGCGCCGCGGCCTGCGCCTCCTCCAGCCGTCCCAGGCGCAGCAGGGCCGCCGCCTGCCAGAAGAGGGCGTCCCCGCAGGGATTTTGGAAAAGACTGTGAAAGAAGCGGTCGGCCTCACCCGCCCAGTGGCGACATGGCTCGTAGCGGCCTTGACGGAATTCGAGGCGGGCCAGTCGCAGCAGGGCCTTGTGGCGGCCCCGCCGGTCCCTTTCCGCCGCTTCCAGCAGGACCTTGCGGGCGTGCTCCCAGTCGCCGCGGGCGGTCAGCACATCGGCCTCCGTCCAGCGGAAATAGGGGCGGCGGCGCCGGGGAGGGACGCGATTCACCGCTTCCCAGGCTTGGCCGGCGGCGCCCCGGGCCAGATGCAGACGGGCCAGTAGCTCGAAGACGAAATCGTCGTCCTCGGGGTTCGCCTTGAGGGCGGCGAACTCGAGGGCGTGCAGGGCCTGCGGGAGGTCGCCCAGTTCGAAATGGACCTTGCCCAGCGCAAAGTACTTGTGAACCACCGAGAAATGGCCCGACTCCTCGTCTTCCCGCAGGCACCGGGAGAGGACTTCGAGGGCGCGGGCGGGCCGCTGGGCCGCCAGGTGACAGGAGGCAGCCTGGTAGAGCGCCTTCACGTAGTTTTTCCGCTCCTGGTGGCGCGCCTGCTGTGCTTCCGGACTGTAAGCTTCCCAGTTGCGAACGGCGGTTTCAAAGAGCGGCAGGGCCTCTTCGGGCTTCCCCTGGAGCTTCTTGAAAAGCATCCCCTGGCGGTAGTAGTTGGTGACCTGGTGCGGACGCAGCGCCTGGGCCGCCGCGAAATGGCGGTGAGCCAGTTCGATGCGCGCCTTGCGTTCAGCGGGATGAAGCATGAGCTGCCTTCCCTTGGCCGCATAGAGGCTGTCGTAGGCCGTGTAGGCCAGCCCGGCGTGGTGGTGGAAACTATCGGGCTGTTCCGCCACGCAGCGGCTGTAGAGCTCGAGGGCTTCATCGTAACGGCCCAGATGACCGAGGGCGAACGCGGTTTCGGCGCGAAGGGGCGTGGCGAGGCCGAGGGCCTCCAGTTCAGGGACCTTTTCCTCGACCGGGTGGCAGAGTGCGATAATGTCTTCCCAGCGGTTCTCCGTGCGCAGGGCGGAGATCTCGTTCAGCAGGCGCGTACGTTCCCCCCGGAGCCGTGCTTCCTTGACGCCCACTTCGGCGAGGGTGGTGAGAAAGTCGCCCGGCGAGGGGGCGGGGGGCGAAGAGCTGAGGGATTGAGCGTCGGTGTCGGCAGTAACGGTCCCGGTCTCCGGCACGCGGCGCGGCTGCGGGTCGTCCGGCGCCGCTTGTTCCAGGGCCTGAGCCTTGGCCGGGTGGTCAATGATTCTGGCAACTGCGGTTTCCATGGTCGTTCTCCTGAAGAGAGGAGTTTACACGCCGTGGGCTGGAAACCCTCCAGCCCCTACGTAAAAGAGATACGGCCATGGTTTCAGAATTTACAGTATCTTTTCTTGGCTGTTTCCATTTCAAAGGAAAAGCGGCCTCATCTCGGGCAGCTCGGCAGACGTCCTGGGACCTTGGTCATGAGAAGATTAAGGTTTGCAATTATTCATTCCAAATGAATAATTGCACCTTCAGGGCGTGAGGTTGCATGCCAACGATTGATTTGAGGAGGCCCCCGGGTGACATACCTCCAGCGAACCATAGAGCCATTCATTGGTCGAGCTGCTGCCGAATTCCCCGTGGTCATGCTCACAGGGCCTCGCCAGTCCGGCAAAACCACCCTGTTGCAGCATCTATTCTCGAAGACTCACCGCTATCTTTCGATGGAGCTGCCCGATGTGCAGGCAGCAGCTCTCAATGATCCGCGTGGATTCCTGGAACTGTACCCTCCCCCCGCAATTTTTGATGAGATCCAGTATGCGCCCGGCCTGCTGCCTTACATCAAGGAACGGGTTGATGCCGCACGGCAGCGAATGGGACAGTTCATCCTGACCGGTTCTCAGAACATCCTTTTGGCCCAGGGGGTAAGCGAGTCGCTCGCCGGGCGGGTGGCGATGCTCCGCTTGTTGCCCCTTAGCTTTCGAGAAATCCTAAAAAGGGCTCAGACACCGCTGCCCTGGGAGGAAGAAACGCGCATTCCTCGGAGCGGGCTCGCCTATAAGGAACTCTGGGAGAGCTTCCTGCGGGGCGGGTACCCGGAGTTGGTGGTCAATCCGGAGCGTGATCTCGGACTTTGGCATGCGAGCTATGTTCAGACCTACCTCGAACGCGACGTCAGAGCCCTCCGGCAGGTTGGCGAGCTCAGCCAATTCCAGTCTTTTCTTCGGGCACTGGCGGCGCGGAGTGCGCAACTCTTGAATATTGCCGACCTGGCCAGGGATCTGGGCGTGGCGGTCAATACGGTGCGGGCATGGCTTTCGGTGCTTGAGGCGACCTATCAGATTGTGGTGCTGCGCCCGTATTATGCCAATGTCGGGAAACGTCTCGTCAAGACCTCGAAAGTCTACTTCGCCGATGTGGGCACGCTCTGCTATCTTGTGGGGTTGAGGGATGCCGCCCATGCCGCTGCCGGCCCCATGGGGGGGCGATCATGGAAACGGCGGTCGTGAATGAAGTGGTGCGCACGATGACTCACCGGGGGCAGGAGCCCCGGCTCTATTTCTGGCGGACGGCAAAGGGCTCGGAGGTGGACCTGCTGGTGGACACCGGGGTTGGGCTGATACCCCTTGAGATCAAACTGTCCACTACGCCCGCGGCACGCATGGCCGCGGGCATTGATGCCCTCCGCAGGGACCTCGGAGAGCGGGTGCAAAAGGGCTACGTCGTGCATCCAGGGCAAGCCAGACTGCCAATCACTCCCAACGCCGTGGCATGGCCGTTTGGTGATTTGTGAGCAGGTGTTGCCGGCTGGCTTTGACAAAAGGATGGAGCATGATTTCACGCAAGATGAAAAAAGGAACCGATCCTTTGCCGAGCGATCATGTTGAGGGAAGGCCACCCGCTGCAGGCATTGGTGTCCAGCCCGTTAAGAAATCCTCCACCGAAGCCTCCAAAGGGATCGTCAAGGGTGAGCTGTCACTCGAGGAACTGGAGGAACTCCATGGCACGGAGTCTAATTGATCGTCCAACAACAAGAGCCTCCTGCAAAAGTCCCCGGGCGTCATTCCGGCGGAAGCCGGAATCCAGGCTTTTTGCCGATTTCTGAACCCCCGTCTGCGCGGAGGGCAGGGGGACTGAGGTTCTGCAAGAGCCTCACAAGTGTGCCATTTTCGTGGGCTGTGCCCACCGATAGTGCAGTATGTGGGGCAGCCCACGTTGGGGTTAGGAATAATGTTTGTTCTTGGACAGCCCCTTCATGAATTTCGTTTGCGCTCTTGAGAACACTCTGCAACCCCATGTTCCTTCAGTCGAGCAGAATGCCGCAAGCCTCAAGGTCGGAAACGGCCTTTACCAGGTTCTGGTGGAATTTCTCGCCTTGGGCTACAAGATCGGGTGCGGCTCGGGGCTTTTTCGTCCACCCATGGTCAAAGCCGTTGCGATAGTCAACAAGCTGCCTCAAGAAGCTCCTCAGGAAAGCCTCTATCCCGCACGCTTTGAGCTGCCCGTAGAAAGGCAGGAGGTCCTCCTTCATTTTTGAATGGGTCTCAGGGAACTGCCATTCCTTTTCCTCAATTTGGAGCATGTTGACAAAGACCTCGGCCTTACCCCGACTTCGACGACCATCAGCGCTGTTCGTCCTGGCCTTTGGTATGCCAATTAGCCCAATGGAGCCGATCACCTCGCGCATGACCGTGAAAGCCTGCATATACAGCTTATGTTCAAGCAGTAGTTTGATGTAGGCAAGCTGACCTGCAAAATAGGAGCGATCATACCTTCCAGTGGCAGGAACTCCTGGAGTCAGACTCTCATACTTCTCGGCAACCAGCTGCAGGAGGATTTCGCCAGCGGTTGACTTGGCAGGCTTCTTCCTGCGAACCAGATCGAGTAAATTCCGAGCAGCGTTGGACATATTGTGCATATCGACATTTCGAATTCGATTTGTGAGATCCTCCGCTGCCCCGGCAAAAGCGTCGTCCCGCAAGTCTTCAACCTGGAAAGACGGTGCCGCTGTCACCAAAGCAACGATCTTCCGGGCATCAGCATCTTCGACAAGCCGACTTACACCTTCAGCCCATTCGTTGATCAGGTAGAAATCCTTCATATCGACTATCGGGCTCAATTCGCGGTTCTTGTCGTAAGCACCGTAGAATACGTGTTCGATGGAAATGCTTCTGGCCCGCTGGAGAAAATGAATGGCCGTCGAGAAGACAATCGGGATGGCTCGGTAGCCATGTGTAAGATCGACCGTCAACCGATCTCTGGGTTGAATATGCTCCAGAATCTTCTCAAACCAGGCCCATTGGCCTTTCGAGGTCATGTCTTCATCCACCAGGGGGCAAAGGATATTCTCCATCGGAATTCCAAGTTGTTCCAACTCCGCCTGAAGCTCGTCATAGTGACGGTTTTTGGCTTTTTCCGTAGCCACGATCACGATTTTGTCAAAACTTGATGCCCCCAGCAGTTGCAGTTCAGCGACCTGAACAAATTTTGTTTTGTTGGAAGGCTCGCCTTCTCCCATGAAGTAACATGCGGCATCATAATCGAAATGGCCTTCGGCCTTCTTGCTCCCGATTCCAAGGCAGCTTACAAAAACCCTTCGCATCGGAATCCTCCTTTGAACGGGTTAGGGACCACTGAGAATTGTCATCCTCCGTATTTCCGAAAGCGCCTGTGCCGAAACCGGTGGGTCAGTTTCATCGACCCATCGGGCTGGAGTTCCTCGGTGGCTTCCCGCTCGGTAGTGGCGTAGATGGGGATGAAACCTCTTGCCAAGGCAAAAGCGACCATCAGGCAGGTTGCGCCGAAATCCCCCTGAATAAGCACATAGTCGCCTGGGAGGGCATGGGCCAGCAGCCAGTGCTTCACGGGTTCAAGACAGGCTCCCAGTTCGTCAAGTTCCGGCGGAATATTTCCCCAGAGCTCCCGAAGCGCTTCGGGTGGCTCGACTACTCCTGCAATCCCGAGCGCCCGGCGGGCATCGAGCTCCTGATCCGGTGTCAGTTGGTGATTGAAAAGTAAAATGAGAGCACGGTCCATGAATTGATTCCCGTGTATGGTGAACGCAGGCACAGAATGCTTCCCACCTTCTAACACTTGCTCTTTTACAGGTCCACCTTTCTTTTGCGCGGACTTGTTCGGAAAATCGGTAGCGGGACCGGTCGCTTATGTGGTATACACTACTTGAAAAGATCTGAACGAAGACCATCGGTTGCTTCTTCCGGAAGGATTGGGCCTTTCAGTCAAAGGTCTGGCAACCGGCTTATTGGATCTGCTGCCGACAAAACGCCGTCACGAAGACGGTTTCACCTATTACTCACTGCTACTCACAGCGGGCGAAATCTTCGCCGGCTTTTGTATTTTTTCTAACTGAGGCCGTATTGTGGATTTGAGGGCCGGGGAATTCGTTTTGCTCATCGGATTGAGCTGAGCGAAGCGCATTTCCGGCCCCTGTTAATGAGGCGATGGTTGGTTTCTTGATCGTTGACCGGTTGACCAGAGCACCTCGAATCCATCGTTGAAGCGCCTTTCAAGATGAGCCTTTACGAACAGCTTAGTCCCTTTCGGTGTTTGCGTTTGCGGGTGGAAGTGACCGCCACCCGGCGTATCGAGCTGCCCGCCTACCTGGGAAGCACCCTGCGGGGGGCGTTCGGCATGGCCCTCCGGCGGAGCGCCTGCGCCCTGCGGCGCCAGGAGTGCGGCACCTGTCTGCTGAGGGCCACCTGCATTTACAGCTATACCTTTGAAACCCCGCTGATGAGCGGGGGTGGAGAACAGCGACGTTACGCCACCGCTCCCCACCCTTTCGTGTTGAATCTGGAGACCGGCACCTCGGGAATCCAGGAACCGGGCAGCATCTTTGCCTTCGGCATGACGCTGGTGGGGCGCGCCTGCGATTTCCTGCCCTATTTCGTCTACGCCTTTCAGCGCATGGGCGAGCTCGGCATCGGCAAGGGGCGCGGCACCTTCGAACTGCTGCGCGTCTACAACCTCGGCCCGGCCGACCAACCCGCCAAGCTGACCTCGGCAGGGGATGGCCTTGCTAACCTCCCGATGCCATCGTACCGGCCTGCCGTCTTGCCGCTGGCGCCGCATCAGCCTGTGACCTCGGCGTTGGCATCGGATCAGCCTGCGATTCTCCCTTCCACAACGGAGCGACCGCGAAGTCCCCATTTGGCATCGGACCAAGCTCAAATTCCCCCTTTTCTGAAGGGGGGCAGGGGGGATTTCATGGCTGATGGAGACGATGCCGACCCCGTCCCGTCACAAGGATGCCAACCGGAAACCATCTACGAGGACGGCGTGCTGAAAATGCCCGGAAACTTCCTGGGCCTGTCGGAGGCGCAAACGATGAGCGCTCAGCTGTCTCACCAGACGGTGCGCCTGCGGTTTGTAACCCCGCTCCGCCTGGTCATCGATGGGGAGTTGTGCCGCGAGCCGCAGTTCTACATCCTGGCGCGGAACCTGCTGCGGCGCCTGAGCAACCTGGTTTCCTTTCACTGCGGCCAGGAGGTGGAGCTTCCCGCTGGCCCCCTGCTCGATGTGGCGGAAACCGTGCGCCTCACCGGGCGCAATACCCGCTGGTACGACTGGGAGCGCTATTCCAAAAGACAGGACAAGCGCATGAAGCTCGGCGGCCTGCTGGGCGAAGTCACCTATGAAGGTGACCTGAGGGAATTCCTGCCGCTCCTGGTCCTGGGCTCCTGGGTCAACCTGGGCAAAGGCACCAGCTTCGGACTGGGACGCTAT
>CAZDKX010000178.1:0-7143 GCA_964505935.1 uncultured Syntrophobacteraceae bacterium
AACCAAAAGGCTCGAGTTACACTGGGCACTCGGGACTCATTACTCGCAACTTTTCGAAGCAGCACTCATGGCGCCGAAAGCACTTTCAATATGGCGCAGAGCGGGCTCGCATGCAATCCTTATGTCTGCCCGAGCTCTGGAGCCAAGCTCCCTTCGCGGATCAGGAAGTGCTCGAACCTCACACCGTTTGCTTTTCGATGGCCCCCCTGAACAAGCCTGCCGCTCACCTTCGGGCGCGTCGCGGCTCAGGGTTGCATCCCGGATAACACTTGTCGTTGAGAACTCCTTGACAAGCTTCCGTGATCCTGCTAGCCAGAAACCTCTCGGAAACAACCCCTTGTCACCCCACATTTGAAGGAAAGACCATGAATCGCGTGTCCTTTGTCACCATGACCGTTGCCGCAACGCTCCTGTTGATGGGTGTTGTTCCCATCCCGGTGCTGGCCGACGACGTGACGGATTCCATCAACGAAGCCTTGAAACAATATGGCAATGGGGAATTCGCGAATGCGGTCCAGAGCCTCGATTACGCGTCCCAGTTGATTCGACAGAAGAAGGGCGGGCAGCTCGAAGCCTTCTTGCCGGAACCTCCTCCCGGATGGCAGGCTGAAGCCGCTAAATCCCAGGCCATGGGGTCGGCGATGTTTGGCGGCGGGGTTACGGCAGAACGCACCTACCGCAAGGGCGACAGTCGCGTGGAGGTCAAGATCATCACGGATTCCCCGATGATGCAAGGGCTCCTCATGATGTTCTCCAACCCCATGATGGCCACCGCCGACGGCGGCAAGCTCGAAAAAGTCAATGGCGAAAAGGCCATTGTGAAATACCGTACCGACAGCAAAGACGGAGACATCAACATCGTCATTGCCAACCGCTTTCTCGTCACCGTTGAAGGAAACGAGGTCGCACGAGAGGATTTGACGGCCTTTGCTCAAGGAATCGACTTCAAGAAACTGGACGCCCTGCCGTAAAACCACGTTGTGATAGGGAAGTGAGGCAAAAAAAGCAGGGCTCGAAAAAGGCCCTGCTTTTGGAGCGTCTTGCCAGAATTCTTATATTCCGTCACCCCGGCAGGTTTTTAGCCTGGGTCCAGTGAGTAGGCGAGCCCTGGATTCCGGCTAAAAACCTGCCGGAATGACGAGGACGGGGTGAGCGGCATAATCTCAGGGACGGATGCAATCAAGCACTAGAAATCACCCCTTACCACACCCTCGTCGCACGGTACCGACGGGCCACCATGCCGACTAGGAGGAACCCGAGGCCGAGCAAAACCAGGGTGGCCGGTTCGGGCACCTTCTTTGGGGGTTCGACCGGGATCCAGACATCCTGAGTTTCTCCACTCATGGCCGCCATAATGTCAGTCCGCATGGTGTGGACATTGTCCGTGATATCGGTGAGATAAGTCTGCGCGAGCTCAGTGTATTTTGCAGTCGTGCCATTAAAGGATACATCCCCGGCATATACGTTCAGGGACCCGGAATTTTCCCGCACAATCTCCCAGGTTGCGATCTGCAGGGCGACAGCCTGAAGCTGCGTAATCGCCGCGGTGTTCACGGGAAAATAAACCCCATAAAGTTCCCGCAACAGGTCGGCCTTGGTGTCCCCCATTGGCATGCTGGTCGGAGCGGCCTCCAGGTTGCCTACGGTATAGGTCCTTGAACCGGAGAGAATATCCTGACCCGGCTCAATGCAGAATGTGTAGAGATTCGAATACGGAACAGCGAGGTCCCCTCCGGTTACCGTGAAGTGGAAAAGCCCTGCTAGGGGATTAACCTTTACGCCATTGATGGTTCGACTAACGATATCCCAGTTGAGGAATTGCTGAAATTGAAGATTAATGGTCGCAGCCTCAACGCCGGCAGCGATCCCTGCCAGCAGAAGGACAATGATTGTCAATCCCAGCATTTTTTTGGTCATGGCGTGTTCCTCCCTTTCTTGACCGTTAACAGGTCCAATGACGGCAACGCTTGGGAATGTTCATCATCATTCGATTCATCCCCACTTTGTTGTTAAGCAAGAAGAATGCCACACCTTTAAAGGGCTTCCAGACCCCTTAGGGAATTCATGTAACCTACTGACCCTACAGCAATATCTGCAACATCCCACGATCAGCGGAAAGGGAAGGAAATCCATTCATCTCCATAATAACTGTAAACAATTCCGACGTAGAATCAAGATCTGTCCCACTTCTGAGACAGAATAGTGAATGGAAGCAACAGGTTATGTTAAGTAATCGATAATAAATTTTCTGTAAAGAATTCCGACATTTTATATATTATATAGTTAAATCATTCGTAATTAAGTAATATAATATTGTATTTTCTATATAAATAGTTTTAATGCTTACTCACGATACCGAACGTCATTTTGTAAAGGTTTCCGACAGTCACATCGATATCGCCTTTCTCCCCACATTTCAGGGGAGAGATCAGTGGGTCATCCCTGTTCGGTAGGTTCTTCACATTCCCCCATCTTCATTCCGGGGCAAGCAAGGCTCAATGTTGTTGAATTATGCGATCTGATTCCCCCCTAGAGGGGGGACTTTGCTTTGGGAGCGTTCCTAATTTCAACAATATGGCCAATCAGGCTGAGCCTGTCACGAAAAGTTGCGAGTCGCAAGTTGCGAATTGTCCGCTAGGCTCCGTCCTTTTCATGGTTTCAGGGTGTCCCGAAGGGACATGAATCACTCTTGCAAAAGTCTCAAATTCCGTCACCCCGGCATGCTTCCAGCCGGGGTCCAGGGACCTTAAAGCCTGGATTCCGGCCCAAAAACCCTGCCGGAATGACGCCCTGAGAAACTTTTGCAAGAGGCTCAGGCTGTCCCCCATTGAGCTGAACGCCTCCTGCCGACCATTTCGCTGACATCAAAAGGCGCCCTCCGTCCGGAAAACTCACACTTTTCGCTTGACATTCTCAGGATTGGCTGTGGTATCGTCGCTTGGCTATAAGACTAATCTGAACCTGATCATCGTCCCACTCCTCAGCGACGGCTCGAACCCGGCGAAGCCGGTTTTTGGTGAGATTGAAAAGGGCGTGATCGCATCCTTTCACCGGTGTTTATCATCCGCTGCACTGACAACCAGTAGGGAGGGCATCATGTTGAGGAAGGCTGTGTTGGCCTCACTGGCATTGGTCATGGTCCTGGCGATGGTCACAGCGACCTCGGGGGCCCCGAATGTGGTTAATGCCACACAGAAGGGGAGCCTGCTGGTTTTTCCATGGATCATGACGACGGCGTATGTGAGTCATCCCACAGAACCTCTTGTAGATACCTACCTTTTCATTGGCAATGATCAGGCGGCTCCTGCCCATGTGAAGTGTTATTGGATGGACAGCAACCAGAACGTTGAAGACTTTCATTTTATGTTGACGGCCAATCAGCCGGTAGTCTTTTCGGCGAGTGCCGGAGCAAACCAGATCCTCCCTTTTGGCCTGAAAAGCGTGGGTTCCCTGGTATGCTGGGCCCAGGATGCCGCAGATCAAAATCCCCAGAGCTTCAACCATTTGTACGGCTATGCGCTGGTCTTCAATGGAAGGAATAACACCACCACCTTCTACAATGCCTACGCGTTTGCGCTGCGAGGCAGTCCTCCCGTTGACCCCAACAATGGTACCCTGCCGCTCGACGGCGTGGTCTACGACGCCTGTCCCAAGTATCTGATTACCACTTTCATCGCCGATGCGACCCTGTCGGGGGGCGGCAATCCGGCGTTGGCTCTCTGGCCCTGCAAACAGGACCTCACCCAGGAGCGCGAGCCAACCTGCACCAAGGCCAAATTTGATATCTGGAACGGCAACGAAGTGAAATTCACCGGAGCGTATCAATGCTTCAAGTGCTACTTTGAGGGAATCCTGAACGATATTGGCGCGAAGCCAAGTGTCGCGACTGCCTACAGGTCCGCAGGGGAGAATTTCAGCCAGGATATCGTCTGGAAACCCCCCACCGGGGGACCGGGGTTCGGGGGCGAGAAATTCACGCAGGAGGTGCTCAAGACGAAAGTCGGCCGGTTGCGGGTCCAGGCTGTCAGGAGCTCCGTATGCTTCGGCAAGACCGGAACTCCCGACCAGGACTATATCTGCCCCGATTCCGCCCACGTCAACACGCCCTTGCTCGGGGTCCTGATGTATTCCGAACGAATGATAATATTTGACGCTGATGACAGCCCGCAGTGGTCGTTTTGGAGTCCTGCGGATCGTGGGTACAACCTGTTCGGGGCCGGCCAGGACCCCTCCGGCTTCATCAAGTGGGACCCTTCCATCAATGTGGAAAAGCCTAAACAGTAGTGAAGCGCACCACTTGGCGTAACGGCCGCGACTGAAAGCCTGGGGAACGGAGGGTGGACCCTCCCTTCCCCATTTCGTTTTCCCGGATCCCCCGCTCACCGCTCCTCGCTCATCGCCGTTGCGGCCCGGCTCCAGCGAAGCTTCGCCCTGCCTCCAGACATCGCTGCCGCCAACTATGAATCGCTTGCAGCAGATGAGAGCGGTGGCCCTGCGTTCCGCCCAATCCCTTCCTCCCGAAGTGGTAGTTGATCTCCACGAAAACCGGTTCCCCGTCATCGGGAAACATGAGGTCAAAGCCGGCGACATCGATGCCGGCCTGATCGCAGAAACGGAGCACGACGGCCGCTCCCTGTTCCTGCAGATGGGGCCACCCGGCATGGTCCAGCCGTCCCCCCCGGCAGAGGTTGTTGTAGAACTGGCCTCCGCCAACGCGGAAATAAGTGACCGTATGACGGCCGTAGACCACCACCCGCAGGTCTTTTCCCCCGTGATCCACCCACGACTGCATCAGGGCCGGCCGATCGGGCGGGAGCCGGTCGAGGCAGTGAGGAAGGTCACTCTGCCGATGAATGGGAAACACATGACTGCCACCCCCGCCGGTGTCTCCCTTCAACACCAGCGGGTAGCCCCAGGGGGAACCGTTTTCCAGGAAATCCTCGTATAATTGGGCGGGGTTCGAATACGTGCGGCTCTCCGGGTGTCTGACGCCGATTTCACGGAAAAGCTTGATCTGCCGGGTCTTGCCGTAGTGGGTGAAACGGGCGTCCAGCCGTGGGAACCAGGCCCGGGCATGCCGTGTGATGGCAGCATAGCGCCACTGGGTCACATATTGGGGGAGTAAGACCCCCGCAGCCTGCTGCAAGAGACCGGCAATCGCGGGGTCGGCCGGATCGCTGTACGGGGGCAGGTTTTCCTCCATGGGAACGGCTGGTTGGAATGATACAAAGTAACGGGGCATCGTCCTCTCAGGCGATATCAGTCCATATGGTCCCTACAAGTCAGCGCCGCACTGCGCCATTCCTTGCGGGGCTATAGCGTTTCAGGCCCCCCATCCGCAGGATGAGGTCCTTGTTGCTCTGGTAAGCGGCGGCCCGGGGCTCAGGCAGGTGCATGCTGCTTTCTGGTCCTGGCCACGACCAGGTAAAATTCAGATTCATCGATGAATCGCATGATTTCAAAGCCATGCGTGTCGAGCAAGTCCCGCGCCTCCGCCTCATCGGGCAGAAGGTCCAAATGGAACGGGGTGATCTTCTTGAGCTCCACGATAAACCCCCGGCCCAAAGGATGGCTGATGACCAACCTCCCCTTCGGCCGCAGCAGGCGGTAGAGGTTGTCCAGGCTTTTCGACTTATCCAGGATGTTGGAAAAGCAGCCGTTGATGAACACAACGTCAAGGCTTTCCGAGGGTAGCTGCAAGTCGCTGATATCGCCCAGATGCGTCACAACCCGGGGAAATTTATGCTTCACGCATTCCAGCATCTTCTCCGCGAGGTCGCAGGCGTGGACCTCCGCCGGTCGATGCTGCAAAATGAAGGTGATGAGAATGCCGGTACCCGTGCCAACGTCCAGGACCTTATCACCCGGTTGAATACCGGATGCTTTGACTGTCGCATTCAACCGTGCGGGCACCCCCCGGGGCAGGGGCGGCTCAAAGATGTCCACGTTCTCGTTGAAGTACCGGCGCTGCAGCTCGTTCATTGCCTTGATTTGATCAGCGGTCAAGAGATCGGTCATGGCGAATCCTAGTGAATGTCGTTGCCTGGAGCGGGGGTTTTTCCTCTGTCACCATGAGCCTAAACAATATATGCTCTGAACACAATTTATTTTCGCCGGACGATGCCTTCATAGCGGCGAACCGATAGTGCCCCGACGACCCATATGTGGTAATGCTTCGAAAAGTTGCGAGTTACGAGTTGCGAGTTGCGGGTTCCTAGTTGCGGGTGGGACTCTAGCCTTTTCATGGGTTTACGGGTGTCCCCAGGAGACCTGAGCAGCTGGTCCGCCCAGGAGTGAGGGAAAGTGATGCCTGGTGCCGTAAGATTGGGATTCATTGCCACGTTGCCCGTGGCGGTCAGTGTCGCCGCCTACGGCAGTATCCTTGGGGTGCTGGCCGCCCAGAAACAGATTAGCTGGTTCGCGTTGCTGGCGATGAATCTATCCATCTTCGCCGGTGCTGCCCAGTTTGTCATGGTCGAGATGTGGGTGCCTCCCCTTCCCATTCTGGAGATCACCCTTGCCGTCGTGGCCATCAATTTTCGCTACCTGCTCATCGGCGCCTCATTGCAGCCTCTGTTCAAAGAGAAATCACTGCTGCATAAACTTTCGATGATGCACCTCGTAGCCGATGAAAACTGGGCCATCACCATGGCTGAACACCGGAAGGGAACGGCCTCGACCCATTTTCTATTCGGCGGCGGCATTTGCGTGCTTTTCGCCTGGTGCCTGGGGACGCTGGCAGGCCATTGCCTTGGCGCCGTGGTGCAGCAGCCGGAAGCATATGGGCTGGATTTTGTCTTCGTTGCTGTGTTTACCGCGCTGGTCACGACCCTGTGGCGAGGTCGGAGGGACCTGCTGCCCTGGCTGATCGCCGCCGCCTCGGCCGTTCTCTGTCAGCAACTGCTCCCGGGGAAATGGTACATTGTGATCGGCGGCATCGGCGGGGCCCTGGTGCCGGTCTTTTTTCCTTCAAACCCCGAAGCCAACCCCGCTGCTCATGTCCCCTCGGTACAGCCGGAAATAGATGAAAAAGACCACGGTTGACAGGCACTCTGCAACTCGCAACCCGTAACCCGCAACCCGTAACTCGCAACCCGCAACTTTTCAGAGGACATGCCTTCATGACCACCTTCTCAGGGGATG
>CAZDKX010000178.1:7243-10279 GCA_964505935.1 uncultured Syntrophobacteraceae bacterium
CGCAACCCGCAACTTTTCAGAGGACATGCCTTCATGACCACCTTCTCAGGGGATGCTCAGGTGTTGCTGACCATTGCTGCCGCGGCGATGGTGACCTACTCATTGCGCTTTGGCGGCTTGATCCTTGCCGGCAGACTCCCGCAATCGGGAAGATGGCAACGCTTCATGGACGCTCTCCCGGGAACGATTCTCGTGTCGTTGATCGCTCCTGGAATCGTATCCGCCGGTTGGTGGGGAGGCCTCGGCGCGCTGGCAACCGCCCTCTGCGCTTACAAGACCAGGAACGTCATCCTGTCGATGCTGCTGGGCGTTGCCCTGGTCGCGCTTCACCGTCAGTTTTAGGACTACCAAAACCGATTTTTTAAAACCTTGCTCGTATGCTAATATCCTTGTAAGTATCATCTGCCCCGCAGGACCCGAAGGGTCATAAAGCAACTGGGAACATGGCAGCAGTCAAATGCCATATCAGGATTATGGAGGTTAAACCCTGCAGGAGGGACCCATGGAACTGCTTCTCTCGGCCATTGCTCAAGGCCGGTCGGCCCTCGATGAGTATCAGTCGAAACAGCTGCTGGCAGCCTTCGGGATACCCGTGACCCGGGAAATCCTCGCCCGGGATGCTCAAGCCGCTGCCCGCGCTGCGGAAGAGATGGGCTTCCCCGTTGTTCTCAAAGCCTCCGGCACGGCCCTCCTTCACAAAACGGAGGTGGAAGGAGTCTGCCTCAATCTCAGGAATGGCAAAGACGTCCAGCAAGAGGCCGATCGATTGTTACGGATTCCGGGGTGTGAGCGGCTGCTGGTGCAGGAAATGGTCAAAGGTGGGCGTGAATTGGTGTGCGGCCTGATTCGGGATCCCCATTTCGGTGCCTGCGTCATGTTCGGCATCGGCGGCATCCTTACCGAGGTCCTCCAGGATATAGTCTTTCGTCTTGCCCCGCTTTCAGCCTGGGATGCCGGCGAGATGATGGCGGAGATTCGCGCCAGAAAGATCATGGGACCCTTCAGGGGGGAAGCCGCCGTCGACCAGGCCTTGCTGGCCAGGATTCTGGTGGCCCTGGGCGAGATCGCTCTGAAGCACGAAGAGGTGGCCGAGGTGGATATCAATCCTCTCAAGATCCGACCCGACGGCACGCCCGTGGCCGTGGACGCTTTGGTGGTATTGCGGCCCGCCGTTGCCGACCCACAAGCAAACGGGGATTGACCACCAAGACGCCGCCCCCCCCAAGATTCAAGAGCCAAAAAACAAGAGCCTACAGCGATATCGGAGAACCGATCATGAAACCGAATTTCACGCCCTTTTTCGAACCAGCGAGTGTGGCCATCATCGGGGCTTCAGCAACCCCCGGGAAACCCGGTCACGATGTGATCCGCAACATCCTGGCCAACGAGTATGCAGGCCGGCTCCTGCTGGTCAATCCCAAAGGCGGAGAGATCCTCGGTCTGCCGGTTCTTCCATCCATTGCGGCCCTTCCCGACGGCGTCGAGGTGGCCGTCATCATCCTGGCCGCCAAGGACACTCCGGAGGCCATCCGCCAATGCGCGGCAAAGGGCATCAGGCATGTGGTGCTGTTAGCCGGAGGCTTTGCCGAACTGGACGAAGGCGGCGCCAAGATCCAGCAGGAGATCAGCGAGATTCTCCGGGAATCGAAGGTCCGCGCCCTGGGCCCCAACACCTCGGGGCACACCTCAACGCCCCACCACTTCACCTCGACCTTCTTCCCCCTTGGCAAGGTCCGTCCCGGCAAGGTCTCCTATATCGCCCAGACGGGCAATTTCGCCACCCATACCATGAAGCATATCCTCACCGCTGAGCATTTCGGAGTGGCGCGTGTCGTGGGCCTCGGCAACAAGATCGATATCGATGAAAGCGACGCCCTCGAATACCTGGGGGAAGACCCGGAGACCACCGCCGTCATCATGTACATCGAAAGCATCAAGCGGCCCCGCCGCTTGCTCGAAGTGGCGAGCGAGGTCACCCGGCGCAAACCCGTGGTGGTCTTGAAAGGCGGTGCCACCGAGGCCGGCAGGCAGGCGGCGGTCGCGCATACCGCCGCCATGGCCGCCGAGGATCGGCTGGTTGACGGTCTGCTGCGCCAGGCCGGGATCGTTCGCATTTGGGACTATACCCACCTGGTCCTGGCGGGAAAGGCCCTCTCCATGCTGCCTCTACCGCAGGGCAACCGGGTGAGCTTTCTCGCCCCCTCGGGCGCCATGCTCGTGTCCCTCTCCGACCTCTGCGTCCGCCTTGGCCTGGAAGTCCCGGACGTCCTGCCGGAGACGGTCCGGAGACTGCATGAGATCAGTTCACCCTTCATCCGCTTGCGAAATCCCGTGGACATCTGGGCTTCCGCTTCGGTTAAAGGGGTGGAATACGGCTACCGGGAGGGCATGGAAGCGGTGCTCAAGGACCCCAATATCGATGCCGTGGTGTCGGTGCTCATGCTGACCGCTGATACCGGCGTGCCGCCCTTCGATTTTCTGGTCGAGACAGCGCGCAAATACCCCGAGAAACCGCTGCTGGTGAGTTTCAGCGGCGACCGGCGGTTCGAAGAGGAGTGCAAAGCCGTCATCGAACCTCTTGGGGTCCCCACCTTCCCTGAGATTGAACAGCCCTTCGAGGTACTGTCGATCCTCACCCGCTGCGCCCGGGCCATGCATCGACCACGGTAAATGCCCGACGAGACCATTTGTCCGGAGAGTCACGCCGCCAGGGCAGAATCCTTCACGTGGAGCAAGATGATTGCTTATTTTGGAGCAATGACCTTGAGCTCTACCCGGCGGTTGATCGCCCGACCCTCCTCGGTGTTGTTGGTCGCTTTGGGTTTCGTTTTGCCGTATCCGGTCATCTGCATACGGTTCGCGCTGATACCCCTGGCCTCAAAGTAGTCAAAAACCGCCTTGGCACGACGTTCCGACAGGGTCTGGTTGTAGGGAATGGTACCCTTACCGTCGCAATGACCTTCGATCACGACCTTCATGTCGGGGCGCTTCATCAGGGTCTGGGCGCCCTCATCCAGCACCGCTCGCCATTCCGGC
>CAZDKX010000179.1:0-10193 GCA_964505935.1 uncultured Syntrophobacteraceae bacterium
TGGTACGCCCGGCCCGACTCGAACGGGCGGCCTGCGGATTCGAAGTCCGACGCTCTATCCAACTGAGCTACGGGCGCATATCTCAAGCGAGAAAACCCGGCGCTGCTCTGCTGCCGGCGCTTTTGTGCCTGGCAGTATAAGGGATGGAGGCGGTAAAGACAAGGGCGGAGGTTTTCATCTCGCCACCGATGGAGTAAAGTCCTTTCCGTGATTGATCGGCTGGGAGAAGCATCGCTGTCGACCCACGTCCTGGAGAAGATGACGGATGAGTTTTGAGGGAACCGACCGGTATTATCTGAACCCGGAGCTTCGGGAAATCGTCAATCTGGCCATTGTCCTGCAAAAACCGCTGCTGCTCATGGGGGAAGCGGGCACCGGCAAAACGCAGCTGGCTTTCGAAGTGGCGCGGGCCTTGGGGCTGAACATGGAAGAAGCCCGGTGCAAGTCCACCTTCAAGGGGGAAGAGCTCTGCTACGTCTACGATACCGTCCTGCGCCTCAACGATTCCCGCTTCGGCAGTGGTGAAACCGGCCGCAATGTCAACAACATCTGGGACTATCTGAGCTTCGGCCCCATCGGGCGGGCGTTCCTTGCCGAAGACCGGCGCGTCCTGTTGCTGGACGAAATCGACAAGACCGACTCCGACACCCAGGACAACCTCCTCGATGTCCTTGAAGACCGCTCCTTCATCATTCGGGAAATCAACCATAAAATCACCACCCGTCATGCTCCCATCCTCATCATCACCAGCAATGCCAAACGTGAGCTGTCCGATCCCTTCCTGCGGCGCTGCTTCTGCCACCACATTCCGTTTCCGCCTCCAGAAGAAATGATGCTCATCGTCCGGCTCCATTTTCCCGAACTCGACACGGCGTTCGTGGAAACCTGCCTCACCACCTTCTACCGTCTGCGTGAGCAGGGGTTTGAAAAGCCACCCGCCACCGCCGAGCTGCTCGACTGGCTTGGCGCGCTGAAGGCTTCCGGTGCGGGGGGCCCCGGCGCGGGACGGGACCTCCGGCACGCCGGGACACTGCTCAAGCGTGCTCAGGATATCCTCAAGTTCAGGGGAATCCGCCGACGGGAGCGTTTCTGACAAGGAGCGCAATGCTTGACTTTATCTACCAGCTCCAGGCGGCAGGGATACCGGTGAGTATTCAATATGTTCTGGAGCTTTACGGGGCTTTGCGGCAGGGGTTGGTTGCCGATCTCGATCAGCTGTTTCTGCTGGCGCGGCTCATCTTCGTCAAACGGGTTGAGCATCTGGATGTCTTCGAGCAGGTCTTTGCCTCCTTCTTCCTGGGCCGGCGGCCTGGCAACAGGCCCCTGGACTGGGAGAAGGTCCTCGCCGAAAAGCCGTTCGCGGAATGGCTGCGCGAGCAGCTTGCAAGCGGGCAGCTCGACTTGCCGACCATCCGTGAGTTCGAGGCCGAGGAGCTGCTGCGGCGGTTCTGGGAAACGCTCCTGGCTCAGCGCGGTGCCCACCACGGCGGGCAGACCTGGGTCGGCACCGGCGGACGTTCCCCTTTCGGCCACGGGGGCCGAGAAACTGGAGGGGTGCGTGTCTACGGCAAAGGCCTCTATGGCACGGCGCAGCGGGTGATCGACAAGCGCAATTACCTCAACTACCGCGAGCAGTCAGTCCTTTCAGCCGAAAACCTGAGGCAGGTTCTTTACTCTCTCAAGAGCCTCCGGCGGCTGGGGCCGCCATGCGAGCTCGACATTGATGCGACCATTGCTCAGACCGCCCGCAACGGGGGCGAGATCGAGCTGATCTTCCGCCGCGAACTCCGCAACCGCACCCAACTGAAGGTCCTGCTCGACAACGGCGGCTATTCCATGGTCCCCTATCTCCCCTTGGTGAAAACCGTTTTCAACAATATTCGCGGCCTGTTCAGGGATGTGACCTTCTACTATTTTCACAACTGTCTTTACGGCGAAGTCTATCGGGACCCACCCCGAACGCGGCCCGTGGCCTGGGAAAAGCTGGTGAGCGACAGTCGACACACCCGCCTGATCCTGATCGGGGATGCCAATATGGCGCCCGCCGAGCTGATGGCGGCTTACGGTTCGCTGGGGATGACCACAACTGAGCGCAAGCCGGGGCGGGAGTGGCTGCAGGAGCTCAAAAACGCCTATCCTGCAAGCATCTGGCTGAACCCCATCCCCAAGGATCGTTGGGATTTCGAGAGCCCTACCATCCGCATGATCCAGATGATCTTCCAGATGGAAGATCTGACCCTTGGCGGCATCAAAGAGGCCGTGGCCTACCTGAACCTGAAGGGGCAAGCGTGTGATCAGGGCTGAAGGCTTCCTTACCAGAAAGGAACTCGGCAGATTCCAGTTCCTACCGCAGGGGTTGTCAAAAAGAAGCTGAACCGTTGCCCTCTTGGATACTTTCTTAAGGACTTGTTTTGGCCGGGGAACCGGCAGGTTTCTCGGGACACTCGTGCAGTGCTCCGGCTACTCCGAGGATGGCCGCGACGTAGGGCCGGCTATGGTTGTAGGTGTAGACCACATCTTCCTTTTCGAAGTCGGTCTTGTCCTCATCCCAGCCGTGGACGCGCAGGTAGTTGGCGACACTGAAGATGGTGTCCTCCGGCTGAAAGAGATCCACCCGGCCGTCGCGGTTGCCGTCCGTCCCCCAGCGCGCGAGACTCGAGGGGAGAAACTGCGGCCAGCCGATGGCACCCATGATCGAGCCTTTCATCCGGGTGAGCCTCACGGGGTCGCCATCGGTCAGCCGGAGCAGCGCGTAGAGCTCATCGTAGGCCCAGTCCGCCCTTTTCATCAGCCTCCGGTCGAAATCGGCCCGTTCCCATTTCCTCTGATCCTGGGCTGACAGGAGATTCCATAGGCGGTCGCGGGCGCTCTCCTGGTCCATGAGCGCGAACGTCGAGAGCACGGCAAAGGTCGGAACGGTCCCGGTGTAGCTGCCGAAGTGAGTTTCCACCAGGAGAATGGCGACGATGACACAACGGTTCACGCCGTAGAGGGCTTCCGCCCGTTGCAGGATGGCTTCATACTTGCGAAGAAAACGCCTGGCCTCGGCAATGGCGGACGGCTGCAAGAACTGATCGTAAGCCAATTTGCTTTCCCGGAGACGCAGGGTTTGAGCGACGGTTTGATAGACAGGGGTGAAATTCGGTGGATAAAGAGCGCGAATCTGAGCCTCCTTGAAACCGTCCGAGACCAGCTTCTGTTTGAGCGTTGTGAAGGGGTCATCGGCCGCCGTGCCGTTTGCTGCAGGACAGACAAGGAATAGACAAAGGAAGAAGAGAATCATCAGCCGACCCAGGCCTCGCGCATGCCGTTTTGGGGTGTTGTTCAAGGGGTCTCCTTGTGGGCCCGCACTTCCGGGCCGGTTCAGGAAAGCGATTTTTACTTGCCGTATTGCTGGTTGGTCATTATATGTGAATGCCTCGCGGCGTGCAACTCATGCAGATGCGGGCCGGGCCATGGCCTTCAGGAAGCTCCCTGCTCCTCCTCTTCCATCGTTTTCCCGAGCCATTTGGACCATGCGCCTGACGGCTGACCGGCACCGGTGCCTGCCGCAAGAAGTGAGCGAAACAGGAATCCTGCAAAGTGAAAGCTAACCTGGAACAGCGAGGGAGATGACTATTTCTACGGGCATTGAAGCATATGGCAGCCTCAAGGAGGAAATCCTTGCCGATATCGACCTCCTGGAAGGGCTCGAACATCTGGCGGGGTTCTCTCTGGCTGAGCTCACGGCAAAGGTTCGCGCGAACACCCTCAATCTGGTGGTCGTCGGCCAGTTCAAGCGGGGCAAGACCTGCCTGATCAATGCCCTGCTGGGTGTGGACCTCCTGCCGACCGCCGTGGTTCCGCTCACTTCGATCGTGACCGTGTTGACGTATGGAGAAACCCTGCGAATCGACGTGGCCTTCCAGGACGGAAGCGTGCAGTCCATCACGTCTCAAGAATTGGTCGACTTTGTTACGGAGCCCGGCAACCCCAGAAATCAGAAGAAGGTAAAAGAAGTGCTGGTGAACTACCCCTCACCCTATCTCAGGGACGGGGTACGCCTCGTGGATACGCCCGGAGTGGGTTCGGTCTACCTTCACAATACGGATATCGCCTACCAGTATCTGCCCAACTCGGATGCCGCGCTTTTCCTGCTTTCCGTGGATCAGCCCATCAGCCAGGCTGAGCTCGACTTCTTGAAAGATGTTCAGCAATACTCGGACAAGATCTTTTTCCTGCTCAATAAAATCGACTACTTCACCAGCACCGAGGTCAACGAATCCATTGCCTTCACCAGCCGGACCATCAAGGAAGCGACCGGCCTCGAGGTCCAGCTCTACCCCGTTTCCGCCAAACTGGCTCTGGAAGGGAGACTGAAGAATTCCGCCAGACCCCTGAAGAAAAGCAACCTCCCCGCGTTCTCCGAAGTTTTGCACGCTTTTCTGGTGGAGGAAAAGGGGAAAATCCTCTTACTGTCAGTGATCAACAACCTCCTACGCATCTTGTCCCAGGCCCGTCTCCAGCTCGAGCTCGAATTGCAGTCCCTGACCTGCCCGCTTGAAGAACTCCAGGAAAAGCTGAGGGCCCTGGAGGAGAAGAAAGAGGCCATCCTGATGGAGGAGCGAAGCTTTGACATCCTCCTGGACGGCGAGGTCAAACGCCTCATCATGACGCGCCTGGACGAGGACCTTGAGGCCTTCAAGAGAGAATTCATCCCCCGCATGGAACAGGGGTTTGAGGCCTTCTACGAAGACCATAAGGAGCTCTCCTTGAAGGACTTGAACGATGCTCTCGAGACCTATGTCCTGACCGAGGTGGAACCAGCCTTTACGGCGTGGCGCCTCAGGGAGGACGAAACGCTGGCAAAGGCCTGGCAGATCATCTGCGAACGCTTTGCCCAAAAGGTGAACCAGATCATCGATGCGCTGCTGGTGTACTCATCCCAGCTTTTCGGGGTGACTTTCAGCAGTGTCGATGCGGAAGCCCTGTGGACCGAGGAATCGCGTTTCTCTTACAAGCTCAAAGAAGAACCGGTAGGACTCGACCTGCTCACGGATTCCCTCACCCAGGTCTTCCCGCGATACGTCAGCAGCCGCTTTGAGAAGGTGAGAGCCTACCTGTTCCGAACCGCCAACCGCGCGATCCTTCGCAAGCGTAAGCGACACATGCTGGAAGCCATCGAAATGCAGGCCGGCAGAATGCGGCACGATTTCGTCGAAAGGCTCCAGAAGAGCCGGAAGAAGTTTCATCACGACATGGTCGAAAAGATGCACGCAACGCTTGAAGGTATCAGCAGCGCACTGCAGAAAGGCATGGCCCAGCAGGTTCAGGGGGAAACGGAGCTTCACCAGAGGCAAACGAGTCTTGGCCAGGAGCTTCTCCAAATGCAGGAAGTGAGGATGAACCTTCTGAATATCCGGGAAAGGGTCAGAGAGGTGTAGGTGTTTTCGGATTTCGGTTTTCGGATTTCGGATTTCGGATTTCGGATGGGGGGATGGCGGGATGGCGGGATGAAATTTCGGCCACGATCCTTTGCCACTCGGGTTTGAAGGTTGCCGTTTCAAGTTTCCATTTTGTGAACCTTTTCCACTTGACAAAAGGGGTGGGCTAAAGTAGGTTTCCGCCGCGTATGAACTGGCCGTCTCCTTGTGGGAGCCTTCGTGGTGGTGTCCCAGGCAGGGTGGGCTTTAGGGGGGAGGCGGTGATAGAGGGATTGGGTTTAAAGCCAAACGGTTCTTTTTTCCGCTACTGATACGACTTTCTCCGTTCCATCTTCCTCAACTGCGCCTCCGGATGAAAAAAAGGGAATCGTTTTCTTTTTGATTCACTTGTCAAATCTGCTGACAGGAAGAGGTGGGCAAGTGTCTCTTTTTTTGTTTGCCGGAAAAGAACCAGATCTGCTTATCGGAATTCGATCATCAACAGGAGGAGGTGAAAAGGAGAAATTGGGGGACTAAGTGAGAGTGCGGCGTGGACAGCCGCCCGATCAAAGGTTTGAGGTATGGGCGCGAATTTTGGAATCACTTTAAGAAGGAGGACTAAATGTTAATGGACAAAATTGTGTTATTAGCGCTTGGATGCGGCGGTTTGGGGGTGTTGTACGCCCTGCTGACCGCGGCATGGGTAACGAAGCAGCCTGCAGGATCGGAGAGAATGCAAGAGATTTCCGGTGCCGTCGCGGAGGGAGCAGCTGCCTTCTTGAATCGCGAGTATAGGACGGTGGCCATCGTCATGGTTATCCTGGCGGCCCTGATTACCTATCTGGGCAAATGGACGGCCATCGGTTTCGTGGTGGGCACGGTGGGTTCCGCCCTGGCCGGCTACATTGGCATGATGGTCAGCGTCAAGGCCAATGTCCGCACCACGGAAGCGGCTAAGGCGGGGCTGAAGGAAGCTTTGAATGTGGCGTTCAAGGGTGGGTCGGTGACCGGGATCATGGTGGTCGGCCTCGGTTTGCTGGGCATCAGTGGCTATTACTATATTGTCCGGTCCATCGCCCCGGTGGATGATGCCTTCCACGCCCTGGTGGGTCTTGGGTTTGGCTGCTCGCTCATGAGCGTGTTCGCTCGTATCGCCGGCGGCATTTACACCAAGGCTGCGGATGTGGGCGCGGACCTGGTAGGCAAGGTGGAAGCGGGCATTCCTGAGGACGATCCGCGCAACGCCGCCGTCATCGCCGATAACGTGGGCGACAACGTGGGCGACTGCGCCGGGATGGCTGCCGACCTTTATGAAACCTATACGGTTACCCTGGTGGCGGCCATGCTGCTGGCCAAGACCGTGTACGGGCCGGACAGCAAGTGGGTGGAATTCCCGCTGCTCATCGGTGCCATTTCGATTGTGGCCTCCATCATCGGCACCTACTTCGTGCGGCTCGGCAAGAGCCAGTACATCATGGGCGCTCTCTATAAAGGCCTTGCGGTGTCAGGCATTCTGGCCGCCGGTGCCTTTTATGTCGCCTCGGATATGTTCCTCAAGATCCCCAACCTCGAGCAAGCCTTCACCCCGATGGGCGTGTTCACCACCGCCGTTATCGGCCTGGTGCTGACGGGCCTCATCGTGATGATTACCGAATACTTCACTTCCAAGAGCTTCAACCCGGTTAAGCACATTGCCGCGGCCAGCCAGACCGGCCATGGTACCAATGTCATCGCCGGGCTTGCGGTGAGCATGAAATCGACCGGCGCACCGGCTCTGGTCATCTGCGGCGCCATCATCTGGGCCTATGCGCTTGGCGGCGGCTTTGCCGGCAATCCGGGCGGCGGTCTGTTTGCCATCGCCCTCTCCGCTGTGGCCATGCTCTCCATGACCGGTATCGTGGTGGCCATTGATTCCTACGGTCCCATCACCGACAACGCCGGTGGTATTGCCGAGATGGCGGAACTGCCCGAGAGCGTCCGCGCCATCACCGATCCTCTGGATGCCGTGGGCAACACCACCAAAGCCGTGACCAAGGGCTATGCCATCGGTTCGGCCGCCCTGGCCGCCCTGGTGCTCTTTGCCGAATATTCCCGTTCCTTCGAAGCGGGGCTGGCCTTTGATCTTTCTAACCCCAAGGTCCTCGTGGGTCTCTTCATCGGTGGCCTGCTGCCCTATTTCTTTGGGTCGCTGCTGATGGAAGCCGTGGGCAAGGCTGCCGGCGGGGTGGTCGAGGAAGTGCGCCGTCAGTTCCGTGAGATCCCCGGCATCATGGAAGGGACTGCCCGGCCCCAGTATGGCAAGTGCGTGGATATCGTTACCAAGAGCGCCATCAAGCAAATGATGCTGCCTGCTCTGATTCCCGTGGTAACGCCGGTAATCGTTGGGATGCTGATCGGCAAGGAAGCTCTGGGCGGCGTGCTGATCGGGAGCATCGTCACGGGTCTTTTCCAGGCCATTGCCATGACCAGCGGTGGTGGTGCCTGGGATAACGCCAAGAAGTTCATCGAAGACGGGATGTATGGCGGCAAGGGTTCGGATGCCCACAAAGCGGCCGTCACCGGTGATACCGTAGGCGACCCGTACAAGGATACGGCCGGCCCGGCGATCAACCCGATGATCAAGGTCGTCAACATTGTGGCATTGCTGATCATTCCGCTCATTAAGTAAGGCCATTGTCACACTTTCGCCGGCAGGGGATACGCTTCCCCTGTCGGCGTTCCTTCCCAGCTGTTCTCCCGCCTTGAAATCCCTTTCTTTAGCGAAACTTGTGAGGTATAAACGAAAGGCTGTGTGCTTCCGGTGAGGTGGCTATCGTCACGTAGATGGGTACGAGTCCAATCCTGATGCAGTGTGGTGAAGGCGATGTTTGATAGCTTGTCGGATAGATTTCAAAAGATTTTCAGGCACCTTCGCGGGCAGGGCAAGCTGACTGAAGAGAATATTCGGGAAGCGTTGCGGGAAGTGCGCATGGCCCTCCTCGAAGCCGATGTCCACTATAAGGTCGCCAAGGATTTTGTGGCCGGTATTGCCGCCCGCGTGGTGGGGCAGGAAGTGATGGACAGCCTCACGCCGGGCCAGCAGGTCATCAAAATCGTTAATGAAGCCCTGACCGATCTCATGGGAGGGACGGCCGAACCGTTGAAGCTCCTGGGCCATCCCCCGGTGGCAGTGATGCTGGTGGGGCTGCAAGGCTCGGGCAAAACCACGACGGCAGCCAAACTGGCGCGCAAACTGGCCGAGGAGAAACGCCATCCCTGCCTGGTGCCCGCCGATGTTTACCGGCCGGCCGCCATCGATCAACTGATGACCCTCGGCAAGCAGCTGAGCCTTCCGGTCTATCCCGCCACGCCGGCCCAGCGCCCCGAGGAGATTGCCCGGGAAGCCCTGAGCTTTGCCCGGGAACACAACTGCGATACCCTGTTGGTGGATACCGCCGGGCGGCTGCACATCGATGCTGAGCTCATGGCGGAATTGACCCGCCTCAAAGGCATTCTGGCGCCGGTGGAGATCCTCCTCGTCGCCGATGCCATGACCGGGCAGGATGCCGTAAAGATTTCGAGCAGCTTCCATGAAACGCTTGGCATTACCGGTGTTGTGCTCACCAAGCTCGATGGTGATGCGCGAGGGGGTGCCGCCCTTTCCATTCGTGCCGTCACGCAGTGCCCGATCAAATTGGTGGGCGTGGGTGAGAAACTGGATGCTCTCGAAGTCTTCCATCCGGATCGCATGAGTTCCCGCATTCTGGGGATGGGCGATGTCCTCTCCCTCATCGAAAAGGCCCAGGAGGCTTTCGATGAAAAGCAAGCCGAGGAGATGGCCAAAAAATTCCGGGAGGATTCCTTCAGCCTGGAGGATTTCCGCAATCAACTGCGCCAGATCCGCAAGTTGGGCTCCTTCGAACAGATCCTCAGCATGCTTCCCGGAATGGGCATGTTGAAGGAAATCAAGAAAATGCAGGTGGACGAAAAGGAATTCGTCCGCATGGAAGCCATCATCAACTCCATGACCAAGGTCGAACGCCGCAATGCTGATCTCATCAACGCGAGCCGGCGGCGGCGGATTGCCAGCGGCAGCGGCACATCGGTGCAGGACGTCAATAGGCTGCTGAAGAGCTATGGCGAAGCGCGCCGAATGATGCGACAGGTGGTTGGCGGGGGGGCGGCGACCAAAAAGAAGAAGGGTAAGACGCGCCGCAAGCGCGCATTTTTCCCTTTTTAATTTCCAGGGAATAGAGTATAGGTTGCAATTTGCGGCATGGCTGCGGCGTTTCCTGCTGGTAAGATCCTGGAGCGAAAAGCCACATACGATCACCCAATCACTCCCGGGCAGGTGCGGGGAGATATCGGCGAGGAGGTAAGACGGAGACTATGGCAGTGCGTATTCGTTTGGCTCGTGGCGGAAGAAAAAAGAGACCCTTCTACCATGTGGTAGTCGCTTCTTCTGAAGCCCCACGGGACGGTCGTTTCATCGAAAGGCTAGGAACCTACAATCCCTTAACAGAACCGGCCCACTTCAAGATCAACCCGGCAAGACTGCAGTATTGGCTCCAGGAAGGTGCTAAACCCACCGATACAGTGCGCAGTTTGATTCGCAAGCATGCGGTTCGCGAGGTTGCTCAAGGCTCATAGACTGATGAGCGTTTGCGGCGCAGAAGATCCGGAGGTCACAATGTTGAGAGATCTGATCGATTTTATGGCACGAGCTTTGGTGGATAATCCTGAGAAGGTGAAGGTATCGGAAATCGAAGGGGAACAGACTTCTGTCATCGAACTGAGAGTCGCCAAGGAAGA
>CAZDKX010000180.1:0-4330 GCA_964505935.1 uncultured Syntrophobacteraceae bacterium
ACTCCTTTCAGTCAGATAGATTGACCAGGCTTGGCCTGGCGTACCGAAGTCACACAAAGACACACGAAGAAACCCCTTCACTCTTCACCCGCTTTTCGCCGAAAAATGATCCCAACCTCCCCCCTTTTCGGAAGAGGCGCTGGTCTTGCCGTCTTCGAGGCGAAGCTGAATCCCTTCGGCTTCCGCGACCACCTGGCCGACGACATGGCACAGGGTGCCCGTTTCTTCTTTCAGGATTTTCTGGACCTCGGCGGCACATTCCGAGGCCACGGTGAAGAGGAGTTCGTAGTCTTCTCCGCCGCTGAGGGCCCAGCTCGAGGCGTCTTGACCGGCGGCTTGCGCCACTTCACGGGCCGCGGCCCCGACCGGCAGATTCCCGAGCCATATCTCGGCGCCCACGCGGCTGGCCCGGCAGATGTGGCCCAAGTCGGCAAGCATGCCGTCGCTGACATCCGCCATGGCATGCACGAGACCCGAACGACCCAGCACCTGGCCTTCCAGGAGGCGTGGCTGCGGGGTAAGATGGCGCATCTGAGCATGTCTGCGGCCTTCCTCGGAGACGACCAGGCCCGGCTCCCGCACCAACTCGAGCCCCGCTCGGGAATCCCCCAGAGTGCCGGTCACCATGATCAGGTCGCCTCGGCAGGCGCCGCTTCTGAGCAGGAGGTTTTCCGGCAGGATTTTACCCAGCAGGCAGAGATCGATGACCACCGTCTGATCCATGCGACTGAGGTTCCCCCCCACGATGGCGCCCCCCCACCGCCCCAGTTCCTCGTGCATGCCCTCATAAAGGGCATCCACAAAGTCGGTTTCCAGGTCGGGAGGGAGGGCCAGGGAAACCAGGGCCCACTGGGGAGCTCCCCCCATGGCCGCAATATCGCTCACGTTGATGGCCGCAATGCGCCGTCCCAACTGAAAAGGAGTGATGACACTCCGCTGGAAGTGCACATTCTCCACCTGGATATCACAAGTCGCCAGGAGGTATTCCGGGCCCGCGCTCCTGAGCACCGCGACATCGTCGCCGATGCCCACCACCACCTCGGCGGAGGGCTGCGGCAGGGCTCGTTTGATGCGTTCAATCAGGCCGAATTCACCCAGCTCACTTATATACACCCCACACCCCCCTCTTCACGAGCCGCTTTGGCCAGTCGGTAGAGCTCTCTTGCCGCCTGTTCCGGGTCATGTGCTCCCAGCACCGCCGAAATGATGCACACCCCCTGCGCGCCCGCGCGGATGACTTCAGCCGCATTGGTGCGGTCGATCCCGCCAATGGCGACCACGGGAAGACGGGACCGTCCCGCCAGGGCTCGCACGCCTTCGAGGCCCAGGGGCGCTTCATGGTCTGGCTTGGTCGGCGTGGTGAAAACCGGCGAGAGGGAGAGGTAATCGGCACCTTCCCTTGCGGCCTCGGTCATGGCACGCTCATCCTGAACCGAAACCCCGATCAGCTTTTCCGGGCCGAGCAGACTCCTTGCCAGCGCTACGGGCATGTCCTGCTGACCCACGTGCACCCCATCGGCAGCGACGGCCAGCGCCACATCCAGACGGTCGTTCACCAGAAAGAGAGCGCCCCACTGGTGGCAAACCTCGGCCAAGGCTCTTGCCACGGTAATCATCCGGCGCGTATTCGCCTGCTTTTCCCGGTACTGGATGATGCGAGCGCCACCCCGGATGGCCGCCGCGACAACCTCGGGCAGAGAATCCTCGTCAACCAGCCGGGAGTCCGTCACGACATAAAGGGTCCAGTCAAGTGCGTGGACCCTTGCCATCATCTCTTCAGCCATCTTTTCTGCAATCGCCGCCACCGGGTCATAAGGCCATTTCCTTCGAATCACTTCATGGCCTTTTGCAAGAGTCTCAAATTCCGTCACCCCGGCATGCTTGTAGCCGGGGTCCAGGAACCCTGAAGCCTGGATTCCGGCCTAAAAACCCTGCCGGAATGACGCCCTGAAGGACTAATGCAAGAGGCACTTCGGTTTTACTTCTTTTTACGAGAATAGTCGTCATCCATCTGCAGGGTATGCAGTTGTCCAAAGGCCTCTTTTTGCTGGCGATCAATCTTGCGCGAGTAGCCGGCGTCGACTTTGAGGCCTTCAATATCGGTAGTCGCTTCCCCTCGGGCCGCTTTCCCCTGATCAATGCCGCGCTTCACCACCGGCCTTTTGGACGCATAGGCCAAAGCGGTTTCCTCGGTGATCTGCCCGTCGAGGTAAAGACCGAGGATGTAGTCATCGAAGGTATTCCACCCGAAAGGTTTGGCCTGCTGCTGCATGTCGTAAAAGCTTTTACCTTCGGATTCGCCGTTGAGAATGGCCTCTCTGACGCGCATGCTGGTACCCATGATCTCGAAAGCCGCCACCCGTCCGCCGTCAACCTTGGGCAGCAGCCGCTGGCAGACCACCCAGCGCAGGCAGTCAGCCAGCCGGGTACGGATGAGGCGTTCCTCTTCCAGTTCGAACATCCCGACGATACGGTTGATGGTTTGACCGGCATCGGAGGTGTGCAGGGTGGTCAGCACCAGGTGGCCGGTTTCGGCAGCGCTCAGGCCGATTTCAACGGTTTCGCGGTCGCGCATCTCACCCACCAGCACCACCTTGGGGGCCTGGCGCAGGGCAGCTCGAAGACCGCCGGCAAAGGAATCGAAGTCCAGTCCCAACTCCCGCTGGTTGAAGGTTGCCTGCTGCTGAGAATGCACGTATTCCACGGGGTCCTCGAGGGTAATGACATGCACGGCCCGCCGGCGGTTGATCTCATTCAAAACGGCGGCCAGCGTGGTCGTTTTACCGCTTCCCGTCGCGCCCGTGACCAGCACGAAGCCGTTTTTTTCCTCCGCCAGCTGCTTCAGGACCGGGGGCACCCCAAGCTCATCCACTGAAGGAATGACGGTCGGCAGCTGCCTCATGACAATCGAGTAGGTCCCGCGTTGGGAAAAGACATTCACGCGAAACCGCGCCACTCCCGTCAGCTGATACGAAAGGTCGCACGAGCCGTGGGTGAGGAGCTGATGGAGGTTGCGCCGATCGTGGCCAATGAGGGCAAGCATGATCATCTCGGTGTGAAACGGCAGCAGGGTCGGCATTCCCAGGGTTTGACCGGCAGGCACGAGCACGCCGTCCACTTCAGCCTGCGGAGGTTTTCCCACCGTGAAATTGATATCGGAGAGATGGGGATACTCGCTGAGGATGTGATCCAGCAGATCGTCAAATTCTTTGCTTCTCATGGTTCCTCCGCAGCTAAACCTCGGTGAAGTCGGCCGGTGGTTCGGTGAGATAAGAGCGGAACCGCTGCTTATCGACGCATTTCATGTAAGCCTCCTCGGGACTGATCCGGCCGGCCTGCAGGTGCCCGGCGATGCCGTCATCGAGGGTCTGCATCCCGTACTTCTTGCCCGTTTGCATGGCGGAGAGGATTTGGTGGTTCTTGCCTTCCCGGATCATGGCCCGCACGGCATGGGTGGCAATGAGGATCTCGACTACGGCAATGCGGCCCTTGACATCGACGCGTTTGAAGAGCGCCTGGGAAAGGATGGCCCGCAGGCTGTCCGCCAGGGTCGAGCGGATCTGGGCCTGCTCCCCTTCGGGGAACACCTCGATGACCCGATCCACGGTCTTGGCGGCGCTCGAAGTGTGCAGGGTGGAGAAGACCAAATGCCCCGTGTCGGCGGCTTCAATGGCCAGGCGAATGGTTTCCAGGTCCCGCATTTCGCCCACCAGGATGACATCGGGATCTTCACGCAGAGCGGCGCGCAGCGCGGTGGAAAAGGAGCGGGTATGGGTGTTGACTTCACGGTGATTGATGACGCAGTTCTTACTGACGTGCACGAACTCGATCGGGTCTTCGACGGTGATAACGTGGTCCTTGCGCTTGGTATTGACTTCATCGATGATCGCCGCAAGCGTCGTGGATTTGCCGCTGCCGGTGGGGCCGGTCACCAGCACCAGCCCGCGGGGCAGCATGGCCAGGCTGCTGATCACCGACGGCAACCCGAGCTGCGCCACAGTCAGGATGTCCTGGGGAATCTCGCGGAAGACCGCACCGATGCCATACTTCTGCATAAAGAAGTTGGCTCGATAGCGGGCCAGGCCCGGAATTTCGTAGCCAAAATCGAGGTCCCCGGTTTCTTCGAAAATCTTGATCTTTTCTTCAGGGGTGATTTCGTAAAGCATGGATCTGAGCTCATTGTCGTCCAGTACCTTGTACTTGACGCGTTCGAGATCCCCCCGGATGCGCAAGACCGGTTGCTGCCCCGAAATCAGGTGGACATCCGAAGCCTTCTGTTCGTTCATCAGTTTAAAAAACGCATCGATGCGTGCCATGGAAAGCCCTCGTA
>CAZDKX010000180.1:4430-7531 GCA_964505935.1 uncultured Syntrophobacteraceae bacterium
TGTTCGTTCATCAGTTTAAAAAACGCATCGATGCGTGCCATGGAAAGCCCTCGTAAGCGGTCCGGTGGTCTACAATTCCAACTGTAACCAATGCTTGTGCCGTTCATCAAGACGCCACAGACCAGCCCTCCGCGCCGCGTCGAGAGCCTCCTCGAACTCGCGGGCGGTGATGCGCCGGGCCAGGTGCGGCCGGCTCAGGGCCTGGCCGCAGGGATGATACTGGTCCATGACATTGACGTAGGTGTTGCGCGAGATCTCGGCGGCAAGGAACTCCATGACCCCAGCCGTCCCGGCAAGCCCCCCGGGCATGACCAAATGACGCACCAGCAGGCCGCGTTCGGCCACCCCCGAAGCATCCATATGCAAATCTCCTGCCTGGCGGTGCATCTCCCGCAGGGCCAGGCGCGCCCGTTCCGGATAGTCGGGGGCCGCACAGAGCTCCCCGGCCACTTCGGGCCCCCAGAACTTGAAGTCAGGCATATAGATATCCACCACCCCGTCGAGCAGTCTCAGGGCAGTTACCCGTTCATAGCCGCCGCAATTGTAAACCAGAGGCACCCGCAGCCCCATTTCCACGGCAAGCGGCAAGGCTTCCAGAATCTGGACAAGCACGTGGGTCGGGGTGACAAAATTGATATTGTGGCAGCCCCGCTCCTGCAGCTGCACCATCATGCCCGCCAGCTGTTCCGCGGCAACCGGCGCCCCCTCGCCGCCATGGCTGATGTCGAAGTTCTGACAGAAAAGACAAAAAAGGTTGCAGTTGGAGAAGAAGATGGTTCCCGAACCCTTCCGGCCCACGAGCGGCCGTTCCTCGCCGAAGTGCGGACCGTAGCTCGCCACCACTGCCTCACGCGACGTTCGGCAATAGCCTTTTTCGCCGGCCAGGCGGTCCACCCGGCACATCCTCGGACACAAGGTGCAGCGCTTCAGCCACCGCCGCCCCCGGCGAATCTTTTCTGCCAGCCGCCCGGAACGATATGCTTCCAGATAGGCCGCCGCCATGATTCCTTCCTTTGCAGGGCTGTTGCCAGGCCCGGAAATGGATGAGAAAAGCAAAAGCTACAGTTTTTCCTTCGCGAGGATGACCACTGCCACTTCGCCCTCGAGCGCCTTCTTGAACTTCGCCGCATCCTTCTCCGAGCCCACAATGGCCCCGTAATGCATGGGGATGGCCAACCTGGGTCTGATGGCGCGGGCTGCCGCAACCGCTTCCTCGGCAGTCATCACATAAGTCCCGGAAACGGGCAGAAAAGCAACATCCACCTCGAGGCCCTTCATTTCCGGAATGAAATCCGTATCGCCGGCGTGATAATAACGGACCCCATCCAGCGTCACCACGAAGGAGAGCATCGCCGCCTTTTTCGGATGAAAGTCCTTGTTGGTATTGTAGGCAGGCCCAACCTCGAGGTCGATCCCTTTCACCTGCAGTCTGTCCCCTGGAGCGACGATGCGAATATCACCCCTGAGTTTCTTCGCTGACACGGCGTCGGTCACGATGGTGCTTCCTTGCCGCTGAATCTTTGCGATGTCATCCGGCGAGCAATGATCAAAGTGTTCATGGGTGACCAGGATTAGGTCGGCGGCCCGTGTGGTGCTGATCTGGAATGGATCGATGCAGAGGTCAATGCTTCCCTCCAGCCAGATGGTATCGTGGCCTAACCAGTGGATCTTCTTCACGACTTCTTCGATCTTCATGACGCTTCTCCCGTTCTTGATGGATTTGCCGGTTCTTTTTTCCTTTTGCTATTATGAACCTCAATCCTTGCCCATGCCAAGGCTTTTGAGTTACCCTGATGGTCGATGGCAGGGAGCTCAAAACCTTGTGAAGGAGATCCTCGTTGACTTCCTTAGGGGCCATGAAGATTAGCATCCAGCAGGGGTTGCCCGTCAGGTGATTCAGCCATTCTTGGAGATGTTGTGCAAACGCCGGTGGCAGGGATTCAAAGTTGCCCACCATGCCATTCTGCCGGCCCAGGACGCCAGCTATGGCACGCTGGCGGTCCCGCTTCCCGAAATCCTGCAGCAGGCTCTGCTGAAACTCGGCGTGACTGCTCTTTACGACCACCAGACCCAGGCCCTCGAACGCGTCCGCGCGGGAAGCCACGTGGTGGTGGCAACACCGACGGCCAGCGGGAAGTCCCTCATCTATAACCTGGCCGTCGGCGAAGTGCTGCTTCAGGACGCCAACCAGCGGGCGCTCTATCTGTTTCCCATCAAAGCCCTCACTCGGGATCAACTGGAGGCGCTCACCCTTTTCTTCGAGGCCTTCCTCCCCGGCGAGGGGCAAACGCGCTTCCAGGCGGCGGTCTATGACGGCGACACCACTCCCTATCAGCGCACCAAAATTCGAAGCCAGCATCCCCACATCCTGCTCACCAACCCGGATATGCTCCACTACGCCCTGCTGCCTTACCATGCCAAGTGGGAGGCCTTCTGGAAGCGGCTGCGGTTTGTGATCGTCGATGAACTGCACACCTACCGGGGAGTGTTCGGCAGTCACGTGGCGCAGATCTTTCGGCGTCTGCAGCGAATCTGCCGGTTCTACGGCAGCAGCCCGCAGTTCATCCTGCTTTCCGCCACCATAGCCAATCCCCGGGAGCTTGCTCAGCAACTCATCGGCAAGCAGGAACGGGACCTCGACGTCATCCACACCAGCGGCGCTCCTCAGGCGCGGCGCCATTTTGTCTTCCTCGAGGCGGAGGAAGGCCAGGGCAGCCACGCCTCGACGCTGGCGGCGCAGCTGCTGACCAAAGCCGCGGCAGCCGGGCTCAAAACCATCGCTTTTACCCAAGCCCGCAAGATCACGGAACTGATCCACATGAGTGTCCTGCGCGTGGCCCCCCGGCTGGCCGGCCGGGTGAGTTCCTACCGGGCCGGGTTTCTACCGGAGGAACGGCGGGTGATTGAGCAAAAACTGGCAAGCGGGGAGCTCGCCGCCGTTATCTCCACCAGCGCCCTCGAAATGGGGATCGACATCGGCGGCTTGGACCTCTGTATTCTGGTAGGCTATCCGGGGACGGTGATGACCACCTGGCAGCGGGGCGGGCGGGTCGGGCGCAGCGGCCGAGAGTCGGCCCGCCTCCCGGGGCCCCACGAAGCTT
>CAZDKX010000180.1:7541-10135 GCA_964505935.1 uncultured Syntrophobacteraceae bacterium
TGGGGTTCGCACTGCGGGGGGTGGCACCTTTTTTTTGGGTTCGCATCGCGGGGGCGGTTTTCCCCCCCGGGGCGGGGGGGGGGGGGGGGGGGGCGCAGCGGCCGAGAGTCGGCCATCGTCCTGCTGCCGCAGTACGATGCCCTCGACCAGTACATTGTCCATCATCCCGAGGAATTTCTGCAGCTTCGCTACGAAATCGCCGTTACCGACCCGCTCAACGAGGAAATCCTCAAAGCCCACCTCCCCTGTGCGGCGGCCGAGCTGCCCCTGGAACGGGCCGAAATCGACGGGCGGGAACCGGCATGGGAGAATCAGGTAACCGCTCTGACCCAGAGTGGGGCTCTCCTGCAGACGGCCGATGGCAAGCAATGGCTCGCCGCGGCTTACCACCCACACCGCCAGATCGATATCCGGTCCGCCGGTCCCGCCTACGTCATTCTACAGAGTTCCGACAGCGACCGGCATCTTCCGCTGGGCAAGAGCGAGGGCATCCGCGCCCTCAAGGAATGTCATCCGGGCGCCATCTACCTGCATCGGGGCGGGACCTATCAGGTGCAGAGCCTCGATCTCGCCAATCGGGTGATTCGGGTGGAGCCTTCTCAGGCATCTTATTTCACCCGGGTGAAGAGCGAGAAGGAGACGGAGATCCTCGAGATTTTGGCGTCGAAACCGGTGGAAAACTTCCTCGCGCGGCTGGGGCGGGTGAAAGTCACGGAAACCATCATTGGCTACGAAAAGCGGCGTCTGTTCTCGCAGGAACTGCTGGGTATGAACCCCCTTGAGCTTCCCCAGCAGGTCTTTGAAACCATGGGGTTCTGGATCGAAATCGAGCCCGATGTGGTGCAACGTATCCAGGCCGCCAAGCTGCATTTCATGGGCGGCATCCATGCCGTGGAACATGCCCTGATCAGCATGTTCCCGCTGTTCGCCCTGTGCGATCGCAACGATATCGGCGGCATCTCCATTCCCCTTCATCCCCAGGTGGAGAAAGCCGCAATCTTCATCTACGACGGCTATCCGGGCGGCATCGGGCTGGCGGCAAGGGGCTACGAGATCATCCTGCCGCTGCTGGAAAAGACGCGGGACCTGATCGCCTCCTGCCCCTGCCCGGACGGCTGCCCGGGCTGCATTCACTCACCCAAATGCGGCTCCGGCAACAAACCTCTGGACAAGGAAGCCGCGCTGGCGATCTTGAAGTATCTGCTGGGGGAATGGAATTTCGCCGTGGCGGCGGCATCCTCCGCCGAGCGCGATGAGCCGGCGGCCCGCCCGCCTGTTCCTGTTCGCAAAGCCTCACCGCCACCACGTCTCGGGTTCTTCGATATCGAAACGCAACGGCTGGCGGACGAGGTCGGCGGGTGGCAAAACAAGCACCTCATGAGGCTATCCGTCGCGGTACTCTTCGATACGCAGCGCGACGCCTTCGAGGTCTTCCGGGAAAAGGAAGTCTCCGCTCTGCTGGCACGGCTACAGGACTTGGACTTGGTCGTCGGCTTCAACGTCATCAGCTTCGATTATGAAGTACTCCGCGCGTACAGCCCGTTCAAGCTCCAGCAACTGCCGACTTTCGACCTGCTGCAGGAGATCCGGCAGGTGCTGGGCTTTCGCCTGAGCCTGGCTCATCTGGCGCAGCACAACCTGGGGCAGCCCAAGCTGGCCGACGGGGTGCAGGCCGTCAGCTGGTTTCGCCAGGGGAACTGGGAGTCCCTCATCGAATACTGCACCATGGACGTCAGAATCACCAGGGACCTCTTCTGCCGAGCCCTCGAAACCGGCTACCTGCTCTACCAGGATCGCCAGGGCCGGAGTCTGAGAATTCCCACCCCCTGGCAACTCGATGAGCTCTTGCGCCGCCGGAACAAGGCCCACCGATGAGTCGCCTGGCGCCCGCGCTTTGATGAGTTAAGCAACCTTTTCCAGCTTGACCGCACACACCTTGTATTCGGGCGTTTTGCTGATGGGGTCCAAAGCTGGATTCGTGAGCAAATTGGCCGCCGCCTCTTCAAAATGGAGCGGCATGAAGATCATCCCCGGTTTTACCCGCTCGGTCAGCTGTACTCTCGAGACGAGAGTCCCTCGGCGACTGCTCACCCTGACAAATTCGCCGTTGGCGATTCCCATCCGTTTGCCATCTTCCGGATTGAGATCGGTGATGAGTTCAGGCATCTCGCGGTCAAGGGTTTCGCAGCGCCGCGTCATGCTGCCGGTGAGGTAATGAGCATACTCCGTTCCCGTAGTCAACCAGATGGGATACTCATCATCCGGGACTTCCGCAGGAGGTTTCCACTCGATGTCATGAAAGTGCCCCAGCCCTCGCGAAAATTTACCAATGTGCAGGATGGGCGTTCCGGGATGATCCGCGGTCGGACACGGCCAGCAAAGGCCCTTGCCTTCCAGTCTGGGATAGCTGATGCCGGCAAAGGAAGGGGTCAAACTGGCCATCTCATTAAAGATCTCCTCCGAACTCTCGTAGTGCTCGGGGTAGTCGAGCAGGGTGGAAAGTTCCTGAATGATCTGCCAGTTCGCTTTTCCGGCCATGGGCTCGATCGCCTTCCGCACCCTCTGCACCCGTCGTTCGGAGTTGCTGAAAGTCC
>CAZDKX010000181.1:0-1781 GCA_964505935.1 uncultured Syntrophobacteraceae bacterium
AACCGAGGGCTCGATGGGCTGGAAAATACTGCCGCATCAGGCTGATCCACACGTCCGGCCCCATGGTTGATGCCAGGAACGCCAGGCTTTCATCCGTCCCGGCAAGATCTTCCGGCAGCACCAGGTGACGGATGAGCACCCCCCGGCGGGCAATCCCATCCGCATCCACCTTAAGCGGTCCCACCTGGCGCCACATCTCCTGCAGGGCCCGACGATTGCAGACAACATAGTCCGCCCGTCCCGAGCAGCGCCGCGCAACCTTCGCATCGGCATACTTGATGTCCGGAAGATAGATATCCACAATCCCGTCGAGCAGTTCGAGCACGGCAACCTTTTCATAGCCGCTGCCGTTGTGCACGACAGGCAAGCGAAAGCCCTTGGGAACGGCGAGGAGCAAAGCCTTGACCACCGCAGCCATCTGGTGCGTCGCCGTTACCAGGTTGACATTGTGCGCTCCCTTACGCTGCAAGTCGAGAAAGCCTTCCGCCAATTCCTCCACCCGGCAATAGCGCCCCACTCCAAGCTGACTGATGGGGTAATTCTGACAAAAAAGGCACTGGAGGGTACACCCCGAAAAGAAAACGGTGCCCGAGCCCCTCGTCCCGGAGATGGGAGGCTCTTCCCACCGATGGATACTCATGGCCGCAACCTTGGGCCGGGCATCCACCCCGCAGGCTCCCAGTTCTCCGGCGTTGCGGTTCACTCCGCACCGGCGCGGACACAACTCACACGCATTGAGGATTTGACTCAACAGGCGGGACCTCTCGGCAAGAAGACCTTGCTGGTACAGTGCAAGATAGGCAGGCTCCATCTTTTTTTCCACAAGGACCCCGGAGGGAAAAGCGAATATCCAATATCGAACAAGAAATTTCCAATGTTCAAGTAATACAACACCACCACCTCTTCTTCAATTCCAAGTCAGAGCTCTGACGGTTTCTTGTTGGATATTGGATATTCGCTTTCCATCGCCCTTGGCGTTCCTTCGTGTGACTTCGTGTGACTTCGTGGATTAAATCCATTTTTCCCCGTCCCACATGCCGACCACCGTCCCCGACCCACTCACGTCATAGCCGCCCAGCTCCGTAACCATTTGGCGGAAGGCTCCCGAGACGATGATATCCAGCACCAGCTGGATCTTAGGGTCGGTCCAGCTGCTTTCGGGGATGACCAAATCATAGCGCTCTTCGGCGATGGGGATGAACTCCAGCTGCAGGGCCTTCGCTGAGGCATAGATCGCCATGCCGGTATCGGCCCTGCCGCTGAGCACATTGACGGCCACCGCCATATGGGTGAATTCCTCCTGGTCGTAGCCACGGATGCCTTCAGCCGAGAGGCCGGCCTGTTTCAGGCAATAGTCCAGCAGAATACGCGTACCCGCCCCCGCCTGGCGGTTGATGTAAGTCACCTCGGGTCTGAGCAGGTCCTCAATTCCTCGGATGTTCCTGGGGTTTCCCGGGCGCACCAGGAGTCCCTGCTGGCGCATGGCCAGCTGCACCAGGCGGAGGGGCGTCCCCTTGAGATAGCGTTCGATGTAGGAGCGGTTGTATTCCCCGGTCTCCGTGTCCAGGAGGTGAGAGCCGGCGAAATGCGTCTGACGGCGACGGAGGGCCATGAGCCCACCAAGGCTGCCCACGTTGCTCGAGGAGAGGTGGAGGCGGCGGTCACGGCGCTTGAGCTCATTGGCCAGGACATCAATGCTGTTGTCGTGGCTGCCGATCATGATCAAGGTGTGGTCAAGCTGCTCTTCGGGACGGAGGAGGCGTATCCGCACCGCTTCTTCC
>CAZDKX010000181.1:1881-10121 GCA_964505935.1 uncultured Syntrophobacteraceae bacterium
TCCCGGTGGGCTGAATCCAGACTCGCGGGCGCGCATACACCGGGACTTCGAGCACCCCGCCGGCCAGCAGCGCCCCCAGGTCCGCGGGGCGAACCCGGTGCTGCTGAGGCAACAGCAGCTCACTGGCCACAATGTCTTCACCAACCTTGCGCACATGCTGCCAGGGAAAGGCCGCGGCCCGGATCTCCACTTCACCCGCACCAACCGGCTCGACGTGCTCGACCATGATCACGGCATCGGCCTCTTCCGGCATCGCATCTCCCGTGTCGACCTCGAAAGCCGAGGTGCCCAGCACCAGGCGAAGGGGGTTGACTTCACTGGCGCCGAAAGTCTCCTCCGACCGCACGGCAATGCCGTCCATGGCCGCTCCGTGATAATGGGGAACGGACCTCGCCGCAAAGACCGGCTGAGCCAGGATGCGGTCGAGGGATGCGACCGTCGGGATCGTTTCCACGGCACAACGACACGAGGAGGTCTGCTTCTGCCACAGCTCGCGCGCCTCTTTCAGGGTCTTCATCTGGAGATAGATGTTACGCTTTGGCCTGGCGGTCACGGCAGCTCTTCCTTCCTTTTCTCGGTAAGCGTCAGCATGCTGGCGTCCCCCGGGGGGCTCAAAAATCAAGAGAGATACTCCCACGGCGAAGAACAAAAGCACGAAGTGATTGCTTCGTGCTCTTCGTGTTCTTCGTGGTACAAAAAAGACTGAAATGCCGGCAAGGTATTTCCGGACAACGGTCAGCGCTGGACGCCGAACCGCGCCAGGAACTCCCGTCGGAAGCGCCTGGCGGTGCGGAGATCCACTTCCACAATCTGCCTCTGCTCCAGCTCGTCAAGCTCCAGCCTTACCCAGTCCTGAACCGTATCGAGGCTCTTGAACCAGCGCCGGAAGTCTTCTCGGTCGAGGACCCGGGGCAGTTGAATGACAAAGCTGCGGCCACCCTGCTGATGGAGCCGCCGGCCATTGATGAGCGCATTATAATCCGCGGTATTGACGCCCACCACGGGAACAAAGTTGTCAAAGGCCCGCACCAGGGCCCCATGCTTCCAGTGGCCGCGGAGGAGCGGAAAGATGGCGGGGTTGAAGACAATATCCACCCCCTGGTCCGCCAGCTGCCGGGCAGCCTCGGGCTGTCCCCAGAAATCGATGCAGACCGCCATGCCGATCTTCCCGAAGTCGGTGGTGAAAACGCGAAAGATGCCGTCACCCGCCGCAATCCCCATCTGTTCCCGTTCGAGCACGCCCAGATGGCGCTTGCGCTGTCGCCCGAATACCCGCCCGGATCGGTCGAAGAGGGTTGCGGTATTGTAGAGTTTATCGCCGTCGGCCTCCACCAATCCGGCTATCAGGTAGGTGTTGAGCTGCTTGGCCGCAGTCCCCAATTCCTTCTCCCCCTGGTAGGGGAAGTACTCCGGGAAGCAGACCACATCGAGCTTCTCCCCCCGGCATTTTTCCAGCAGCATCAGAGCGTGCCCCAGATTTCTGGGATCGTCAAAAGAAGGGTGCGGTTTGGGCTGAACGATGGCCACCCGAATCGAGTCTTTCATCTCTATCTTTTCCCCAGAGCCCTCCGAACCAGCTCCGCAATATTCCTCAGATTCAGCGGTTTCATGACGAACTCCCTGATCCCCATCGCCATGGCCTTTTCTTCATTGATCATTTCACTCAGGCCGGTGCAAAGGATAATGGGGATATCCGGCCGGATCTGCAGGATTTCCCGTGAGAGATCGGCCCCCGTCATCCCGGGCATGGTCATGTCCGTCATGACGAGATCAAATTCGCCGGGCCGCGCACGAAAAAGCTCCAAGGCTTTCTGACTGTTGGTGGCTGCCGTTACGCGGTAGCCCAGCTCTTCGAGAATGTCGCGTCCCATTTCCATCAAAATCTCTTCGTCATCGATGAAGAGGATGCGTTCATCGCCGCCGGCAAGCGGCTCGCTCGACTCCTCACCCGCTTCCGCCAGATCCGTGATGGCCGGCAAATATACCCGAAAAACGGAGGCGACGCCAGGCTCACTCTCCACCGTGATAGCGCCTCCAAAGTCCTTCACAATCCCATAAACCACCGAGAGTCCGAGGCCGGTGCCTTCCCCTTTCACCTTGGTCGTAAAAAAGGGATCGAAGATCCGGTGCATGACGTCGGGCGCAATGCCTACTCCTGTGTCGCTTACCGTCAGCATCACATAACAACCGGGACTCACATCCAGTTGTGACAGGGTCATCTCCGGGGTGACCTCCACGTTTGCCAGTTCAACGCCGAGGACGCCGCCTTTTTCCCGCATGGCGTGAGCCGCGTTGGTGCAAAGATTGATCAATACCTGGTGAATCTGTGTCGGATCGGCGAGGACCGCCTGGACGTCCGAGGCGACTCTATGGCGAATCTCGATGATGGAGGGAATGGTGGCGCGCAGCAGTTTGATTGCCTCCTTGGTGATGGAGGTGACATCGACCGGCTTTCGTTCCAGTTCCGTTACCCGACTGAACGTAAGGATTTGAGCAACCAGGTCCTTGGCCCGCTCGCAGGCGTTCAGCACCTGATCCAGGTAACGATGCAGGGAAGGCTGGTCAATCTTCAGTTTGGTGATTTCGGTATAGCCGATGATGGCCGAAAGGATATTATTGAAATCATGCGCGATCCCCCCGGCCAGGGTGCCGATGGCCTCCATTTTCTGAGCCTGATTCAGCTGCCTGGTGAGCTCCGCCTTTTCTTTTTCCGCCGCCTCGATCTGCACCAGGCGGGCCTGCAATTCCAGGGCAAAATTCTCGGCCCTATGGTAGAGGAGGTTGTTTTTCAAGCCGATGGCGATCTCGTTGGACAGCGCCTCCAGAAAGCCTGATTGCTCCTCGAAACGCCTTTCCTGCAGTGAGGCGACCCCCAGAACCCCAATGATCTCGTCGGCGCTGAGCAGCGGCAACGCCCCAAAGGAACGCAGGCCGGCTTCTTTGCATTCGTTATGACTGCATCGGAAATCAGTTTCGATATCACTGGAAAAGATCGGCATCCGCTCGCTCACCGCCAGGCCGCAGAGACACTCACCAATGCGATGGCGGGAAATGGCTCCAGGTGGAGGGCCGTTCCTTTCCGGCACAAGCCCTTTCAAGACCAGTTCGTCCTCTTCCATCACAAAGATCAAGGCCATGTCGGGCTGGATAGAGCGGTCTACATGTTTGAGAGCGGTCTGCACGGCAGCACCGAGGGTGAGGTCAAAGCCCAATTCTCGCGCCAGGTCGTTGAGCACCGAAAGCTCGAAGGCCCGCCTCTCCAGCTTGACTTCGGCGGCCTTGTGCTCCGAAATATCGGCGAAAATGCCCTGCACGCCGACAATACGCTCCCCCTTGAAGACGGGACGGCTTGATGAGCGAATCCAGAAGAGCTCACCCGACTTCTTGCGGATTTCAAATTCCGCCTGGAGGACCCCCCCTGTCATCACTTCTCGGAGATCCCTCCCCACCTGATCCAAGTACCGAGGGACGACGACTTGCCGAAAATCGTGGCCGAGGACATCCTCCAGGCGATACCCGGTCATGCTCTCAATCACCGGGCTCATGTAAGTGATCCTGCCGTCGGCATCGAGTGAGAAGAGGGCTTCGTTCATGTTCTCCACCAGCTCCCGGTACTTTTTCTCACTCTGGCAGAGGGATTCCGTGGCCCACGCCGCCCGGATCGCTTCACAGCCATAGGAAGCGAGCACGGCACCGATTTCACGGTCCTGTTCCGTAAAAGGCAGGGGACCCTTCCGGTACAGCTCCACGACACCGAGTGGCTCCCCGGGGCTTTCAATGAAAGGAAAGGCAAGCAAGGACCCTTCCGCCACGCTCTTCCCGTCGCCCCAGGAGGTCCCGGAATCAGCAGTACAATGAGGAATGAGGACCGGCAGCTTATCAGTCAGGGCTTTGCCCAGCAGGGAGGTCTCGGGTGCCGGGAGCGGTATGCGGACCGCTGTCTGCCGCCGGTCCAGACTATCCCTCAGCACCAGCTGACCGTTTTCCTGAAGGTAGAGAGAGCCGGCTTCACAGGTCATGAGGGAAGCAAATTCCTGGAGCAGCTGCCGCGTCACGTCACCCATTGACGTGCACGCCATGACGGAACGCGAAGATCTCACCACCGCCTTCAGCCGTTCGTTGAGGGCTGAAAGTTCCTGCGTACGCAGAAACACTTCATCCTCAAGCTTCTCCTGGTATCGGCGCTTTTCTTCCCGCAGTCTGGCCCGCTCCCGCACGTTCTTCACCACGTGCTCGAGGGCCGCCATGTCCGCTACCGGTTTCATCACATAGTCCCAGGCACCCTTGCGGATGGCGCCGATGGCATCGCTGATGACTCCCGTACCCGAAAGCACCACCAGGGGGGTCTCCGGCGCCTCTTCGGCGAGTTTCTGGATCACCTCCAATCCGCTGATTCCCGGCATTCCCAGATCGACCAGGACCACCCCGGGGTGCCGATCACGGAAGATCGCCAGGCCTTCCTGACCATCGCCGGCCTCCCACACCTCAAAACCCGAATCCTCAAAGAAGCCGCGAATGCTCCGCCGGATGGGTTCTTCGTCGTCAATCGTCAGCAGTGTAAGATGCTCTTCCATGACCCTCCCTCAAACCGCCCTTCCCGGCCCATTGTCCTCGATCTCCACGCGAACCATATCTTCATCCGGAAAAACCCGCAACTCAAAACGCGCTCTCTGATGCAGGGCGGACGATGCGCCGAAAAGGTGGACGGCCGCCGCTGTTTCAGTCCTTCCCCCGTCTTCGCTGTCCCATCACCGGCAGCCGGATGACGAAGCGGGATCCCATCCCGGGACTCGACTCCACCGACATGGAGCCTTCGTGATCTTCCGTCACAATGAAATAGGACACCGACAAGCCGAGACCGGTACCCGAGCCGGGCGGTTTGGTGGTGAAGAAGGGCTCGAACACTCTTCTGCGCGTGGCTTCATCCATGCCGGGACCGTTGTCCTCGATTTCCACGCGGACCATCACGCCGTCACGCAAAACTCTCAAAACAAACTGCGCCGGGCGACCGGCTTTCCCTAACGCCATCATCGCCTCGGCACCGTTGCGAAGGATATTCAGAAAGACCTGCTGAATCTTGCCGGCCTCGCAGACTACCCGAGGCACTGCGGGTTGATACTCCCGCACGATGTTGATCTGCCGGAAGTCGTAGCGCTTCTTCAAGTCATAGTCGCTGGCCGCCAATGAGACCGTTCGATCGAGCAGTTCCGCCATGTCGACGGGAACCCCTCCGCCTTCGGCCTTCCGGCTGAAGCTCAACATGTTGGCCACGATGTCGGCGGCCCGCTCGCCGCTCCGCCGAATGTCTTCGAGGAAGATCAGGACCTCCCGGCGCGCCAGGTATTGCTGCAGACGGTCGAGGCTGATACCGCACTCTTCCGCCGCCCGGACGTTGGCCGGCAAGTCCGGCGACACCCGCCTCAGGATGTTCTGCGCCGCCTGGAGGATCACGCCCAGCGGGTTGTTGATTTCATGGGCCATCCCCGCCGCCAGCCCCCCCACCGACAGCATCTTTTCGGACTGCACCATCATCTCCTCGATGCGCACCCGCTCGGTGACGTCATCCACCCGGATGACCGCTCCCTCGACACCGTTGCTCATCAGCGGATAGACCGTCACGTCCTCGTAGCACAGCTCACCGTTCACAACCCGGGGCACCTTGGCCTGGGTCGTCACGGTGCGCGTCCGCATCGTCTGCCGCAACTCGTCCAGCTGACGGCGCAGCATGGGGAGCACCTGGTCGAGGGGACGCCCCCTGGCCATCTCCCCCTTCACCCCCGTGGTCCGCTCCGCCGCGGCGTTCCATTGCGTCACGCAACCGTTCTCATCCACCCCCACCAGCACCGAAGGCATCGAATCGATGATGCTGCTGAGATAGTTGCGCAACCGCTGGGCCTCCGCCTCGGCACGGCGGCGTTGGGTGACGTCCCGGACGGTTATGACGTGACCCGCGGAGGGATCTTCCGCGCGCAGCAGCGCCCCCGACAGGATGACGTCAAGGATTGAGCCGTCTTTCCGCACATGGCGGGTCTCGGTACTCCAACATCCTGTTAGAGGAATCTGCGAGTCAATTTCCCGACACACCTCTTCATACTCCTGCTCGGTAACAAAGAATTTTCGCCCGGTATCCCCCACCAATTCCTGTTGGCTATATCCCATCAGGTCGCACATGAACTCGTTCGCAACCAGAATCACCCGGTCCCTGCAAAAGGTTATGCCAATCGGGGTGACTGCGAAAAGACTGCGGAGCATGGACTCGCTGGCCTTGAGCTCCTCTTCCACATGCTTCCGCTTCGTGACGTTCATCAAAACCCCGTCGAAGACCAGCTGATCCTCATGGCGGGTCGGCGTGGACTGGCCGTGGAACCATATCACCTCGCCCGAATCTTTGATGAAGCGGCCTTCAAATGCCCACGGGGCCCCCTTCGCCACCGCTTTCTCAACAGAGGCGACAAACCCTTCCCGGTCCTCCTCATGGAGGTGAGCAAGGAACTCCCGGGACATGATGTCGAAGTCTGGCGACAGCCCGAAAAGCTCGGTCAGGCCTTCACTGGCATAGGTCATTCCCATCTCGCCGCTATCCTTTGCCGTGAACTGAAAAACGAAGCCGGGCATGTTTTGGATGATGCTGCTCAGTCGCGCTTCATTCTCCCGCATCCTCTCTTCGGCACGCTTTCGCAGGGAGATATCGAGAGAAATATTCGCCAGATATTGGTGATCCGCGGTGTGTGGATCATCCATGGCAAAAGCCAGGGCGTGAACGTCGGTCAAATCGCCGGTCTTCAGATTGACGTACTGCAACTCCCCTTCCCAGCTGCCGCCCGCCAGGATCGTCGGCAACACTTCATTCTCAACCAGGCTTTTCCAATGATCGGGGATCACTTGCAAGATATGGGTCTTTTCCACATCTTCAGGATCGATGCCGAGCATCCGCGACCCGGCCTCGTTGAGGAAAACCATGCGACCATCCGGCTGACAGAGATTCACCAGCTCACTGCTGTGCCGGACAATCGCCGCCAGCTTTTCAAGCTCTTCCTCCGCCCTTTTGCGGATCCCGACTTCCGCCAGCAACCGGCGGTTTCTATTGAGCATGGTGAAGACCGAAACGGCAATCGGGATCAGGACCACAATCAGCAAACAGACGGCGGCGTATTTAACGTTTGCTAAGACTCCACGCTGTTTCTGGAGCATCTTTTCGATATACATGCCGGTACCGATATACGAGTCAATTTCCGGCAGGCTTATGACATAGGTGAGTTTTTCCTGGATCTTATTGTCCGGGAAATGTGGATAATGGTACCTGACGAAAGACCCTTCCGGATGCGCCTTGGATGCTTTGATGAGTTCTTTGAGGATGAAGACCCCTTTGACGTCCTGCAGCGCCAGCCTATTTTTCATCTCTTGGTCAGGATCGAAGGGTTGAACCAGCGTGGTGCCGTCCTGGGTGCTCATGAAAAGGTAATTCAGGCCGTCTTGATCCTCATAGGTCATGGCACGGATCATTGGCCGTATCATCTCAATCGCGTCCGCAGGACTGATTTCACCGGCACGGACCTTTCGCAGCACCGGCTCGACCGCGTTGCGTGCGACCGTCACAATGCTGATGAGGCCCTGGCGGTATTGGCTCTCGACGTCCCCAAACAGGGCGTTGATGTAATGCTGCGAGACGATCAGGAACGCCCCGATCGACAGCAGCACCAGGACAAGTATGGAGATCAGGGGGCTCACCAACGGCGGCCTGTCCTGATCATTGCCAACCAAGATCTTCACAACTGCGCTCCCATGTCCTTCCAAAAACCTATCTCAACCACCAACCTTCATGGCACTCTCCGGCCTCATTTCGTCTCCTCCTGCTCCTCGTCACTCGCCAGCAGCCCTCTGAGGGAGTCGACCATCACCGTCATATCGTTCAGCGGTTTCATGAAGACCTGCGATGGTCTCACCCCCATCCCCGCCAGTCGCTCCGGCAGCTGGTATCCCACGGACCCCGTGAAGATGAGAAAATTCAGCCGCCCGTCCACCTGGTGAGCATGCTCGATGAAAGCATTGCCGTCCATTCCCGGCAGGCGGATGTCGACGATGGCTGCCTCGAAGGCGTTGGGGGGTAAGCATCTTGAGCGCCTCTTCACCGCTCTCCGCGTCACTCACCGCGAACCCCTCGTCCTCGAGATAGACCCGCAGGTTCCGCCGGATGCTCTCCTCATCATCCACCACGAGAATGCGTCCCCTGCCCTCGCTCA
>CAZDKX010000182.1:0-10096 GCA_964505935.1 uncultured Syntrophobacteraceae bacterium
TGATAACCCGAGTTTGGCGATGAGGGGGTAAGCTCTCCAGAAACCCTCCCGGCCTCGGAAATCAGGCAACCCCGAATCCACGCCCATCCCCGCCCCAGCCGTGATCAATACGGCGTCGGCAGCACCAAGCACTTCAGCCGCCCGCCTTGTCTTCTCAGCAATCGTCACGCCGCCTCCCCCCCTCCGCCATCGCCATCTAACGCACTGTCCCAAAGTAACTGACCATCATTATCATCCACGAAGTCACACCAAGGGACACGAAAAGGGCATCTGACATCCCTCATGCGTCGACAAAACAGAGCTCCCCCCCTCGCAACTCGCAACTCGCAACTCGCAACCCGCAACCCGCAACTCGCAGCCCGTCACTTCTCTTCCACCACCGGATTGGTCAGGGTGCCAATGCCCTCAATCTCAACGGTAACCACATCGCCGGACTTGAGGTAGACCGGCGGCTGCCTTACGAACCCTACGCCGCTGGGAGTGCCGCTGAGGATAACGGTCCCGGGAAGGAGCGTCGTTCCCTCCGATAGGAAGGCGACCAGCTCCGCCACGGAAAAGATCATATCGGAGGTATTGCTGTCCTGCATCACCTCGTTATTCAGAAGGCAGCGCAGGCGCAGCGTCTGGGGGTCGAGGATTTCATCGGCAGTAACCAGCTCAGGCCCCAGGGGACAGAAGGTGTCGAAACTCTTGCCCCGAATCCATTGGGAAGCCCCGGCGTGTTTCTGCCACCACCTGGCGGAAACGTCATTGCCCGCAGTGTAGCCCAGGACATATTCCAGGGCCTTGGCCACAGGCGCATTCCGCGTTGGCTTCCCGATGACCACCACCAGTTCCGCTTCGTAATCGACCTGGGGCTGGTTCAGGCAGGCTCCGGGCAGGATGATGGGATCGCCCGGATGCGCTACGGCGGCCGGATTCTTCATGAAGAGCACCGGATATTGAGGGATCTTGATGCCCGTTTCGGCCGCATGCTGCCGGTAGTTGAGGCCGATACAGAGAATGGCCGGAGGGTTCAGAGGGGCGAGGAGTTTCCGGACGGCCACCCGCGCTCCCGTTTTCCCAAACCCCAGGAAAAGATCTCCTTCAAGCAGCTCGGCTCGGCCATCGTGAAAATCATGGCCATAGCGTTCGCTGCCGTTTTCATCCAGAAACCTGACGATTCGCATTGACAAACTCCCGCTTTGTTAGGCACTGTTTTCCGTCCTGTTACTCACACTAACCTCTTACCGCGAGCATAGTATGGAAAACCCATTCAGTGCAAGAAAACGATGCTGCTCCCGCCTGCTCTTCATCCTGGCCTGCCTTGCCGGTTTGGCCGGAGCGCCTGCCACCACCGTGGGGGATGTTCCCGCATCGGCGGAAGCGGTTCGCGAACCGGTCCTGGCCGGCACCTGGTATCCGGCGGAGCCGAAAGCACTGCGTCAGATGATCGAGGGATTTCTGAGCCATGTGCCGCCCACGGACATCCCCGGCCAGGTGATCGCGATCGTTTCTCCCCACGCCGGGTATGTCTATTCCGGTCAGGTGGCGGCCCATGCCTACAAGCTCCTGGAAAAGGGGCAATTCTCCACCGTGGTGGTGATCGCCCCGAGCCACCATGCCCGTTTTACCGGGGTCTCCGTTTATGATCGGGGCGGTTTTCGGACCCCGCTGGGGGTGATGGACCTTGATCGGGACGTGATCACGGCGTTGGAAAAACGGGACCGGCGCATCCGGTTCATCCCTGAAGCCCATGCCCGAGAACACGCCCTGGAAATTCAACTGCCCTTTCTGCAGACGGTCCTTCCAGGAGCCAGGCTCGTCCCCCTGGTGATGGGAGAACAGGACCTCGGCACCTGCCAATGGCTTGCGGAAACCCTCGCCGCTTGCCTCAGGGACAAACCGGTCCTCCTGGTAGCCAGTTCGGATCTGTCGCATTTTCACTCCTCGGACGAAGCCAAACGCCTGGATCGGGTGGTGTTGGACCGGGTGGCGGCGTTCGATCCGGAAGGTCTCCTGCGGGACCTCGAAAGCGGCCAATGCGAAGCCTGCGGGGGCGGGCCGATCGCGGCGACCATGCTGACCGCCCAGCGCCTGGGGGCAACGAAGAGCCGGGTCCTGCATGCGGCCAACTCCGGTGATGTCACCGGCGATCGCAGCAGAGTGGTGGGGTACATGGCGGCAGCGATCTGGCGCGAGGCGGGCGGCGGAGAAGGAGCCCGATCAGCCGAACCGCCGAAGGTCGGCGGGGACCTGGGTCTAAACGCTGAAGAAAAAGCGCTGCTGCACCGGATTGCCAGGGAGAGCATCGAGGCGAAGCTGCTCGGGCAGAAGCCTCCCAACCTCGACCATCTGCCGGCCAGCCTCAAAGAAACCCGCGGCGCCTTCGTCACGCTGAAGAAACATGGCCAGCTCCGGGGCTGTATCGGCCGCCTGGCCGCCGACCGACCGCTGGGGACGGTGGTAGCGGAAATGGCGCTGGCAGCAGCCTTTCAGGACCCGCGTTTCGATCCCGTGAAGGCCGATGAACGGAAAGACCTGGCAATCGAGATTTCCGTGCTCACCCCCTTCCAGAGGATCACCAGCGTCGAGGAGATTCAGGTGGGGAAGCATGGCCTCCTCATGAGAAGGGGCGCTTCTTCCGGGCTGCTCCTGCCGCAGGTCGCTACCGATTACGGCTGGGATCGCACCACGTTTCTGGAACATACCTGCCAGAAAGCCGGACTGCCGAAGGATGCCTGGAAAGACCAGGCAACCGAGATCTACACCTTTTCCGCGGATGTCTTCTGACCTCGTCCGGATCGTCGCAGCCCATGAGAGAAGCTTCAGAAACCGCCCCGAAATACTCGAAAGCCAACCCAATCGCTTGTAAGGCCTTGAGTTTCCTGTCCACCTGGTGGCAGCGTGGAGAATTTCTGATCGCCATGATCATGATCCACGCCCTTGATTATCTGGTGAGCGACAATCTGGCCGGGAGCGGGGTCTTGAGCGCCTGGGGGAACCAGCTCGTGACCACCTTTGAAAATCTGGGCGGCATCGTTTTGGTCGTCCTGGCAGTGGCGTGTCTCATCGCGATTGTCAAGCCCTTCGAGCGACTCATCATCCCCGTTGTGGCGGTTTATCTGTCCCTGGCGGTCGTCCACCTGGTGGTAAATGTCGGGGCGGTGCTGCTCACCGCTGAAATGAAACAGGGGCAACCTCTGCTGCAACTCTGGGACGTGGTGGTCGTCTATTTCATGGGAGTTTTTGTCTTTACGGCCTGGTACTGGTTTCTGGACCGGATCACTCCTGGAGGCGCGTTTCTGTTTCCTGCGTTTCCCGATGAGAACGCTCCGACTCTGGTGGATTATCTGTTCCTTTCGTTCAACACCAGCGCCACCTTCGGCCCCACCACGGAAACCCCGACCACGCCCGCCGCCAAACTGCTCATGATGCTCCAGGTGTGTTTATCGCTGGTGGTCCTGATGGTGCTCCTGGCCCGAGCCCTCAGCGGCTAGCGCCACCTTTTGCCGTTCTTGAAAGGAAACATGTGGGAGCGGCTTTCATTCCTAAACGGGAATAGGTTATGGTTGACACGCTGCCGGCCGGCAGACGGACCGTCCTGACAGGTTCGGAGGAAAGAGAGGGAGCGAACCACCATGGGAAAAGACCTGAGCAGACGCGACTTTCTGCTGCAATGCGGACGATGCGCCTTTTTTCTTGCAGGCTTGACAACCTTCGAGGGCCTTTCCCTGCCGCTCGCAAGCCATGGCCAAACCCTCGAGAAAGGATTCCTGGGACAAAAGCTTTCTCCCTATTTCACCGCTCTGGATGACGGACGCATTCGCTGCGAACTCTGTCCCCGTTTTTGCGAGGTGGACAAAGGTGAGCGCGGGTACTGCCGGGTGCGGGAGAATCGCAACGGCCAGTACTACTCCCTGGTCTACGGCAACCCCTGCGCGGTGCACGTGGACCCCATCGAGAAGAAGCCCTTTTACCATGTCCTTCCGGGTACCCTCTCCTTTTCTCTGGCCACCGCCGGCTGCAACCTCAACTGCAAGTTCTGCCAGAACTGGGAGATCTCCCAGGCCAGACCGGACAACACGCTCAATTACCGCCTCCCCCCCGAGCAGGCGGTCGAAGCCGCCGCTCGCAGCCAGTGCCGTTCCATCGCCTCGACCTACGTGGAGCCCACCATCTTCATCGAATACATGCTTGATTTGGGCCGCCTGGCCAAGGAACAGAAGCTTCTCAAGGTCGTCCATTCGAACGGCTATATCAATCCCACCCCGCTTCAGGACCTCTGCCAGGTCCTGGATGCCGCCTGCATTGACTTGAAGGGCTTCACCGATGAATACTACCGGGAGCTTACCGAAGGCACCCTCAATCCGGTGCTGGCAACCCTCAAACAGCTCAAGGAGCGAAAGGTTCACACCGAGATCGTCACCCTGATCGTGCCGGGCAAGAACGACGACCTGCCGCAACTCCGGGCCATGAGCCGCTGGATCAAGACCGAGCTCGGCCCAGACGTGCCGCTCCATTTCACCCGCTTCACGCCGCTCTACAAGTTGAGAAGCCTCCCCCCCACCCCGGTGGCGACCCTCGAGCAGGCCCGGCAGACCGCCCTCGAGGAGGGGCTCCATTTCGTGTATATCGGCAACGTGCCTGGTCACGAGGCAGAGCACACCACCTGCCCGCAATGCAAAACGCGGGTGATCGAGCGAATCGGCTACCGCGTTCAGACCGTGCATTTGCAGGACGGCAAGTGCGCCAAGTGCGGCCAGGCTATTCCGGGGATCTGGAAGCTCTAGCGGGATGTCCCAAAAGGTGGTGCCGCAGCCTTTTTTGCTCGTTCCCAAGCTCCCGCTTGGGAACGCGGATTCGAAGCTCCCGCTTCGCGCACCGCTCCCGCATGAGAGTCAGCCCCACGGATGGAAGAAGCTGGAGCTCCAACCGGATGGGTTCCCAAGCTGGAGCTTGGGAACCAGCAATCTTCCGAGACGCCAGGAAGCGCACTCCGTCTGATCACACTCGCGTTATTTGGCCCGACGCTCAGCAGCGATTTTCTCATGGGTCTGGAAGAACTGCCTTGGCGGGGTGTAGCGTTCGGCTTCCGGCTTGGCGATCAGGGTTATCGCTTCTTCGGGACATGTGGGCACACAGAGGCCACAACCGATGCATTGGGTGCCGCGGACGGCAGCGGCTTCCTCGATTACGATGGCTTCCATCGGGCAACGGTCAGAACAGATGCCGCAACCTGTGCAGAGATCGCGATCGACACGGGCAAAATAGTTTGAAGCGACATGCTCGGCCGGGTTTGGCAGTCTTTTGAGATTCTTCAGAATCTGACAGCAGCAGCCACAGCAGCAGCAGATGTTGACGGCCTTTTGCGAGTTGGAAGGCTGCAGCACCAGCCCGCTTTCCTCGGCCTCGTCCAGGATGCGCAGGGCTTCCTGCTGATCGATGGCCCGCCCGAGCCCGTTTTCCAGATAGTATCGGGCCCCGGTGCCAAACACCAGGCAGGTTTCCAGCGGATGGTCGCAGCCTTCTCCCATGATTTGCCGTTCCTTCCTGCAAATACAGGGAGCGACGACAATTACCTCCTGTCCCCTGAGGATCTCACGAGCCTTCTCGTAGTCCACAATGGTCTGCTCGGAAGGCAAGGCCCTGGAAATCGGGATGGTGCGGAGCTGAGGGGTCTTCAGGTTACTGATCTGTTTGAAGAAATATGGCAAGTATTCATTCAGGTCGTTGATCAGCTCCGGGTCCAAATCGTTGACGTGATATTCCCAGATGCCGATCACGAACTGGGCGGCCATGTAGCGGACCTGATCGCCTTTGCGATGACGGAAGATGAGTCCCTTTTTGGCCATGGTTTCCAGCTGCGGTCCCAGTTCCTCGATCGGTTTCGGGAGGCGGGTTGCGATCTTTTCCACACCCTCGGGCTTGAGGGTAAGGTACTGGGCGAGGGCCGCTTCCTCCGGCGAGAAGAGGCGCCGCAGAATCCGCAATTCCACGCCGTCGGGCGTGCTGGGGAAACCCGCGGGTAGGCGATCCAGATGCGCTGCCAGGGCCTCATAGACATCTTCTTCTGTTCCCATTACCATGCTCCTCAGTGACAAATGATGATTTCAAGGTGGCTCACAACGCCTTCCCCCTGATGGAAAAAGCCGGGCGGATGTTGTTCATCGGCTTCCACACCCTCCCCCAACCCCTCCCGTCGAGGGAGGGGATTCCAGGATAGGCCTGGGTGGTGATGCAGAATGTTCAACCGGTCGCTTCACATTCCATCACAGGAGCATGGGGCCTGTCCAATCATAAAGCACCCTCTTTCAATACGAAGTATTTCATGTCCCGTTGGGACACCCGAAGACACATGAAAAGGACCGCGGTTGACAGGCAACTGCCACTGGTAACTCGCAACTCGCAAGTCGTAACTCGCAACCCGCAACTCGCAACCCGCAACTTTTCGAAGCATAGCGCCACGGATGTGAGGTGATTGCTTCATGTTCTGCGTGGCCATCGCCCAAAATCTTGACCCGAAGCATTCCGCTGTGTAGAGTGTAGCCGGTCCTGAGCATCGTACCCAGAAAGAAAGGCAGCATCCATGAAGGCCTATCTTGCCAAGAGGCTTCTGCAGATCATCCCGACCCTGCTTGGCATTACGTTCATCACGTTCTTGATCATTCAGCTGGCACCGGGAAATCCCGCCGCGCTGAAACTGCAAATGAGTGCCCAGGGCCAGATGAGCGATCGCACCATGTCTCAGCAGATCATTGAGGAAACGAAGAAGCTTTACGGCCTCGACCAACCCATGCCCATTCAGTATCTACTCTGGGTGAAACGGGTCTTCACCTTTGATTTCGGCACCTCCTACAAGGACCACCGGAGGGTCTGGGACAAGATCGCCGAACGCCTGCCGATTACCATTCAGCTCAACGTCATTTCCATTTTCCTGGTTTATTTGATTGCGATCCCCTGCGGCATCTTTTCGGCGACGCGCTCGGGGACCCTGGCCGACCGGCTCATGACCCTCTTTTTTTTCTTTCTCTATTCCCTCCCCAGTTTCTGGGTGGCAGTCCTGCTGATCATGCTCCTGGGGGGAGGCGATTTCTGGGACGTACTCCCGGTCTACGGCATCTCTTCCATCGGGGCGGAAGAGTGGCCCTTCTTCTCCTGGCTCGGCGACCGGCTCTGGCATTTGATTCTGCCCATCATCTGCCTCACCTACGGCGGATTCGCCTATCTGTCCCGGCTCACGCGGGCCAACATGCTCGAAGTCGTGCGGGAGGACTACATCCGGACCGCTCGAGCCAAGGGATTGAGTGAACGGATGGTGATCTTCAAGCACGCTTTCCGCAATGCCCTGCTGCCCATTGTAACTTTGCTGGCTTTCCTGCTGCCGGCCATGTTCGGCGGCAGTGTGATCATCGAAAGCATTTTTTCCATTCCCGGCATGGGCCAGCTCGGCTTCGAGGCGGTCCTCAGCCGTGACTACCCGGTGATCATGGCCATCACCACCATCTCGGCGCTTTTGACCCTGGTAGGTTTGCTGCTCTCCGATCTCCTTTACGCCGTGCTCGACCCGCGTATTAAGCTCGAATGACCGCGGGAAAGGAGGACTCATTGCCCACCGTCGCAGGACCTGCCGCGGCCGCCACCCCCCGTTCCTACTGGCAAATGGTCTGGCATCATTTCAAGAAAAGGCGCCTGGCCGTGGCCGGCCTCTGGGTCACTCTGCTGTTGTTTCTCATCGCCATCTTCGCGCCTCTCCTGGCCAATGATCGTCCCCTCTTTCTCTCTCACCAGGGCCAGTGGTACTGGCCGGTTTTTTCGGGCGCGGAGGGGGTTGGGCCCTACACCTGGAAGGACCTCAAGAAACATGCCCCTTTCATCTTGCAGGGAAATATTGAAGGCCGGGGAGATATCGCCGTCTGGCCACCGGTGCCGTATTCACCCACGGAATACGACCTGCTGGAAAGCCTCGCCGGCCCGAGCAGCCGGCACTGGCTCGGCACCGATGACAGCGGTCGGGACGTGCTCAGCCGTATGATCCATGGCTCCCGAATCTCCTTATCGGTGGGTTTTGTGGCGGTGGGGATCGCCCTGGTGATCGGGATCCTGCTGGGCTCACTGGCCGGCTATTTCGGCGGCTGGGTGGATCATTTGATCAGCCGGATCATCGAGGTCCTGCTGACGATCCCGACCTTTTTTCTGATCATCGCCATCATCGCCTTTCTTCCCCCCAGCATCTATAACATCATGGTCGTGATCGGCCTCACCGGGTGGACGGGGGTGGCCCGGTTCGTCCGGGCTGAGTTCTTCAAGCTCAAACAGCTCGATTTCGTCATGGCCCTGCGCGCCCTCGGCGCCTCCCATACGCGGATCATCCTGCTGCACATGCTTCCCAACGCCATGGCGCCGGTGCTGGTTTCGGCGGTATTTGGCGTTGCGGGGGCGATCCTCACCGAGTCGAGCCTCAGTTTCCTCGGCTTTGGCGTCCCGCCGCCCACCCCCAGTTGGGGCGATATTCTATCCCAGAGCCGCGACTATATCGAATTTGCCTGGTGGCTGACGGTGTTTCCGGGCTGTGCCATCTTCCTCAGTATTACCGCCTATAACGTGGTCGGTGAGGGGCTCCGCGACGCCATGGACCCGAAATTGTTCGAATAGAAAGGAGTCCTCTGCTCAAGCCGATGCCGGCCCCTATCCCCCAACACGAAACGTCGGTCTTCACGGTCAGGGAACTGAACGCGGCGATCAAGGGACTCCTGGAAGCCAACTATCGGTTCGTGTGGGTGAAAGGGGAAGTCTCCAATTTCAGGGTCCCGGCATCCGGCCACTATTACTTTACCTTGAAGGACGAACAGAGCCAGGTCCGGGCGGTTTTCTTCAGGATGCAGCACCGCCATCTGCGATTCGTCCCCGAAGACGGCATGCAGGTCATCTGCCAGGGACGCATCAGTGTCTACGAACCGCGCGGCGAATACCAGCTCATCGTCGAAATCATGGAACCCCAGGGTCGCGGCTCGCTGCAACTGGCTTTCGAACAATTGAAGAAGAAGCTCGAGGCCGAAGGCCTTTTTGATCCGGCAAAGAAACTTCCCCTTCCTCGTTGCCCGCAAGCCCTTGCCGTTGTTACTTCGCCGACCGGCGCCGCTATTCGCGACATCATGAAGATCCTCCAGCGCAGCCCTTATCCGTTGACGGTCACCGTGCTCCCGGTGCGGGTTCAGGGGGTGGAGGCGGGGGCTGAGATTGCCGCGGCCATTGAGACCGCCAACGCCCTGCAGCCTCAATTTCAATGGGAAGTGATGATCGTCGGGCGCGGAGGGGGCAGTATCGAGGACCTCTGGCCGTTCAATGAGGAAATTGTCGCCAGGGCCATTGCGGCCTCGCAGATTCCTGTCATTGCCGCCATCGGCCATGAAATCGACGTCACCATCGCCGACCTCGTCGCCGATCGGCGGGCGCCGACACCCACCGCGGCGGCGGAGTGGGTGGTCTCGCGCCTCGAAGAGCTCCAAAGAGCCCTGACAGGCCACCGCGACCAGCTGCTTCGCACCATCCTTCACCAGCTTGACCGCCACAGACAGCGACTGCACTTTCTGGACCGGCGCCTCATCGACCCGAAACGGCGGTTGCAGGATTTGCGCCTGCTGGTGGATGACCGCCTCGAGCGGCTGCAGTTGGCGTACGCTCGATACCTCGAGCGCCTGCGCACCCATCATTCCCATCTCGCCCGGCGTTTGCTGTTGGTCCAGCCCACCAAAGCCATTCAGGACCTGCAAACCTTGGTCGGCCAACTCTACCGGGATCTGACGCTCCGGGTGCAGCGGCATTTGGAGCAGCGCGGCTTTCAGCTGCAAAGTTGCCTGTCCCGGCTGGAAAGCCTCAGCCCCCTGGCGGTGCTGGCCCGTGGCTACGCCATCGCGTTCGGCCTGCCGGAGAAAAGGATCCTCCGGCGAGCCGCCGAGGTTCAGCCGGGGGGAAAAGTACTGGTGCAACTCGGTCGCGGCTCCCTGACATGCACCGTGGAAGAAGTGAAGGACCATGAGACGGGCCTCGGTTAAGGTTTTTTTATCCAGTAGAGTAGAGAGGAAGGCATAAGATGTTTAGGCCACAGGCTTCCGTA
>CAZDKX010000183.1:0-9951 GCA_964505935.1 uncultured Syntrophobacteraceae bacterium
AATAAAATACCCGACAGTGCTATTTGTTGATTTTCTCAGCCTTGACTTTTTCCAGGAATGAAAAATTGAAAACTTCCTTTTTGACTACATCATAATTAGCCTCCTTAAGGCGGCCATTGAATTTACCCATCGACTTAATAGCAGAAAAATAAACATCAATTCCCTGTTCCCATTCCTTGGAGGGATCATTGCTGTAGACTATATTTGTGTTGCTTGCCATGATAACATCTTCCTTAACACCAATTATGGTTGAATTAATCTCAGCAAACTTCTTTGGATTGCTGATTGCATAGTCTATGCAATCAGAAACTACACTGACCAGTGCTTCGATAACCTCAGGATGCTCCTGGATGACTTTGGCTGTAGCCGACATCACGCAGCAGGGAAAGGTCGTCCATTTGCCGGCTGGAGGAAAGTCTTTCAAGGTCATCACGATCTTTCCTAGACCTTGGTCAACCGCATATTCGGGATGGGCGGATGGCCCTACCCATGCATCCACGGCGCCGCTTCGAATGGAACCGAGCAGATTTTGAGGACCTTTGAGGTCAACCATCAAGACATTGGCCGTCAGATCAGCCGGATCCTCGGTAAGCTTCAATCCGGCGTCTCGCAAAACGGACTCAATCAGTATTCTGGGACCGCTGGTGGCAGAATGGTAGCCGATCTTGACCGGACTCTTCGAGTTCGTAATGTATTTCTTGAAGGCATCAAAGCCGTAAAAATCGGTTTTGGGGTCCATGATCACGGAGACTCCCCCACCTTGAAGGGGAGATAAGATCTTGATGTTGGTACCGACATCATAAGCAGACAACATGGCGGTATTGGAGCACAGAACAGTATCCAGGTGCCCCTGTGCCATCATGGTGGCGGATTCAGCACCGCTTTTGCTAACAAGCACATTAAATAAGGCAATTACCTTGCCATCTTTGAGCAACTCAAACTGAGTGTCGCTGACTGGCCTGACCCTCATGGCTTTATTGGCGAAGGCATTGGGATCTTTCATGGCGACATTGGGCAAACAGGTATGTGTATCGGTACCGTAAGCAAAGGACAGGGTGGGGATTTCCTTTGCTTCGGCCGTGCCAGATCCTTCGTCCCCAACACCACTCAGGCTCAACAGCGCAGTCAAGATGAGGCTTAAAACCAAGGCTCTTTTCAGCATGGATAGCTCCTTTCCAATAGAAAATACGAGATATTCGGGTCCAGTAGCAGGGAGTGAGACCCAAGTCGATACGGCAATGCGGCCAAGGTCACATTCATATTGTGGTTTGGCCGCCGACTTCATAAAATAGCGGGCTAACCATAGACTGAAAGGTCGGATAGGCAAAATAGGTAATGTTAATAGTAAGGCGCTCTCGACATAGAGGATTGCTATAAGATCAAAGCTCCAACCACCCCTGAAAGGAAGGACCCTCGGGAAATTGATGTGCCATGTGGCGGGCTGCGCACTTTTCGGGCCTTTTCCCTTTCCGAAAAACGGTTTCCCATCGATATTTCCAATTTTACATATCTGTGTCATTGCTATTAGCTTGATTGCTAGAACGCCCTCGCCCGGTCTCTCACCCCCTGGTGCCCAAAACTTAGGCTCTTGGGAACCAGGGGGGTGAGGGCATTCCCCGTTGCGGGGGGTGAGCGGTTGGTGCTGTTGTTGAGCCTTGGCTGAGCGCCAGGATGATTTCTTTCACATTGGAGCATTTCCCATGCAAAGGTCTTTCGGCTTCGGGTGAAGTGGCTTGAGGGGCCTGCCGGGCTTCGGCGGGTTCAGAGCGAGGCTGATGGGCTTTTCCCCTTCTTCTTGATTCTAAATCTCCGCGGTTAACTCACCGGCCGCGCTCCCTGGCCCAGGTGCGGGAAGCGCGGCCAATGGTCCTGTCGTCCTTTGTTCGATTCCCGCCCGAGATGTGCCAACTTCCAGAGAGGTTGCCATGGAAAAGACTTTTGAACCCGTCATCGTTTGTTACTGTTGTCATTGGTGCTCGTATGCGGCGGCTGACCTGGCCGGTTCGATGCGACTCCAGTACCCGACTAACATCCGCATTGTGAAGGTGCCTTGCACCGGGAGGGTCGATGTTCTGTTTATCCTCAAGGCCCTGGAAAAAGGTGCTGACGGCGTCATGGTGTCAGGTTGCCTCCTGGGCGACTGTCATTATGTCTCCGGCAACTACCGGGCGGCAAAGCGCGTGGCATACGTCAAGGACCTGCTGGGGCGGATCGGCGTGGACCCGCAACGCGTGGAGCTTTACTACAACTCTGCTGCCATGGGACCACAGTTTGCCCAGTGCTGTCATGAGTTCACCGAGCGGATCCGCTCTCTTGGACCCGGAGTGAGGAGTAGACGAAGGGTGTCCGGTCGAGATGCGGCAGGATGAGTCTGAACACGGTCAAGGCTCGTGGTTGCCTCTGAAGGCGAAACGCAAGATCGGCAGGTTCTGTAACCTTCTGAGTGGTGACCCGGCTTCGGGTTGATCGATCTTCGAATGAATCGGGATGGGTGATCATGGGCAAGGTGATTTCATTGCTATCGCACAAATATCAGAAGGCTGCGGAGGTGGGTTTCCAGGAATGGCGTCGGCTCTTCGAACCGGTAGCCGATTTTGACCGGCATACTCGCTGGGACGACCTGCCGGATGAGGTGGTGGTCTTCTTATGCGAGGAAAACCCGGAGAGTCAATTCAGCTTCTATGATTTGATCATGCGTTCCCTGGGGTTGGGAACCGGCCATGATTTTGAAAAGCAGCCGTTTGAGCGGTTGACGCTGCTCATGAACGCGTATTTTTTTATCATGGATCAGGCCCGGTTCGAGTGCATGCGGCGCCTCGGATGGCTCGAACGGATTCCCCGGGAAGGGCAGGCTATCATTGAAGTCATCATGGAGTCAGAACATTACGACTATCCCACTCTGCTGGAGACACCGGAGCCAACTCCCGCGCATCCCGCCTACCCCGACTACCTCACCATAAGCCTGGACCTCGAACGCTCGGTGTTGATCAGAAGATTGTTTCCTGAAGCAATCCGGCGGTTCAAAGCGGAGCTGGCGGGAAGAAACAGTGGCAAGAGAAAGGAGAGTACATGGAAGAGTTGCTGGTGAATCGCCAAATCACGAATCCCGTTAAGGAGTATCTGCAAAAATTCGATCTCAACCTTTGTCTCACCTGCGGGACCTGCACCTCGGGCTGCCCGATCACGGGAATGCCGGGCATGGAGGGCTGGGATACCCGCAAGGTGCTGCGCATGCTGGCTTTCGGGCTGGTGGAGGAGGTGGTGCAATCGAAATTCCCGTGGCTCTGCACGGGCTGTGGCCGCTGCGTCCACGGCTGTCCCATGGCGATCGACATCGTGGGTATCATGGGCCACATGAAGCACCTGCGGCCGCGCGATCAGGTCCCGGGCATCCTCCACAAGGGTGTCGCGAATGCCCTGGCGACGGGCAACAACATGGCCATTCCTCAGGAGGATTATTTCTTCCTCATGTCCGACCTCGGGCGCGAGCTGGCCGAAGAGGAATGCCCCGGCTTTTACGTTCCCATCGATAAAGACTATGCGGAAATCTTCTTTCTGCCCAACTCCAAGGAGGTCTTTGCCGACAACGACGACATGAAGTGGTGGTGGAAGATCTTCTATGCCGCCAGGGAGAATTGGACGGTCCCGTCGGAAAACTGGGAAGCGGTCGACTGGGGACTGTTCACGGGCAACTACGAAGCTACGAAAATCCTGGCCCAGCGCAAAATCGATTTCATGAGACAGCATCACGCCCGCCGCATGATCATGCCCGACTGTGGGGGCGGCTCCTACGGCTGCCGCAAAGGGATGAAGGAATGCGTCCTCGAAGACCCCAACAATCACATCGAACACATCTACCTCTACGACTACCTCAAGGAAGCAATCGAGAGCGGCCGGATCAAGCTCGACAAGGGCCGCAATGCCGGCAAGATCTTCACCTGGCATGACTCCTGTAAACACGGCCGGGAACTCGTCCGCAATTTCGGTAAGGGCTACTTCGACGAACCCCGCTGGATCCTTGCCCAGTGCGTGGATCAATTCGTGGAAATGGTGCCCACGCGCATGAACAACTACTGCTGCGGCGCCGGCGGCGGCAACTGGCCTGGGCCCTTTGAGCAGGAATCCGTTTACCACTCTCGCCATAAATACCGGCAGATCAAGGAAAGTGGTGCCACGGTAGTGGTCGTGGGCTGTTCCAACTGCCGTGATCAGATGATGAGGCGCATGCCCAAGTTCTATCCGGATTGCGACTACGAGGTGAAATATATCTGGCAGCTGGTAGCCGAGAGCCTGGTGCTCGACCCCTGGAGCGACGAGGAAATCGCTCGGGCAGAAGAGGAGGCGAAGGCTCAGTGGGAACGGTTGGGCGTCGAAATGGAGGAAGAAGAATGAATGCCTGGCGCTGCTTTTGAACCCTAATCCGGCTCTGCCTCTGCCTCACCGCCCGGCAAAGAGAGCAATCGGGAGGGGATAAGCCCCTCCCGTCGTTTCGGTCATTGCATTACCGGCCATCAGATGCGAGAATATAATGAATGGCTGGGTGAAGATGTTGGGAAGGCGGGAGAGATGGTCGAACAGGGTGTGATTCACGGGCGCTTTCAGGTCCTTCATAACGATCACCTGAAGTACCTGCTGGCCGGCAAGTCGCGCTGCCGCCACCTGATTGTCGGCATCACCAATCCCGACCCGACTCTGACCCGGGATGATCCCGCCGATCCGAGTCGTAGTGCTCCCAGGGCCAATCCCCTTACCTATTTTGAACGCTACACCATGGTCCGTGAGGTGCTCCTCGGCGCCGGTCTGAAGCAGCTCGATTTTTCCGTAGTGCCCTTTCCCGTCAATTTTCCGGCCCTGTACTGTTACTACGTACCCATGGAGGCCACGTTCTTCCTGACCATCTACGATGAATGGGGCGAGCGGAAACTGGAGCAATTCACGGCGGCAGGCCTCACGACTGAAGTTCTCTGGAGGAAGGAGCACCGGGAGAAGGGCATCAGCGCCGAGGAAGTCCGCCGGCGCATGGCATGCGGGGAACCATGGGCACACCTGGTGCCGCCCGAAACCGAGGCCCTGATGGTGCAGTGGAGCGTTCCGGAACGGTTGAAAGAGCTATACGGCGAGTAGAGGGCGGGACTTGTCACAGGACCGCACCGGGAGAGATGGGGGGGGCTGTCGTCCGCACTTCAAGTTCCAGTAGGCCCAGGATCGCGGATCAAAGATACCCGGTGGCGCGTGATCCAGCACCTCGCAGAAAGTCTCTTCGTCCACGACATCCCGCAGGGCTGTGAAATCCTCGATTGTGCCGTAGGTCATGACATGTGCCAGAAAGTGCACCGGGTCGGCGAGAGCCTCGGCGGGTTCCTTGAACCAGACGACCCGGCGCGCTACCGCCAGCAAGGGGGGCGTGGCGGGCAGGGGCTTCATGGCATCCGTGCCCCTTCCATCGGTCGCTGAGCATAAGGGGTGAGCTCAGGGAGCCTGGTCGGATCGACGGCGGCAACCGCAGCGCGAAGCCGCGTTTTGACGTCATCGGGTAAGGTGGGCAGGTCCTCGAAATAGCAGAGCGCCTTCAGGGTGATGAGCGGATTGAGGCTCAGGCCGTAGACCACCCGTCCCGCGGCAAGGGCGGTCGAAAGGTCGATGCCGTGCCGGAGGAGTGCATCGATATCGAGGTAATCCTTGACCTCGGCGCGTTTCTGGACGACGGCCACCTTGGTTCCCGCCATATCAAGGACGGATGCCACCCAGACTGACCGGTCCTGCACCTGATCGCGTGCTGCAACCTGACCCAGGTGAAGATTCCCGAAAAACGAAAGGAGCACGGGCCCGCCGCGTTCGACGCGGCATTTCAGGGTATTGGGGGCAACCTGAACAGGCTCGGCTTCTTTAAGGTAGGGAAGCGTCCGGAGGAGGTCATCCGGGTCGACAGGCTCGTTTGAGAAGAAGTCAAAATCGGCCGATGCGCGGTGGCCAAAGCGGAGCGCCAGAGCCGTTCCGCCATAGAGGGTAAACCACTGCGGCGTTGCGTCCAGCTCCGGCCACAACTTGAGTTGTGGCGGCGGCAGAATGCTCAGATCGGGCTTCAAAATCGCCATGCGCTTTCTCCCAACTTGGTGAGGCAGCCAGGCTCAAAATCATTCGGCATTTCATCGTGCCATGGAAACAACATCTTAGAGATATTAAATAAATTGTTTGCTTTTGTCGACAGATCTTGTCCCGTGGCGGACCACCCACGCGACCGGATCAACCAAAGCCATGGCTTGGGGGATCTTGAAGGCACGTCGCGGGTCCAGCCCACCCTTTTCAAGGTTCGGGGTTGTTCCCAGTGGTATGGTCCGGCCGCAGGAAAGCTCTCCTTGACTGACAAAATTTGTCCTATGAAGAAGGAGAATGCCTCCCACGGTTGGATCGTCAACTTGTGAGGGAGAGGCATTATAGCTCTACAGCCTTCCTGCCTTCCGATCGCACAAAAGGATTGAAGGGTTTTTTCAAGGAGCCGGCGACGGACCTTAGCTTCGAGAGTTTTGCGCGATCCCTTTATGCTCAGGTCGGTGCCTTCGGTAAGAGCAGGAGACGATGAGGACCGCGATACCAGCACAAAACGCTACCACCATTCATCGGTTCATCCTCGGAGACGGGCGATCGATGCCTTGCCTTCCGGATGAATCCATGCATCATCGAATTCATCCTCATGCAGCGGAAGGCGGGCGGCTATCGGAAGCCGACCGAAGAACAGCGCTGCCTGAGCATGATTGACAAGAAGGACTACTCGAGTTGGCGCACCGTCTTGTGAGGATGTTTTCGTTCTGGGGGATACCATCCTTGACCCCTTCTGCGGCACGGGGACAACCATGCTTGCCGCCATGCAAGCCGGACGCAATAGTATCGGTGTTGATATCGATTCAGCCTATTGTCGCATGGCTGCCATCAGGCTCAGAAACGAGAACCAAACCCTCACCGGTTCCGCAAGACTGGAATTCCTGGGAGCGCCTGTTGCCGAGGAAGATACTGCCGTCTTACACGAAGAGCAGGCCTTGTACAAGCGTATACCAGCTGCGAGTCTGCGAGGTTAAAAGGTGGCTGAAGGTAATGAGCAACGACAATTCGTGCTCACTTCGGAGTCCATCCTTTCCGGAATGATCATCGCCTAAGACACACACTCGGGGGTTGCCAATTTCCCTCTCGTCCTAACCTTTTGATGCCTTCCTCGCAGCCCGGTTCCGCAGTCCGGCCATAAAGGAGCACTCTCCAAGTCTTCTTCATGATGCCAACAACGTGGCCTTTCCTTTCCACCTGGCTCCCAACCGTTCGGAGTGAGCACTCTTGCGCCGTTCCAGACGAGTGCTCAGGGTCGCCCCCAGGGAACATATCGCCAGATAGACCAGGGCAGCAAACAAATAAAGCTCGACCGACCGGAACTCCCGCAGATCAGTGATGCTCACCCGCCTCAGGAATTCCTTGAGGCCGATCACATAGGCCAATGAGGTGTCCTGGAAAATGATCACGCACTGGGTGATGATGGGCGGAATCATGTTTCTGAGGGCTTGCGGAAGGACGATGTGCAACATGATCTGATGATAGCGGAGCCCCAGGGAGTACCCAGCTTCCAGTTGCCCCCTGGGGATGGATTGAATCCCGCCGCGCACGATTTCGGCAAAATAGGCGGCCTCGAACGCAATGAAGGCGATGATCACCGAAAGGAAATCTCCGAGGGGTCGGCCGATGAGGTAAGGCGCCAGGAAATAAAACCAGAAGATGACCAGAAGGAGCGGCAGGCTGCGGAACAGGTTGACATAGAGGGTGGCCGGCACATAGATCCATTGGCGTGATGAAAGACGCGCGAGAGCCAGCATGGTGCCCAGCAGAAACCCTCCCAGCATGCTGATGAAGGCCAACTGGAGGGTGAGCCCAAGACCCCCGCAGAGGAACTCAATATTCCTCGTGATGACATTCCAATCCACCTTGGCATCAACTCCTTCTGCCGATCATGCCGTGCAACCACACCCTCTTTTCAATCCAGGACATGAAAAGGACCACGGAAAGGGTGATGGAAAGATACACCAAAGATGCAGCGGTGGTGGTTTCCAGACCGTGATAGGTCAAGGAATCAATCTGATACGATGCACCGGTGGTTTCCATGACCCCGATGGTCATGGCCAGCGACGAGTTCTTGAAGCAGGTCAAAAACTCGGCCGTGAAGGGAGGAATGATGATTCTGAGCGCATACGGGAGAATGACGTAGCGATAGGCGTGAAAGGTACTGAGCCCGGTGGCGGTGGCAGCCTCGTAAAGCCCCAAGGGGCAGGAAGCGAGCCCCGCCCGGACCTGCTCCGCCACCCGCGAGGCAGTGTAGAGTCCGAGTCCAACGACACTCATGAAGTAAGGAAGGTCGGGCACGTTCCGGTACAGCCAGCTTTGTGCCGGCCGGGGAAGCAGGAGGGGAAGGACAAAGTACCAGATGAAAAGCTGCAGCAGCAAAGGGATATTGCGGAACAACTGAACATACGAAAAGCCTGCCGACCTCGTGAACCGGTTGGGGAGCACTCTGGCAACACCCACCAGGATTCCGACCACGAGCGCAAGGACCCATGCCAGAAGGGAAAGGTGGATGGTGGTGAAAATCCCGTTAAGGAGCAATTGACCGTAGGGTTCCCTCCAGAGAACGCTCCAGTCAAAGGTGTAATTCAACATCCTGCAATCGCTTTCCCGAATCGCTCGCTCGGGGAAACCTTCCTCAAGCAAGAGCGCAGACAGAGTGAGCGAAGGGGAATGCCTTCACCCTTCGCTCACCTGGTGACTCGTCGATGATGGGGTCTTATTCAGGGAAAGCGATCACCTTCAGATAGTACTGGTAGTCTTCGGACATCGGCATGGGTACCTCGCTCTTTGGACCCATCCATTTGTCATAAAGACTGTAGAACTCACCGCTCTTGATCAGGTGAACCAGGAACGCATTGACAAAATCCCGCCACTGGGAATCATTTTGGGGAAGAATGAAGCCGTAGGGCTCATACGAGAGAAATGGGCCGACGATCACCCAGTCGTCAGGATTGGGAGCTTTCTTCTTTTGACCGAAAAGCTGGCTTTCATCGGTGAAATAGGCATCGACCTTCCCCTGGGTCAAGCCAAGGAACCCTTTCGCGTGGTCTTCAAACTGTACAATCTCGCACTTCGACTTGATCAGTCCCTTGCTCACGGCCATTTCGATATTCTTGGCATGGTGGGTACCCTGGGCAACTCCAACCCGCTTTCCTGCCAGATCGCCGACCTCCTTGATGCCGCTCCCCTTGTGAGTGATGAATTTCGCGCCGGTAATGAAGAAGGGCAGCGAGAAGTCAATGGTCTCTTCGCGGGAGAGCGTGATCGTGGTGGTGCCGATCTCGATGTCAATCTCACCGTTCACGACCAGGGGGATACGAGTTTTGGAATTGACTGACTTCTTGACTACCTGGATCGGCTTGTTGAACTTCTTGCTCAGTTCCCCCGCCAGACCCTGCGCCACGTCCACCGAGAACCCCACCCAGTTGCTGTTCTTGTCATAAAAGCCAAAGGGCGGCACATCTTCCCGAACGCCTGCGGTCAACTGCCCCGTACGTTCGATCTTGGCCAGCACGCTTTCCGCACGGGACGGTGCGGGAATCATCAGCAATGAAACCAACGAAAATGCGCACAAGATCCATAACAGTCGATTGGTTGGTGCCATCAGTACTTTTCCTTTCCGACCACAAGACCTGCGGTCTTCCCAAAGAATCGTTACTTATTCGCCCCCCACCAGACCTGCCGGCCAAATCGGAGGAAAGCTACAAAACACAGATCAGGCCTGGCCGAAAAATCGCCACGTTTCCAAACGTCTCGTATTGGCATAGTGGGATGATGGAACAGCTATTGCCAAGATGAGCCACTTTGTCAAATCGGTATTAGCAATAGAAAAACAGGATTATTACTGGAAAT
>CAZDKX010000184.1:0-9866 GCA_964505935.1 uncultured Syntrophobacteraceae bacterium
TTGGTGGTTTCTCATCTACCTTGGAACTCCGATCTGGTTTGCCATAACGGGATTGCGGAACGTTTTGCAGTCAGTTTTCGGCGGCAGCGGAATTCGCAAGTCTCCCCTGCTCAAATGGAACAGCTATGTGAGCTGGGACCGCATGTCCGATTCACTGCTCTATACCGGCCTCTCTGTTCCGTTGCTTGAATACGTGATCCGAGTCATGCTGCTGGAGCAGACCCTCGGCATCACCACGGCAACCGACCCGCTCATGCTTTATTCAGTCATGTCTATTGTAAACGGTGCTTACATATCCGGTCATAACATCATCAGAGGCCTGCCCAGGGAGGCGATTGTCGGAAACTTCTTCCGAAGCATTCTGAATATACCGCTTTCCATCGGATTCAATTCGGCTATCGGTACCTTGCTCGAGGCATCAGGGGCTGTCGCCGTCAATGACATTCTTCAACAATGGGCCTCGATCATATCAAAAACATCCTCGGATTGCGTGGCCGGAATAATAGAAGGCGTAGCGGACCGGCAGAGTTACATCAGAATTCGCGCACAGGATTATCGAGCCAAGATTGCAGAACTGTTCACGACCTATGAGCAATTCGAAATCATGTTCCCTGAAACCGATGTCCCCCAGATGCTCGAATCGGGTAGCTTCCCCAACCAAGGCGTGGACAGCTCTATTGCCGATGTGCAGAAATGTCAAATCGTCGACGCTCTTGATCTTCTTTACTTCTGGATGTATCAGCCAAGAGCCCGCACCGCCTGTATGTCCTACTTGAAGAGAATGACGCATGAGGAGTTGCAGATCTTCATAAGAACCCAATCGGTCCTCTGCCGAAAAAGTGAAATCGCCAGGTTGTTCGTCGATGGGCTCGTGGGGGAAAACTGGTCCAAGCCGCTAGCTTTCTACTTGAGTAATTACAACATGTACTTAAATGCCCTTCAAAAGCTTGATAATTCAATCAACATTCGTACAATTGCTGTTAATAAATTGCACTTCGAAGTATGGTTCCGTTGGGTGAGGATAGTACTTGGGTATCGCCAACGATCAATTTCTCCCCTCCATGTTTCGGAGACCGAGCTCGCTTTGCGGGGTCAGTACCAACCTCTCCGGAAGGGCTGGCGCTAGGGCACTGGAGAGTCAATAGCTCTCTCATGTTGAGAGGAATGGCAGGCAAAAAGTCGAAGAGTTTCGCATCATGCGGTGATTTGTACGGTTTCATGCAAATTCCTCGCTGGAGCACATGGTCGGCCACTTGCAAACCCTGTTTATACTCTCGCCCCGCGCATATTCAATATGGCAACAAGGACAAGGGAGGGCAGGGACAGGACAAGGAAGACAGAGAACCCGAGGGCATAGCCGTGGTTGCCGAACCAGGTGACAAAGAGCGCCATCGTTGGCGGGATCACGAATCCACCCAGGGCCCCCAATCCACCCACCATGCCTGCTGAGCCGCCCACGGTCTGTGGGGTGTACTTCGGCACCAACTTGAACACCGCAGCATTAGCAAAACCCATGCCGAGCGCAAGGAAAAGCTCCCCGGTTATGGCAAGGCCCATGGATTCTGTGCAGGGCATCATCATGAGCGATGCCGCAGCCATGATGAGGAATGCAGATAAAACCGTCTTCTCCCCCCCCAGTCTGTCTGAAACGAAGCCTCCACAAACCCTCAGAATGGACGCAGAAAGGGAGTAAAGGGCAGTCAGGAAACCGGCAAGCTCAAGCCCGGCCTGGAACCGCTCAGCCCAGAATGAAGGCAGCCATACCGTCAGGGCGATGAATCCTCCGAATGAGACGAAGTAGAGAACCGTGAGCACCCAGGTGCGCCAGTCCGAGGCGGCTTTCCGAAGAGATGTCAATGCCGTTCCCGAAGGGAACAACTCTTCGCCGCATGAGTGCAGGAGGGCCCCCCGGTCGATGTCAATCCCCATCTGCCCATACTGAAAGTAGGGAGCATCCTTCATGAAGATGAGAAAGACGATGGTGAGAGAGGCGAGGAAGCAAAACCAGATAATATAGGATGCGGTGAATCCCAGGTTTTCCACGAAGATGGGCAGGAGCAGGGCGAAGAGGCCGGGGGCCATGTTGCCCAGTCCGGCATAGGCTGCAAGGGCGGTTCCCTGCTGCCGTTGAGGGTACCAGTAGGACACGGTCGGGATTCCAACGGAGAAGGTGGCGATTCCACAGCCGGAAAGAACCCCAAAGAGGAGGAACAGGGGATACTGAGCGGTATGTAGGGGGCCGAAAGCCCCGAACAGGAGTATGATACCGGCAACCCCGGCAGCCGAGAGGGAGAGAAGGATGAGGATGGGCTTCTTGCCTCCGGTGCGGTCAACCATGGCACCAAAGGGAATTCGAAGGAGGGAGCCCGTCAAGGCGGGACTGGCTGCGAGGAGAGCCAGGAGGAAAGGATCGAGGGCCATGATCTTCTGGAGCTTGCCTGCAATGGGTCCGAAGGCGGACACTCCGGAGAAACCGGCAAAGAAGGCCAACGTTGTCCAGGCGAGCGCCACCCCTTTGCTCGATCTCGCATAACACACGGCGTCATCGGTCATGCCCCGCAACCCCCTGTTAACTATACCAGCTTAAGAAAGAAAGCTTCACTTCTTGACTCACGCAGAGACGCAGAGTCGCGGAGAAAAGACTGTATGGAAGAAAAACTCTGCGCCTCGGCGTGAGAGAGGAAACCTCTCGACCTCGAGGAGAGTAACAATCATAAACACATCCTGCTTTCTGCCTTATCTCCCTATCTCCGCCCCTACCTCTGCCAACCGCCGACAGCGGAACACCACGTAGCGCCGAAAGAGATAAGTCAGTGGGACACTCCAGATATGGACCAGGCGGCTGAAGGGTGAGAAGGCCAGGAGCGCCAAGGCGCTCAGGATATGGATCTTGTAGCTCAATGGGACCTCCCGCATGAGGGCTGGATCGGGCTGTAGAGTGACTATCCCTCGGATCCAGGGGGCCACGGTATCGAGGACATAAAAGTGTCCGAAGGCCACGTTGTAAAGCCCCATGCCTATCACCCAGATCAGAAGTGTCAAAGTGATCCAGTCATTAGCCGAGGTAGTTGAACGGATCCGTCTTCTGGTTAGACGGCGCCGGAGAAGGAGCAGGCTTCCAACAAAGGCGGCGGCACCTACCGCCCATCCGGTGTAGAAGGCGATCTCGGTGTGGATCTGCCCGCTGATCCCCACAGTGTCGAAAAGGCTCTGGGGAATCAAGAGCCCGCCGGTGTGCCCGAGAAGGGTAAGCAAAATACCCCAGTGGAATAAGGTGATACCGAACCTCAGAGTATCCTTGTCGAGAAGTTCGCTTGAGCGTGCATTCCAACCGAAGGTGTCAGTCAGGTACCGGTAGGCGTGCCCTACTACGAATGTCGTCAGGGCCAGGTAAGGGAAGCCGACAAAAGCGAAATTTTCCAGCCCGTTCATGGCGCTGCCCTTTCTTGATGGTGGTCGGAAGTTGTGCAAAAGAGTTGAGCCGCGTGATGAACGATGCCGGCGTAAGGACTGCCGCTTGCCGCCAATCGGTCGGCCAGGGCGGTTATCTGGGGACCATATTCCTCCATGATCTCGCAGCCTGACTCCGGAGGCCCGACGGCGATGAATTCCAGCATAAGGGGAAGGAAGTCGGGCAGTTCGCCATCTGCGATTTCATAACCGGCCCCGGCATAAAGATGGGAGAGGCGCGCCAGTGCTCTACCCCGCTCCTTGCCGTCGCCCCACCTGTGATAGGAAAGGTTCAGCGAGTTTGCCGGGTTGAGGTCGAAGGTTGCGGTGTATTCCTCCTGAAGCTTGATTAGAGGAGTGCCAACGAGGTAATCCATACACTTCCAGACAACCTGTCCACCTTTCCAGCCTGTTGTCTCGTTGGAGCGAAACCCCTCAATCGCATCCAGCAACTCAACCGAAGGGTAGTCGAGAAGAAGCGAAACCGCCCTGCAAAGAATACGATCATCATCCGTCATACGCCCTCCCGAGGATACCCTACGCGTCCTCTGGCCTCAAAGCAATCCTCCGCCCGCTCCCCTCTCACCGTGGGAACGACATAACGCTCGGAGTATTTAGCCAGGGCGAGGAGACGGTACATCTCATCGGCCATGAGGCTGCTCATTGCCGCATCTTCCAACACACCATGATCGGCTCTTCCATCCACCCGGATCGAGCGCTTGTAAATTCTCAGGGCCAGGAGCCGCTGCAACGCAAGCCTGATGGGAGCCTCGTCCCCTGACGTGAGGAGGTTGGCGAGATACGCAACGGGTATCCTCATGGCATCCAAGAGTCCGCCTTTGCCTACATTCGCATACGCTGCAGGAAGGAGCGGACTCAGAGGGGGGACATACCAGACCGAGGGGAGCGTCCGGAATTCAGGGTGCGGCGGGAAAGCCAGGCGCCAGGCAACGGCCAGTTTGTACACCGGTGACCTCTTCGCCGCCTCGATATAACTCTCCGGAACACCGTCGGACCGTGCGGCTTTCTGGACCTCGGGGTCATGCGGGTCCAGATACAAGTCGGTCTGGGCCGGGTAGATTCTGCGGTCGTCATCGTGAGAGGCGGCTTCCTTGATCCGGTCTGCATCGTAAAGGAGTACACCCACGTACCGGATGCGGCCCACACAGGTTTCTGCGCAAAGGGTGGGCATGCCCGCTTCGATCCTGGGATAGCAGAAGATGCACTTTTCCGATCTTCCCGTCTTCCAGTTGAAATACACCTTCTTGTAGGGACAGCCGGACACGCAGTAGCGCCAGCCGCGACACCGCTCCTGGTCGACCAGGACGATTCCATCGTCGTCCCGCTTGTAGAGGGCGCCCGAGGGACAGGATGCAACGCAAGCCGGGTTCATGCAGTGCTCGCAGAGCCTCGGCAGGTAGAAGAGAAAAACCCTCTCGAACTGAAGGTAGATCTGGAAGTCGAGGCCTCTGAAATTCACGTCGCCGCCGGCCGTGGTACTCACTCCGGCAAGGTCGTCCTCCCAATTGGGGCCCCATGTGACCTGCATATTCTCCCCGGTAACGAGAGACCTGGGTCTGGTGGATGGCTGATTTCTGGACGGAGGACTCGATATGAGTTTCTGGTAGTCGTAGGTCCATGGTTCGTAGTAGTCGTCCAGGGAGGGGAGATCCGGGTTGTGAAAGATGTTGAGGAGCTTCTTTGCCCGCCCTCCGGCCCGGAGCGAAAGCCTGCCATGCTTCGCTTCCCACCCGCCCTTGTGGCGGTTCTGGTCCTCCCACCATTTGGGATAGCCGATTCCGGGTTTGCTCTCCACATTGTTGTACCAGATGTACTCTGCTCCCGCCCGGTTGGTCCACACGTTCTTGCAGGGGATGCTGCAAGTATGGCAGCCGATACACTTGTCCAGGTTCAAGACCATGGCAAACTGTGCCTTAACCTTCATACCAGTCCACCTCTCCCGCTCTTCTCACGATGATCACTTCGTCCCGCTGTGCTCCTGTAGGTCCGTAATAGTTGAACCCATAGCTCAGCTGGGCGTAGCCACCGATCATTTGAGTGGGTTTCACCGTGATCCGGGTGACGCTGTTGTGAGTGCCCGCTCGCTGCCCTGAAATCCGCGAGCCCGGGGTATTGATCAGCCGCTCCTGGGCGTGGTACATGAATGCCTTTCCGGGAGGGATCCGTGGGCTCACCACCGCCTTGGCCATCACCACGCCGTTCACGTTGAAGCACTCAAGCCAGTCGTTGTCCTCGACCTCTATGGAGGCTGCATCCCGGTCATTGATCCAGATCGCCTCTCCGCCCCTGAAAAGGGTGAGCATGATGAGGGTGTCCGAGTAAGTACTGTGGATGGACCACTTGGAGTGGGGTGTCAGATAGTTGAGGATCAACTCCTTGCCTCCGTCGCGCTTCAATTGGGTGGAGCCCAGCGCGGCCATATCAAGCGGAGGTCGGAAGATCGGGAGAGCCTCGCCGAAAGCAAGCATCCACTCGTGGTCCTGGTAAAACTGAGCCCGACCGGTGAGAGTGCGAAAAGGGATGCCGTTTTCGATGTTGACCGCAAACGGAGAATACCTCCGGTCTTCAGCCTCGACGCCGCTCCAGATGGGCGAGGTAATGACCTGCCGGGGCCTGGCGTCAATATCGGCAAAGGTGATCTTCTCCCCGGCCCGTTCCTCGGCGAGCCGGGTCAGGCGAAGCCCGGTGGTCTTCTCCAGGGCAGCCCAGGACTTCAATGCGGTTTTGCCGTTCGTTTCCGGGGCAAGGGCAAGGATTGTCTCGGCTGCCTGGAGGGCAGTCTCCATGCGCGGCATCCCCTGGGTCACGCCTGGATCGCTGATCGTCCCAAGACGGCGTTTCAGCTCCTCGTATTCTTCAGCCGCCTTCCACGAAATCCCCTTTGCCCCGACTCCAACACGCGCAACAAGGGGACCCAGGGCGGTCATCATCCTGGCGGTATTGCCGTAATCGCGGGTCACCACGGTAAGGCCCGGCATGGTTTTCCCCGGAATGGGTTCGACCTCCCCTTTCTTCCAATCCCGCACGCGGGGCTGGGCGATCTCACCGGGCGAGTCATGTAGCAAAGGCGTCGCCACCAGATCTTTCCGGATGCCAAGGTGTTTCTCGGCGAAGCGGGAAAACTTTTCGGCAATGGCTTCGAACTGTTCCCAGTTGGTTTTTGTCTCCCACGGAGGGTCGATTGCCGGATTGAAAGGATGAATGAAGGTGTGAAGGTCCGTGGTGCTGAGATCGTGCATCTCATACCAGCCCGCTGCCGGAAGAGCTATGTCGGCATATAGGGCGCTCGTGGACATGCGGAGCTCCAGGGTAACGAGCAGATCCAGCTTGCCTTCGGGAGCAGGGTCACGCCACTGGATTTCGGTAGGGCGTATATCAGCCTCCGCGTTCAGCACTGCATGCTGAGTGCCGAGGAGATGCTTCAGAAAGTACTCGTGGCCTTTCCCGCTTGCGCCCAGGAGATTCGCCCTCCAAAGGAAGAGGATACGCGGGAAGTTTTCCGGGCTGTCCGGGTCTTCGATGGCGAACTTTACTTCACCGCGCTTCAAGCGGTCCAGAACGTGAGCGACAATCTCCTCGTCACTTCGGGCGCCGGCCTCCACGGCTTCCCGGCAGAGGCTGATGGGGTTTCGATTGAATTGCGGATAAGAAGGCAGCCAGCCCAGGCGTGCAGCGATAACATTGTAGTCGGCCAGGTGCCGGAAAGCCGGAACCTCGGCGACGGGCGATGCGATGTGCGCGGCATCTAGAGTGTCGTAGCGCCACTGGTCGGTGGCAAAATAGTAGAAAGACGTTCCATTCTGCTGACGCGGCGGTCTGAGCCAGTCGAGACCGAAGGCGACGGTACCCCACCCGACCAGGGGGCGCACCTTTTCCTGGCCCACATAATGGGCCCAGCCGCCGCCGTTGACACCCTGACAGCCGCAGAGGGTGGTGAGGTTCAGGATGCTCCTGTAGATCATATCGGAGTGGTACCAATGGTTGGTGCCTGCGCCCAGGAAGATCATAGACTTCCCTCGGGTCTTTTCGGCGTTCTCCGCAAACTCGCGGGCCACCCGAATCACGTCTTCGCGGGGAACTCCGGTGATTGCCTCCTGCCAGGCGGGAGTGTACGGCCCGGGGTCGTCATATCCCTTGGACGTCTCCCCACCCTGTCCCCGGTCGATTCCAAGGTGAGCCACAAGAAGATCGAAAATCGTGGTGACGGACACTTCCTTTCCATCGAGGGTGACCTTCTTGATCGGGACGGTGCCGACCCGTCCCCGCGCCCCCTCAATCGCGAAAAAGGGAAAGGAGGCCTCGACCCAGCCGTCGTTTTCGCCAGCGAAGGTGAGAAGCGGGTCTACGATCTGGTTGGTTTCCGAATCTTCAGGCTTCAGGTTCCATCGACCTTCCTCACCCCAGCGAAATCCAATGCTGCCGTTGGGCACTACGAATTTCCGGCTAAGGCTATCGAAGTAAACCGTCTTCCATTCGGCATTGTTGGCGGTGAGTCCGAGGTCGGAGGCACGAAGGTACCGTCCGGAAATGTAACGGTCTCCCCGCCGATCGAGAACAACCGCGAAGGGAAGATCGGTGAAAGTCTTCGCATAGGAGCTGAAGTATTCCGATGGCCGATCCAAGTAAAATTCCTTCAGGATTACAAAGGTCATAGCCATGGCCAGTGCGGCATCGGTTCCTGCCCTGGCCGGAAGCCAGGTGTCGGCGAACTTAACGTATTCGGCATAGTCCGGGGCGACGGCCGCGACTCGGGTTCCGCGGTAGCGTGCTTCGGTGAAAAAGTGGGCATCCGGAGTCCGGGTCATGGGAAGGTTGGTGCCCCAGACGATCATATAGGTGGAATCGAACCAGTCGGCGCTCTCTGGCACATCGGTCTGTTCTCCCCACACCTGGGGTGATGCGGCTGGAAGATCGCAATACCAGTCATAAAAGCTCACCATGGAGCCGCCGATAAGGGAGAGGAAGCGGGCTCCCGAGGCGTAGCAGACCATGGACATGGCGGGAATGGGGCTAAAGCCAAAGACCCTGTCCGGGCCATGAGTCTGGATGGTGTGGATGAGAGAGGCGGCGATGAGCGTGGTTGCTTCATCCCAGGAAACCCGCACAAGGCCGCCCTTTCCTCGTGCCTCCTGGTACTGTTTACGCTTCTCCCGGTTTTCGACGATGCTTCGCCAGGCCGCCACAGGATTGTCCTCAGCCTGCAGCGCATCCCGCCACATCTCGATGAGCGTGGAACGGGCATAGGGGTATTTCAGGCGTATGGGGCTGTATGTATACCACGAGTAGCTCGCGCCTCGAGGACACCCACGGGGTTCGTGATCGGGAGATTCAGGCCCGCAGGTGGGGTAGTCCACCTTCTGGGTATCCCAGACAATGATCCCAGCCTTCACGTATACATCCCATGAGCAAGAACCGGTGCAATTGACGCCGTGGGTTGAACGGACTTTCTTGTCATACTGCCAGCGCCGGCGATAGAAATCCTCCCACTCACGGTTGTCACAGCGCACCTCGACAAGGTCTCCCGAAAGAGCCTCCCGTGAGCAGGGGCGAGGGTTGCCGCGGGGCCTGAGATAGCGAAGAGACAAGAATGAAGATCTTGGACTCATGAAGGCCTCATCCTCTGAAAAAAGGTCAGCTTCAGTTCTTTCGACTGAAAAGGCACAGTCCAGGCTGATATATTATCAGAATCGGTTGATGATCAACTACACATGATTTTCTCTGTATTGCTTGGAGTGCCCATCATCATAAGAACAAGCGCAACGAGACCAGCAAGCGCTTTCTTAAGCAGACGCTGGTCATGATCGGGGGTTGCCATAGAAAGCAAGACTTGCCGATGCGAGTGCCACCAGTACCGAGAGATCTTCAAAACAAGGGATGTCATATGGCCGGGAAGGGTCGCCTTGGTCCGCCATGTGCTGGGAAAACAAAGCGTTAATGTCAGACAATCGTCGGATGAAATCCCATAATCGTCAGATCCTTCTCAGAACAGTACTTGGCCGTTCTTTGGTTGTACCGGGCCACTTGGAAACAAAAGGAAAGGCCTCTCAAAATCGTTTGCGGTCCCGGACTGGATTTGAACCGGTCTTGCCAGCGTGAAAGGACTACGACAGCCAAGAACTTCACCACGTTACGCCTGCATGAGGATACACCAAAATACACCAGGATACATGGCTGACTATATCTACCTACCCGTCATCATGAAATTGCTTGGTGCCGAAGGCCGGATTCTGAACGGCCTAGCATCTATGCGGTTCTACAGCCTTTACCGTCAACCGGAACCGCAATAGGGCACAATAGGCATCATTAGCCATCAAGAATCGGTCAAGGCACGCTAGTTCAAGCAGTAATTCCAGCCATCTCTGAGTGCCGTTTCTAAACTACCAACTTTCATCCTC
>CAZDKX010000185.1:0-3560 GCA_964505935.1 uncultured Syntrophobacteraceae bacterium
CCAACCACCGCCGTAGACGATGGCCGAGGCAATCTCGGAAGCCAGGATGGCGCATTTGATCTTGGTGGGAAGAATCTTCACGCGATCCCGGTATTTGGGGTGCTCTTGAACCATCGCCGGCAGGTGGTGCAGCAGGACGTTGAAAAAGAGCGGCTGGTCCAGGTTCGCGGCTTGCCGTTGAAAATGGAGGAAAAGCCGGTCGTAGAGTTCGTTGATCTCCTCGCTGATGGCCGCCGAGATGTCGGTATAGAGCTGTTTGCCTTCAGCCTGGCGGTGCCGCGCAAAGATCAAGTTCGCCTCATCCTGGACCCTGCGATCCAGGATGCTGAGCACATCCTTCACATAGGTCTCTTTGTGCTTGAGGAATTCCTTATCCGTCATGAGCAGATTGGCGATGATTTCGTACGAGGAGGTGATCACCCCGCATTTGTTGGCCGACGCATCGCGCAGGATGATGACCCCGCCTTTCTGCAAGGAGACCCTGGCTTCGGGAGCAAGGAACGAATTGGCGCCCTCCACGATGACCCTGGCGCAGGGCTTCCCTTGATCGGTGAAAAACCTCGACCAGTTTTGCGCATCAATCGTCTCCGGTCGCCCGCCGCAGGGAAGAAACAGGTCGACCGGCAGCGTGAACAGCAGGTCATCAAGCTCCCGGTGGAATTCATCGGCGGTATTCCAGGTCTCTTCGATTCCTGAAGCGCTACGGGTCACTTTGCGGTACAAGCGCTTGATCGATTCCTGGCGGGTGTTCTCGCTGAACAGCAGGAACCCGCCCGGATGCAGTTTCTCCGGGTTGAACCGGCAAATGTCATCCTTGAGGATGAGTCGGGTCAGTTCTTCATGGTCGGCGCCGAGCGGATCGCACAAGGCCCCCGAGGCGTCGATGATGCCGCTGATGCGGGCCTGGGGACATTGTTCCAGAAGCAGGCGGAGAGCATTGCCCGCCACATCGCCGGTGGGCCCGCCCGTGAGTTTGACGGCAAACGGGTGGTTGTGGATATCCATGCCCACCTGTCGCATGGCGATCATGGCCGACCTGAGCACCCCGCGGGAGGTCACCCCGTATTGCTTGTGATTGATGCCCACCCGCTTGCTCGACATGATCCCGGCCCCGAGGAGATAGCCGCGCTTGACGGCCTGGCGGGCAATGACTTCAATCATCGTGTCGTGCATGTTCTCGTCGGGTCCTAGCTCGAGGGGTTCTTCCTCACCATAGTAGTCCACCACCCGGGGGTCCTTGGCCCGACCATTTTCCGTGACCAGGAGATCCAGCAAGGCGTTGATGAAGGCGAACTGAACCTTATAAAGTTGCTGGACGACCGCCTGCGGGGAGCCCAGCTCCCGAACATCCAGGATCACCGCCATCTTGGAACCGCCTTCGTAGATGTCCTTGTTTTTCAAGTGCTGGGTGTGGGCCAGCACCACGACTTCGCGGAAGAGCGTATTCGTATTGTTCGTCAGTTCATCGGTCGAGCGGCAGATGATGGTGCGCCACCCGCCTCTGGCGATGTCCGAAAAGCCGACATGATAGCCGGCGCCTCGGCGACCATAGCAGAAGGTGATCCGAAAAGGCTTTCGGTCCGGGAGGTCGGCCGTGAATTCCGGTCCCAGTTCCGAGAGGTATGCCGGGTCCAGTCGGAAAGCGAGGGCATGCTTCTCCGGGATGAAGAAATTGGTCTTGAGCGTCCTGGTGACCATCAGCAGACAGGTCTTGTAGATGGTTCTCCGGATTTCATCCAGGTGCTTATAGCCCGTATTATGATCCGCGATCGCCCTGCTGGTCTCCGCCAGGGCCCGATCGTACGCTTCATCGCGCCCTTCCAGCTCCGGGTCAAAACGCTTTCGAAAGAGGTCGATCAGCATCATGATGATGTCAGGATGGCCCAGCAGGGCGTCTTTGACCGCCTCCAGGCTGAACCGGTCCGGCTGTGTATGGGCCAGGGTCGTCTGGCAAAAGGAGGCCATGGCATTCGCCAGAGAAGCATCCGCCCCATTCATCAAACCGCTGCTGACGAAAGCCCGATAGGCACCGTCCTCGGCGGCGAGGATCTGGGTGTTGTAGAGCTCGGTCCGCAGCCGCGCAAACAGGCCGGAATCCCGCGTCAAAGCCTGCCCGCCGTAGGGGCTGACATAGAAATTTCCAAGAAAATACCAGTGGATGCCATTGCTGATATGCAGACTGTAGGCCCGTCTCACCCCGATATTCAGGCGTTTGAAAACCTCCATGGCCTGCGTCAGAAACCCCTGCTGAGGAGGATTCTCCACCGAAAAGAGCACCCGGAATTCCTGGGGTTTCATCACCTGGCCGGTCTTTTCCACGTCGAGGAACAAGCCTTCGTGCTGCAGACCCTGCTGATACAGCCAGAGGATCCGGGCAACCCGCTCCGGCGGTGACCACCGGACGTAGGCGTCGTTGTTGAGCCAGAGCAGGTTGAGGTACTTGTCGAATTCCTTGAAACAGAAGCCGGGATAGAGGCCCTTCATGGCAGCCAGGACGGCTTCCCGGGTCTGACCGGGGATCCTGGCCCTTCTGGTGCCGGCAACTTCCAGGCGGCTTTTGCGCTCAAACTCGAACCGCAAGACCTCGAGATTCTGAGCCGTATCGAGGACCGGTCGGGCGGAATGGGTGATTTCCGCATAGGAGATATCACGCCCCTGGAGCGATACGAGGGTATCGTAGAGGGACCCGGGCGCATCCAGACGGGCAACGATCAGCTTCCGGGCCTGGTCGGTCAGGATCATCTTGTGCTGGTTCTTGAGGTCCTGCATCCCCAGCACCAGGTTGGTGATCGCCTCACTCTCTCTTCCCATGGTGATGAAGAAATAGCGGGGCATGTTCTCATAAAGCCAGCTCAGGTTTTTCCTTGCCTGACGATAGCGCGATTCCAGCATCTCGAGCGTATCTTCGTGGCGAATGTCCAGGGAGCCCAGGCGGGACTGGAACTCTCCTTCCAGTTGATTGTCAAGCATCAGGCACACGAGATGATTCCTTTCCCTTGAACGCTCCCTCGGCAAAGGGAGCGCGTTACCTTGCGTCTTGGTCTTCGGCGGCGCGCAGGATTAAACATATTCCTCACAATGCCACACCCCCCCCTCATCCTTTGGCAGGGTGCAGGAGTCCCGCCCTTCGCAATTGCTGCAGAGACCAAGCAAGCCTGAAGATGAGTTCTCACGGGGCTCGGGAGCGGGCACCGCGGTCAGGTGAGGCACCTGCGGGACGGAAGGTGAGGAACAATCAAATTCTTCACAATACAACACGGGCGATTCGACAGACCGTCTGAAAGTGCATGAAAGAGAATGATTACAGGTCGCGCAAAGGCCCAGATGAATCGAGACCGGCAAGTCCGAGGGTCCGGAAACCTCCCTCGCAAGCTGCTCGTCAGCTGGTCGCCAGAGGCTTTCCTCACGGCATAACCCTGTCCTTTTCACCATCGCTCAAAACCTCCCTGTTGAAAGAAATGGACATGCTGCGGTACCGTCTTTTGTGGCGGTCCGTGGTGCAATAGGCAAGAGTCGTGCCGGCGAGGCCAAGCCCCCGAAAAGCACGGTTTGGCGGGGAG
>CAZDKX010000185.1:3660-9864 GCA_964505935.1 uncultured Syntrophobacteraceae bacterium
TTGGCGGGGAGGACCGGCGTCGAGTTCAATGGGGAATTATGAATCGGTGGGGAGTTTTTCCCCAATCGGGACAGGCAGGAGGGAACGCTTCAGTCGCCTTATTTCCGCAGTTTCTCGCGAAGAGTTTTGCGATCGATGCCAAGGATTTCGGCTGCGGCAGATTTGTTTCCGTTCACGCTGGCCAGGACGTTCTGAATGTATTCCACCTCGACGGCGGCGAGCGTGCGGCGAAAGTCGCCGGCCTGGAGCGCCGAGAAGCGCATGAGGGAGGGCAGGTCCGGTACTTCGATCAGGTCGCCTTCCGTCATGGCCACCAGGCGTTGCACCACATTTTCCAATTCCCGCACGTTTCCCGGCCAATGATAGCCGCGCAGGATGCGCAAGGCTTCGTCGGAGAGGCGGGGTGGCTGACGGCCGAACTCCTCCGCCTGCTTGCGGATAAAATGCTGGATCAGCAGGATGATGTCATCGCCCCGTTCACGCAGCGGGGGAACATTGATGGTGAAAACGTTCAGGCGGTAGAACAAATCCTCTCGAAACAGGCCTTTGGTGCTCAATGCGAAGAGGTCCTTGTTGGTGGCGGCCATGATCCTGACGTCAATCTTCCGCACCGTGCTGGAGCCCAGCATGCAGATCTCCTTTTCCTGGAGCACGCGCAGGAGCTTGACCTGCATGGAGAGGCTGGCTTCGCTGACTTCATCCAGGAGGATGGTCCCGCGGTCGGCGGTCTGGAAGAACCCGGCCCGGCTGCCGCTGGCCCCCGTGAACGCACCCTTGACATAGCCGAAGAGCTCGCTTTCCAGCAGCGGCTCCGGAATGCTGCCGCAGTTCACCGGCACAAAGGGGAAGGCTGCCCGGGGACTGCCGTAGTGGATGGCGCGGGCTACGATCTCCTTGCCGGTGCCGCTTTCCCCCTGGATGAGCACCGTCGCCGGGTTCGTGGCGGCCCGAGCCACGGCATGATAGACTTCCTGCATGGCGGCGGACTCACCGATGAGGCCATGCCGGAGCGGCGGCGCCGGCAAGCGAGCCGCCGCCTTTTTCAGCCTCAGCTTTTCCAGGGCACGGTCGACAGCCCCAAAGAGTTCTTCATCGGTAAAAGGCTTGGTCAGGTATCCTTCGGCGCCGCTTTTCATCGCCTGTACCGCTCCCTCGATGGTGGGGAAGCCCGTGATGACCAATACTTCGTGTTCCTTTGAGTTCTCGTGAATATGCCGGAGCAGGTTGAAACCGTCGATGCCAGGCATGCGAATGTCGGTGATGATCAAATCGATGGGGTTGCTGCCCAGGATCCTGATGGCCTCGGCGCCATCCCCCGCCGTCAGCACCAGATGGCCCCGGGACACCAGGTTCCGGCGGAGGACCTCCCGCGTGTCAGGGCTGTCGTCGACAACCAGGATGCTCTCGCGCTTCCTCACGGATGGCCCCTTCCCTTTGCCGCTCCTTCGGCGCACGGCCTGATCGGCAGCCGCACCTCAATGCATGTCCCAACTCCCGGCGAGCTCTCGACATGAATCGCTCCGTGAAGCCCCTTCACAATATCGAGGACGACCGACAACCCTAACCCTGTTCCCTGACTCGGCTCCTTCGTCGTGAAAAAGGGTATGAAGATCTTGCCCTTGACTTCCGATGTCATTCCACAGCCGGTATCCTTGATGGTCAGAGAAATCTCGTCCCTGGAGCGCGCCGTCCGTACCAGGATCGTGCCGCCGTCCCCAAGCGCCTGCATCGCATTGAGAAACAGGTTGGCCACCACCTGACGCAACTGAATGGGGTCGGCATGAATTTCACCCACGTCATGGCCGCAGTCGAGCTCGAGGGCGATCCCTTCCCGGGCCAGCCGATGCTCGAAAAGGCTGATCCCCTCCTTTACCGCCTTGTTCACATCCACCGCGCATTCCCGCTGCGGCATTTTGCGCCCGTGCATCAGCAGCTTGCGCACAACTTCTCTCACATGCAGCGAGGTCGCCACGATCTTGTCCAGATCGAGCGCCGTCTGAGAGGGCAACTGCGGGTCTTTGGCGGCCAGTTGGGCGAAGCCCAGGATGCTCGTCAGGGGCTCGTTGATCTCATGCGCCACCGCCGCGGCAAGTTGCCCGATCATGGCCAGCCGATTGGAGTGTCTCATCTGCTGTTTGAGCTGTTGTTGCTCTTTCTTGTAGAGCCATCGCTCAATGCGTATCGAGAGCTCGCGGGCAACAGTATCCAGAAGCTTTCGCTCTTCTCGCAAGAACGGCCCCTCGTCCAACTCCGGCATCGTCATGCGATAGGTCACTTCGAGCAGGCCCCGTGGCCGATCATTGATGCGGATTTCCGCTGCCTGCCGCTGCATCGTTTCTTCAAAACCCTTCGTGGCGTAAGCCTGGTTGTCAAAAGTAAGCCTGGCGGCGGCAAGGTCTTCATGCAACCAGGCGCGCGGAATGATCTCCACGATTTCCCGCAGCACCTCCCCCAAAGGCTTGATGGAACCATCAAGGAGGTTGCCTATGGCATAAAGACAGGTAAGCTCCTTGACCCGCTCCTTCAGAGACCACGTTGCGTGCCACTGCAGCAAGGCCGCCGACACCACCTGGGCCATCTGTTCCAGATCTTCAATGCCGTCCCGGCAAAGGGCCTCTTTCCGGGCAAAGCCGAACTGCAGATACCCCGACCCCGCCTCTCGAGCTTCCAACGGGACCCATGCCAGCGACTGACAGGTCGCCTCCCGCCATGCCGGGTGCGCAAACCCCGGGATCATCCCATCGGAGAAGCGCTGAAAAAGGCCATCGGCAGCGTTGGTCCAAAGGCTGCCGGCTGAGGAAGAGAACAATCCCTCACAACTCCCAGTCGGCATCAGCGACAACCGAAGGAGCTGGAAAAGGTTGGCCTCCTTCCCACCCGGTGCAGGGCTCGAGTTTGGAGAAGATGCCTCCTCGTCAGTCACGGTGAGATGAAAAACATCTCCCTGATGAAGGAAAGCCAGGACTCCGGGGCAACTCCTGCAGTCGTCCACCTGGGCGACCAGCAAATCGCACTGCGAGCAATCCGAGAGCGCCCTGAGGGTTTGTCGAAAGAATTCAGTTCGCGAGAGCCCCTCAGAGGCAATCGCCAGGATCGTGGACGTCAGGGCAAAGAATTCCTTTTTGGCGATGCTGAACTTCCCAATCCCGACTGGCGGTTTCTGAACCATCAGCTCTCAGCACCCAACGGCATACAATTCACGTATGGCTTGGCCTGAACCTCGGCCGCTAATCCGATCCATCACCCGGACCCTTCCTCAACGACATGCCCCCATCAAAGCTTCAGACACTATCACCCGTATTGCTAATAAGCTATATCCCATTCCCAATACTTATGGAAGACATTGGGAAGCAACCCATAAGTATCACTAATATTACCCAAGGTAATCGAAGATATAATTTTAATTCCTTTGACTCACTGTCAGGGGGAAATTATGATCAAATTGCTCATCCCCAAAGGCTGATGAGCACGAATAGCGGTGAGAGGCGACACTTCTTTTCTATTACAGGATCATCTCGCTGGGATTGATTATGCGCGGCTCACGGAACGCTCGGACAACCGCTTCAACTGCAACTGGCTCCCGTCGCCACCTCGGTGATCCCCCCGCCTCATCAACTACGACCAACACCATCGCGTACTCCGGCTCACGGCAAGTGGTGGGGAAAGCTCGCTTTGTCCCACTGCTCCGCCCTTGTGAGCCGGCAGCAGACCCATCGTTTGGCGGATGCTGCGCTTCCGCGAACCGAAGCAGCATCGCCGCGAGTCACACCATCATACCACGAGGAGTCTCAAGATGACCAATGACATCATGGCGATCATCAAGGCAAGGGATCCTCACGAGAAGGAGTTTCACCAAGCCGTCAGTGAGGTCGTTGAATCGGTAAGACCGGTTTTGGAGCGCAACCCGCGATACCGGCAGGGAAAGATCCTCGAACGCATCACCGAACCGGAGCGCGTCATCCTGTTTCGGGTGCCCTGGATGGACGATCAGGGCAACGTGCAGATCAACCGCGGTTTTCGTATCCAAATGAGCAGTGCCATCGGCCCTTACAAAGGCGGTCTTCGCTTCCACCCCTCGGTGAATCTGGGCATTCTCAAGTTTCTGGCCTTCGAGCAGGTCTTCAAGAACGCCTTGACCACGCTTCCCATGGGAGGCGGCAAGGGGGGGTCGGACTTCGATCCCAAGGGCAAATCGGATAACGAGGTCATGCGCTTCTGTCAGAGCTTCATGATCGAGCTGTTTCGCTATATCGGTCCCGACACCGACGTCCCCGCCGGGGACATCGGCGTGGGTGCCCGCGAGATCGGCTATCTGTTCGGGATGTATAAGAAGCTGCGCGGCGAGTTTACCGGGGTGCTGACGGGGAAGAGCCTGAACTGGGGCGGAAGCCTCATCCGCCCTCAAGCCACCGGCTACGGCAATGTCTATTTTGCTGCTGAGATGCTGGCAACCCGCAACGAAACCCTCGAAGGAAAGGTCTGCCTGGTTTCCGGAGCGGGCAATGTGGCCCAGCATACCGTCGAAAAGCTGATCCAGTGCGGGGCCAAAGTGGTGACGATGTCCGATTCCTCGGGATACGTCTTTGACGAGAGCGGCATCGACCGCAAGAAGCTCGACTTCATCATGGAGCTCAAAATTGCTCGGCGGGGACGGATCAAGGAGTATGCGGAAGAGTATCCGTCGGCCGTCTACACGGCCGTCGATCCGGCTCGCGCCTACAATCCCCTCTGGAACCACAAGGCGGACTGTGCCTTTCCCTCGGCCACCCAGAACGAGATCAACGGCAAAGACGCCCAGAACCTGGTGCAAAACGGAGTCATCCTGGTGAGCGAGGGCGCCAACATGCCCACCACCCCCGACGGCATCAAGGTCTTCCTCGATCACGGTGTGTTATACGGGCCGGCCAAGGCCGCCAATGCGGGCGGGGTTTCCGTGTCGGGCCTCGAAATGACCCAGAACAGCATGCGCCTCAGCTGGACGCGCGAAGAGGTGGACCAACGCCTGCACACCATCATGAAAACCATTCACCGGACCAGCCTCGAAGCCGCAGCCCGCTACGGTACTCCCGGCAATTACATGAACGGAGCCAATATTGCCGGTTTCGTAAAGGTAGTGGAAGCCCTGTTGGATCAAGGACTGGTCTGATAGGCAGAAACTGAGGCCCGCCGGCAACCTGGAGCAGGTTTCGCCAATTGCCAAAGGAGAGAGGGAATGATCGATCTGAAAGCTATTCCGACAACGAGACAGGACCTTGACGCCTACGAAGTGGAAAACCTGTTCCACTCCTGGTCCTATCAGCCGTCACAGGCTCCCCTGAGGGTGATGGGCGCCAAGGGGGTGCGGTTCACCACCGAGGACGGCAGGGAACGATTGGACTTCAGCTCGTGCTTTGTCAGCCACAACATCGGGCACCAGGACCCGCGCGTGGTCGAGGCCATCTGCGAACAGGCGAAGACCCTCTGCGGGTTCGCTCCCAATTTTTCCACCAAACCGCGGGCCGTCCTGGCAAAGATGCTCGCCGAAATCACCCCGGGCGATCTTTCCCGTTCCTTCATTTCGCTGGGCGGCACCGAAGCCAACGAAGCCGCCGTCAAGATCTGCCATCAGGTTACGGGCCGACGCAAGATCATGGCCCGGTATCGCAGCTACCATGGCGCCACCGCAACCTCCATGACGCTCTCCGCCGGGGACCCCCGCAACTGGGCTCAGATCCTGGGCGGCACCGAATGGGTGTCGGTACCGCAACCCTACTGCTATCGCTGCATGTTTGGTCAGCAGTATCCGGAATGCGACCTCCAGTGCGTGAAATATGTGGATGAGGTGATCGAGCTCGAGGGCGGCGGCGAGAAGGTGGGGGGCATCATTTTCGAACCCGTGACCGGCGCCAACGGCATCATCGTCCCGCCTCCCGAATACTTCCCACGCCTGCGCCAAGTCTGCGACAAGTGGGGAGTGCTGATGATCGCCGATGAAGTGATGAGCGGTTTCGGCCGCACCGGCAGGTGGTTTGCCATGGACCACTGGGGCGTGGTGCCGGACATCATGACCATGGCCAAGGGGACCACCTGCGGTTATCTGCCCCTGGGCGTGACCATCGTTCGCAAACCGATCGGCGACCGCTTCAAGGAGCAGTTCTTCAGTCATGGGGCAACCTATGCCGGGCATCCCCTCTGCTGCGCCGCCGCGGTGCGAACCATTCAGAT
>CAZDKX010000186.1:0-9848 GCA_964505935.1 uncultured Syntrophobacteraceae bacterium
GCCTCGAATCGAGCCCCTCCCCTTCAAAAACCCAGTAAGGCACCATGGTGCCGCTAGTCACCCAGCCGACAGGCCTGCCCGCCTTGGAGACTTTCGCTCCCTGCCGGGCAATGCCGCGCCCGGCTACCGCAAGCGGCAGAATGATCCGCGGCAGCACCTCGACCATCGAGTAGTCCCGGTACATGATTTTGCCCAGGGCCTCGAACTGCTTAGCCAGAGGCTCCCGGCCCACAAAGTCGCCCTTCAAAGGCGAAAAGCTCACCCCGATCCTCGAGGTGGGACAGGAAAGCAGAGGCATGGCACGGCCTTCCGGATCCAGCCCCAACTCATGACCATAGAGCGGAAGCCCGGCTTCCAGCCGGAGCGTATCACGGGCGCCCAGGCCCACCGGGGTGGCGCCGCACGCAACCAGCCTGTCCCACAGCTCGCCGGCGCGGTCTCCCGGAAGGAAGAGTTCAAAACAGAGGGACTCCCCCGTGTAACCGGTACGGCTGATCTTGACTTCCCCTCCCCCAATGATCGCGGTGCTCACAGCGTTGTGCGCGGGCTCCGGAAGCCGGCCGGAGGCGATGATCCCTTCCAGGATGGCCCGCGATCGCGGCCCCTGCAGGGAAAGCATGGCCACGTTGTCGGTGACGTCCGCCATTTGCACCTCGGCGAAGCCTTTCCGACATTCCTCCAGGTACGCCCAGTCCTTGTCCGCATTGGCGGCGTTCACCACCAGCAGGTAACCATCCGCAGCGAAACGATACAGGTAAGCATCGTCGATGGTGTTGCCCTGATCATCGGCAATGAGCGTGTATTGGGCGCCGGTCATCCGCATGTCCAAGGCTTCGGCGTTGTTAGTCAGCGCGTGATTGAGGAATTTCAAAGCACCGGCTCCGCGCACATCAAAGCGGCCCATATGCGAGATGTCAAAAAGCCCGGCACCTCGGCGGCAGGCAAGGTGTTCTTCGACAATCCCGGTCGGGTAGAAGACCGGCATGTCCCAACCCCCGAATTCAATCAATTTGGCCCCCAGGGCTTGATGCTTTTCGTAGAGAACCGTTTGCCTCAGTGTATCCATCTTCTTTCTCCCATTTCGCGCTATGAATTCCCGCCCCACCGCAATATCCGGGCAACCCAAAAATCAGCCTGCGTACCCGCCTCCTCCTCAGCACTCAGCACTCAGCACCCAGCACTTCTCTTGCAAGAGCCGCTCGATTTCCCCCAGCTCAACCGGAATCAGGTTCAGCCCGAAGACCGCTTCCAGATTATGCTTCAATGACCTGCGAACCTCGGCAAGCGACACCTCGCGCGCGGTCTCGCATGCCAGCGACGTAACGCCGACCCCTTCAAGCCCGCAAGGGTTGATCCACGCGAACGGCGCCAGCGAAACCTTCGCATTGAAAGCGAAGCCATGGAAGGTAATTCCCCGTCGAACCGCGATGCCGATACTCCCCAGTTTGCGGCTCCCCACCCAGATTCCCCGGTTCAACGGATTGCGTTCCGCCGGCACGCCCCATTCGGCGGCCGTCCGCATCATGACCTCTTCCAGACCCGTCACATAGTCGACCACGCTGAGTCCGGCTGCCTGAAGATCCACGATGCCGTATCCCACCACCTGACCCGGACCGTGATAGGTAATGTTGCCGCCGCGCTCGACCTGAAAAAGGGGCATCCCGGAATGTTCGAGGAGCTTTTCCGAAACCTTGAGGTTTTCCCGTCCCCCCCGGCGCCCCAACGTGAAAACCGGCGCATGTTCGAGCAAAAGAAAAATATCCGAAGGAATCAACGCGGACTTCCTGGCGGCAACCAGTTTGCCCTGTAATTGCCACGCCTCGGCGTATTCCACCAGCGGGAGGTCAAGGCAGAACCAGGTCTTGGCCGTCCGTCCCCCCATGGGCGTCACCCTCCCTCGCTCGGCCAAACACTCCGCTTCGAAAAGTTCCGAGTAATGAGTCCCGAGTGCCGAGTGGGCCTCGAGCCTTTTCATATGGCTTCGGGTGTCACCAAGGGACCTGAGCAATTGCATATTGCTAACTCCGGAGCCATCCATCCGGTTACTTTCACCACGAATCAGCCGGAATCATACCTCAGTCAATCTTCGTGTTCCTTCGTGTGACTTCGTGGATGAAAAAAGAAAACATCGTCAGCATGTCAGACAGGGATGCCGCGCTGCGGTGGTCTCATCCAACCGGGTCACCTTGGGCCGATGAGGAGCGTTCAAGAGCAGCTCGGGGCTCTCACCAGCCTCTCTCACCACTTCCTTGAAGGCTTCCACAAAAAGATCCAGCTCCTCCTTGCATTCCGTTTCCGTCGGTTCGACCATGATCGCCCCGTGGACCACCAGCGGGAAATAGATGGTGGGGGGATGAAACCCGTAATCCATCATCCGCTTGACCATATCCAGCGTGGTGATCTTCTGCGCCGCCTGGTTCTTGTCGGAAAAGACACACTCATGCATGCAAGGCCGATCGTAAGGCAAATGCAGGACGTCTTTGAGCTTCTCCTTCACATAGTTGGCGTTCAGCACCGCCAGTTGACTGGCCCTTTTCAACTCCGGACCCAGGCTCAGGACATAGCTGTACGCCCGGATCATGATCCCCACATTGCCGTAGAACGCGTGCACCTTGCCGACAGATTGCGGAAAATCTTCAGAAAGACAGTACTTGCCGTTTTCTTCGAGCACCCGCGGGACCGGTAGAAAAGGTTCCAGCGGTCCTCTCACGCAAACGGGCCCGGCTCCCGGACCACCACCCCCGTGCGGGGTTGAAAAGGTTTTGTGGAGATTCAAATGGAGCACATCCACGCCCAGGTCGCGCATACTCACCATGCCCATAACGGCGTTCATGTTGGCCCCATCGGCGTAGACCAGACCGCCCTTGCCGTGGACAATTTCGGCGATGGCGGGGAGCTCTTCCTCGAACAGACCGAGGGTATTGGGGTTCGTCACCATGATCCCGGCGGTCTCATCGTCCATCACCTCGGCGATGCTTTCGGCGGACAGGACGCCCCGTTCATTGGATTTCACATTGACCGGGCGATAACCACACAGTGCGGCACTGGCCGGGTTGGTGCCGTGCGCGGTATCCGGAACGATGATCTTCGTGCGCTGCGAGCCCCGGCTTTGATGGTAAGCATGAAAGATGAGGATGCCGCTCAGCTCCCCGTGAGCCCCGGCGGCGGGTTGCAGGCTGACGGCATCCATACCGGTGATCTCCGCCAGAAAGCGTTCGAGTTGGAACATCATTTTGAGCACCCCCTGCGACAAGGGGCTCGGCAGCAGCGGGTGAGATCGGGCAAATCCCGGCAGCGCCGCCTGCCGTTCGTTGGTTTTGGGGTTGTATTTCATGGTGCACGATCCCAGTGGATACATCCCCGTATCCACGCCAAAATTCCAGGTGGACAGCCGGGTATAGTGGCGCACCACTTCAACCTCGCTCAAATCGGGAAAGCCCGAGCCTTCCCCCACCAGCGCTTCATCCACGGGAAAATGGTCGACATCGCGCCGGGGCAGAGAAAATCCCCTCCTGCCCTTCTTCCCTTTGTCAAAAAGCACCGGTTCATTGAGTATCAACCCACTGGTGCCAACCGATCCCTTCATGGTTCCGCCTTTCTCCAAATAGTGCTGGGTGCTGAGTACTGGGTGCTGAGTACTGGGTGCTGAGTCTCGGGTTTCGGCGGGTAAGTCAAGCACCACAGAACCAAGCGTCGCAAATCCCCTGCTGTCATGCCCGCATGCCTCCTATGAAAGGACCCTCCGTGATACCGGTGAAAACCGGCATCCAGGGTGAGTTCCTGGATTCCGGCTAGGAGCATGCCGGAATGACGGTGTTCTGTTCCGGGAGATTTTCCGCTAATTCTCAAACTCCAGCTCTCCGCTCGTTCCCAGGCCCCAGCTCCACTTTCCGCTCGATCCCAAGCTCCAGCTTGGGAACCAGTGGAAAGCAATCCTTCTGCCGCACTCAAGCACTCAAACGCCGGACCAGGGCATCAAGGTCCTCCCGGGTCTTCGTCTCGGTCACACACAGGAGATAGTGGTTGGCCAGTTCCGGATAGTAGGAAGCGAGGGGCAGACCCGCCACGATCTTATCCTGCAGGAGCCGCTGATACGTGCTCGCAAAACCCTCCGGGAATTCAACCACAAACTCGTTAAAAGCAGGGCTCACAAACGGAATGTTGAAGCCCGCCCGAGTCAGCTCCTGCTTGAGATACTCACTTTTGTCATAATTCAACCGGGCGAGCTCCCTCAAGCCGGTCCCTCCCAGCGAAGCCATGTAGATGGCCGCCGTCGTCGCACAAAAGCCACTGTTGGTACAGATATTGGAAGTGGCTTTCTCGCGCCGGATATGCTGTTCCCGCGTGGCGAGGGTGAGCACAAAGCCCGTCTTGCCGTTTCGGTCGGTGGTCTTGCCCACCAGGCGGCCCGGCATGCTTCTCACATATTCCTTGCGGCAAGCGAACATCCCGAGGGCCGGTCCGCCATAGCTCTGGGGAATCCCGAAACTCTGGCCTTCGCCGCAGGCAAGGTCAGCCCCCTGACTGCCCGGGCTCTTGAAGAGGCCATAGGCAAGGGGCTCGGTGAAGGCTGTGATGAAGAGGGCCTTGGTGTCGCGGGTGAGGGTGCCGACCGCCGCGAGGTCTTCGATGCAGCCGAAGAAGTTGGGAGATTGCACGGCAATGGCTGCCAGTTCACCCACGGCCCCCAAGCCTCCCAGATCGGTCCGCCCATTGCCAAGATACGGCAGTTCGATGATTTCAATCCCGGGAGGTCCCAGATAGGTGCGGATCACCCGCCGGTAGAGCGGGTGAATGAGGCTCGAGACGGCAACCTTTTTCATGCGGCTGGCCCGCGCGGCCATGAGCAGCGCTTCCGCCAGCGCCGAAGCCCCATCATACATGGAGGCATTGGCGACATCCAGACCCAGGAGATTGGCCACCAGAGTCTGGTATTCAAAAATGGCCTGCAGGGTACCCTGACTGATTTCCGGCTGATAGGGAGTGTAGGAGGTGGAGAACTCCGATCGGCCCAGCAGGTAGGAAACCGAAGCCGGAATGACGTGCTCGTAACTGCCAGCTCCGAGATAAACCCGGTATTCCGGGGAAACCGCCATGTCGCCGGCGAGCGTCGCCATCTGGTCGTTCAGTTCCCACTCCGTCAGCGCTTCGGGCAAGTTAAGGTCGGTCTTGCGCCGGCACGCTTCGGGAATGCTCGAAAAGAGATCGTCGAGGCTGGCTGCGCCAATGACTTGAAGCATCTCTTCAAGATCTTCGGGAGTATGGGGAAGGTATCTCATGGTGCAATACCCTTCAGCATTTCAAGATAGGCTTCCCGTGTCATCAGCGAATCCCATTCGGAAGGCTTGGTGGCCTTGACTTCAAGAATCCAGCCGTTGGTATAGGGAGATTCGTTGACCAGCCCCGGCGAATCCTCGAGCGCCTCATTGACGGCAAGGACTTCTCCACTCAGCGGAATATACATTTCAGCAACCGCCTTGACGGACTCCAACGTGCCGCATACTTGTCCTTTCTCAAAGACGGTCCCCACTTCGGGCATTTCGACAAAAACGATATCGCCGAGCTGATCCTGCGCATAATCGCTGATGCCTACCCGTATCTTCCCACCATCAGCCTGCTGCGCCCACTCATGATCCTCGGCGTAACGCACCGCTTCAGGAAAACCCAATTGATCGATTTCCTTCACGCTTTCTCCTCCTTCAATGAATTATGCCATCGAATACGCTGCTGAGTTCCGGCTGATGGGCACAAGCGCCAAGTTAATGTGATTCAGGTCTCTCTGGACCCTGATTCCTCTTTTGAGGGGGGCAAGAGGGGTGTAAAAGCCCTCGAAACATCCCCCTGAATCCCTCCCATCAAGGGAGAGGAGTTTTGAAACAGTTTCTGAAGGGCATCACCAATCCTGGCATACGGGCACTGAAAGGCTGCATCTTAGTTTTCCGGATGGTGCAAAACAAGTGAAATTTTTTGCTTGCCCGGAGGATCTCCTGTAACATAGGAAGGAGCAGGTGACTTGGGGTGTGGCAGCGTTTCGAGCAGCGACGCTCCGCGTGAGACTACAGAGAATCAAGGACGAGCATCATGGCGCTTCGAGTTGCCATTCTAGGGGCAGGCCCGGGAGGGTATGCGGCGGCCATCCGTGCCGCGCAGCTGGGTGCGGAAGTCACCGTCGTGGAAGCAGGCAGGGTTGGCGGCACCTGTTTGAACTGGGGATGCATCCCTTCCAAGGTCATGATCAATGCCGCTGAAATGCTGCAGAAGATGCGGCAGGCACAGGAATTCGGGCTAAAGCTGGAAGGAAGCGTCGCCCCTGACCTGCAGCGCCTGATGGTGCGTAAGGAAAAGGTCATAAAAGACCAGGCCAAGGGCATCCTCGATCGCTTCCAGCAGAACAGAATTCGCTATGTCCAGGGAAAAGGCGTTATCGAAAGGCACGGCTTGGCGGTCATGACGGGAGGAGACGGCCAGACCCTGGAAGTTGCGTGGGATAAGCTCATCCTGGCGCCGGGAAGTCGACCGTTGCCTCTTTCCGAGCTGCCCTTCGACGGCGAACAGATTCTCTCCAGCAACGATGCGTTGTCTCTGCAGGAACTGCCCGCCTCCATCATGATTCTCGGGGGTGGCGTCATCGGTTGTGAGTTCGCCTTTCTCTTTGCCGCCCTCGGCTCCCAGGTGACCCTGGTTGAGGCAATGGGGCGCGCCCTGCCGCTCCCCTCGGTCGATGAGGATTGCTCCAAGATTCTTCAGCGGGAAATGAAGAAGCTCAAGATCAAATTCCTGGCAGGGCAGACCGTCACCGGTCTGGAACGCAGAGGCAGCAGATTACGCGTGAGCATCGGCCCCTCCCCCTTCGCACCGGATGTTTCGGAAAAGGCTCCGCTCATGATGGAAACAGATAAACTCCTCGTCTGTACCGGACGTCAGCCGCTTGCCGCGGACCTTGGTCTCGAAGAACTGGGAGTAAAGCTGGACGCAAAGGGGTGGATCGTCACCGACGAGAGGATGGAAACCGGCGCTCCAGGAGTATTCGCTGTCGGAGATGCCCTGGGGCCGTCGAAAATCATGCTGGCTCACGTGGCTTCCTGCGAAGGACTCGTGGCTGCGGAAAATGCCCTCGGCAGCCGTCGCGTCATGAACTACGGCATCGTCCCCGGCGCTATTTTCACCATGCCGGAAGTGGCCAATGTGGGTCTATCCGAAGCACAGGCCAAAGCGCAGGAGGTCCCGGTCCGCACCAGCACCGTCCTCTTTCGGAATGTGGGGAAGGCTCAGGTGCTGAACGAAATCGCTGGTGAGGCCAAGCTTGTTGCCCATGCTGAGACGGGAAGGATTTTGGGAGTCCATATGGTGGGTCCTCATGTCACCGAGCTGATCGCGGAAGGCGCTCTCGCCGTTAACCTGGGGGCCACCGTGAGGGAGCTTGCCGACACCATTCATGCTCATCCGACCCTGGCAGAAATCATGTTGGAGGCATCGCTCAAGTCCCTGGAGTAATCTGCGCCATGAGAGCGCTTCTTGAACCGCCCTCGCCCGACGCTCTACCTCAGGCGATCGATGAGAGAGGAACTTCGCATTTCGCAAAACTCGTTCTGACTCGAAAAGGAAGTAATGAGGTATGGGAGACCCCATGGAACCCAAAGGTGGAGAGAAATGCCTGATGTGCGACGGCACCGGAAAGGTCTATGATCCGCATTGCACGGTGCCCGGATGCGACACCGGTTTCACCGAAGGGCAGATGGCCTGCATGTATGCAAGCCCCGCCAAATTTCTGCCGTGCGGCCATCGTTTCAAGTATCTCACCGAGCATTCCATCTGCGGGGCCTGTCAAGGGAAGGGTTTCATCGACAAGTGAAGGAGTGGCGGCAAATGTCCTTTGCGGATTCTGGGACGGGACCACAGTGTTGGTCTCCCGGCTTTGTGTGACAGGCACCAGCCAAACGAGTTGCCTACCGGAGCGAAATCAGCCTGGCCCGAGAAATCACCCACGCGCCCTCATGCGTTGCAGGCGCAGGACAATGCCGCCACGGGGTTTCTGTTTGAATTGCTGCTGTAATTCCGCAACGTACATCAGCGCAAGACATGCCAGCGAATCCGCAATCCATTCCGCCTGATCGAGCTGCAGGGGCTGATAGGCACGGCAGTTTCGACACGAAAAACTGATCCAATCCTCTTTTATGGCTTCGTCAAGGCAATTCCGATAATTGGTGCACATGACTCGGCGTTCCACCTGGGACGGACTATTGACAACCCTTGATTCTGTGGGATTTGCGCGCGCTGACATACCGCAAAGATCCTTTCCTTTTGCCATGGAAGGTTTTTTGACGGCTCGGTGTCAACGGCAAACACCTTGAAGGTCAACCCATGTGCCGGGGGAGGGAACCATCAACCGCTCCTTCGCGACTGTTGCCTGCCGGTATCTGCCATATCCTTACGCTTGCCTCATGCTCTCATCTCGCTTGTGTTTTCGCGCCACGAGAAAGACCAGCACGAACCGCTGGTTTTTGCACAGGGTGTGCCAGTACGAAGAGAAGGTATGGATGCAAAGCGGCCAGCTTCCAGACACCCCCGACCAAAATCTCGACCTGTCGCAAAATCATAGGAATTTCAGAAAGTCAGGCGAGGATGGCCAAGCAGGGATAATGCCCGCGTGAAGCAAGGCCACAAGCCCTCAGTCGGCACTTTGATACCGGCGTGTTCAGAAACTTGACGCAAAATGTCAGGGATCGCTCACCAAACACAAAGGGGCACAGCTGATGGCTCTTGGCAATCGCAGCAGCAAGAGGGCATCGTCACGCTTCGCCCAGGTTCTGGCGAGGCACCCTCAGGGTACGTCAGGATTCTACGACTTTCTTCCATGTTTGATCGTGTGAGAGTGTTGACACGGGTCCCATGACTGCCATCGCCAACCTCGTCGCAGTTTGACTACAGAACACCATAGGGAAGACTCACCCTATTTCTTGAACTTCCTCCTGAACGCTGCCATGCCGAGAAGTCCGGACAAGACAAGAAGTATGGAGGCGGGTTCGGGGACCGAGGTGGGGGAAGCTGGTGTAAACTCCTCACTTAGCTGATTGAAGTGCCCGCCTTTCTTCTTGGTCGAATTGAAATACACCACTTTCAGCGACGGGCCCGTCAGGTTAAGGGTTTCGCCGTCCTTCAGCGTAAACTGGAATGTGAATACCGCTGGGCTCGTAGCGTTGCTCAGATCAATTCCATTCTTGTAGTCGGAGAACCCGTCGGCAGAGAACCCGGTGACCGAGAACCCATAGAAGCCACCATTCTCCGTGTACTTTGTCCAATTGGCCGAAGGATGACTGACAGGTGAAAACTTCTCCAGCTTGCTCCCAGCTTCGGGCTTGAGCAGAATTGAATCCGCGTACCAACCGGCAGTATTTCCGCTGCTGGTTATTGTCAGGGTCCCGCTGTATGTAGCTCCCGATAGTAGCGAATAGTGCAAATCGTAGCTGATCTGACTTCCCAAGACCCCGTTGACATCGGTGTAGGTAAAGGCCGTTGCACGGGCCAGCGCCGGCACCATAATCAGGCCCAGCACAAGGGCAGCAAGAGGAACCAGTTTCCTAGGACTCATGAAGCCATTCGTTTTGTCCGGCCATGCTTGTTCAACCGATATCAAGAAACTCTTTTCTGCCCTCATGATGCCCTCCACATTGTTCAGTATGACTGGCCTGCTCACAAACGATAATCGGCAATCATGCGAAATGTCATGAGTGGTTTTTTTGATAGGAAGCTTAACGTCGAGGCGGCAGAGTCGATCGAGGCTCGGCTGTCTGCGGGTGACATCGGGATCATTGTCGGCGAGGCTGAGCCTGTCCCTACCCTGAAAGAAT
>CAZDKX010000187.1:0-9842 GCA_964505935.1 uncultured Syntrophobacteraceae bacterium
CTTCAAAAACATTGCCACGAGCGAACAGAAACACATGGACGCCGTCAAGACCCTGCTGGACCGGTACGGCCTTGTCGATCCCGCGGCAGGGAATGCCAGGGGAGTCTTCACCAACGAGGATCTCCAGAGATTGTATTATGAATTGATTGCCAAGGGCAAAAGGTCCGTGCTTGATGCACTGGAGGTTGGAGTCCTCATTGAGGAAGCCGATATTGAAGACCTGGAGAAGGCTTTGACGACACCGGTACCTGTTCACAGGGACGTCAAGCGTGTGTTCACCAACCTTCTGGCCGGGTCTTACAACCACCTGGCAGCATTTGAGTCAAAGCTCTGATCGCAATGGGGCTGCTCCCCGCTGGTACTAATGATTATCCCGCATCGCGCCGGTTCTGGACTTCACGCCAACCGAAACCTTTATTCTGAGACTTTGAGAACGCTGACTCATTCCGCAACCCTTGAAGCACCTGTGAGCCAGGCATGAAACAGACAATCCGGACCTTCATCACAATGGCGCGTGGCAGGCTTATCGTTGTTGGAGTGGTTCTTGGAGGGGCTTTTTGGATTATCGAGTCAGTCATGCATGTCTATGTGTTCCATGGCCACGATTTTCTCGATTCCATATTCTTCCCCGAGTTGCACGAAGCCTGGATGCGACTGATCATTGTCGGGATGTTCGTAGCCTTCGGTATTTATGGTCAGGGGCTCATCAATGCCTGGAGGCAGGCCCAAGCCGATCTGAGTCTGGCAAATGCAGAACTCACCCAAATCTTTGAGACCTCGGCCGATGGCATGCGCGTGGTTGACAAGGACTTCAATATGCTTCGCGCCAACGAGACTTTTTGCACCCTGGCGGGGATCAGCAAGGCGGATGCGGTCGGCAAAAAGTGCCACGAGGTTTTTCGAGGGCCTCTATGCCATAGTCCTGGTTGCCCCATGGCCAGGATCATCGAGGGGGTAGAGCGGGTCGAGTACGATGCGGAAAAGGTTCGTGGCCATGGTCCCAAAATCCCGTGCATCGTGACCGCGACCCCTTTTCGAGGGCATGGTGGTGAGCTTATCGGCATCGTGGAGCATTTCAAGAACATTTCAGCGCGCAAACAGCGCGAGGAGGAACTGAGACAATCTCGCAGACAGCTTCGTGAGCTGACCTCCTACCTCGAATCCGCCAGAGAAAAAGAGAGGACTCGCATCGCCCGGGAGATTCACGATGAACTGGGACAGGCCCTGACGGGAATGAAAATGGAATTGCACTGTTGTGTCCAAAGGTTGCCCCGGGATGACCCATCCCTGGTGGAGCGGGCCAAAGGACTCTTGGAGCTTGTTGATGAGAATGTTCGCCTGGTCCAGAGGATCTCCTCCGAGTTGCGACCCGGGTTGCTTGACAACTTGGGTCTGGCTGCGGCCATCGAGTGGCAGGCTGCGCAACTCCAAGAGCGGACAGGCCTTAAATTTGCGTTTCTTTCGGAACCTGAAGAGATAGTCCTGGACCAGACCCCGTCCACGGCGCTTTTCAGAATTTTTCAGGAGACGTGCACCAACATTACCCGCCATGCCAACGCCACGAACGTTGAAATCCTGCTGAAAGAAACGCCTGAGGAGGTTGAACTGAGGATTTCCGACGACGGCAGAGGGATTACCGAAGAGGAGATTTCGCATCCGAAATCATTTGGACTGATGGGGATAAAAGAGCGGGTCCTTTCGCTGGGCGGTGAGGTGGAAATTTCCGGGGTAGAGAACCAGGGCACGACGGTACGGGTGCGAATCCCGAAAGATACCGTGGGGGAGAAAACCGGTGATCAGGATTCTGGTAGCAGATGATCATGCTGTGGTTCGTGAGGGGCTGAAGCAAATACTCGCCGGCGTTCCCGACATGATGGTTGCCGGCGAGGCGTCGGACGGACGTCAGGCGTTGGATCAGGCGCGCGAAGGCCATTATGACCTGCTCCTCCTTGATATTGCCATGCCGATCATGAACGGCCTGGATGTATTGAAGCAGCTCAAAGCCGAAAAGACTGACTTGCCTATCCTCATGCTGAGCATGTATCCCGAGGAACAATATGCCATCAGGACCCTTAAGGCCGGCGCCTCCGGGTACCTGGCAAAGGCAAGCGCTCCCGAAGAATTGATTGCAGCAATCCGTAAGGTGTGTCAGGGAGGAAAGTATGTTACCTCTTCCCTGGCAGAAAAACTGGCCGCCTACCTGTACTCTGACCGAGAAAGACTGGTCCATGAACTGCTTTCGGACCGGGAGTATCAGGTGGTGCTCATGATCGCTGCCGGGAAAACCGTATCGGAAATCGCCAACGAGTTGTCTCTGAGCGTGAAGACCATCAGCACCAACCGAAGCCGAGCTTTGGCGAAGATGGGGATGAAGACCAATGCCGAGCTCACGCATTATGCCATCAGCAACGGCCTTGTTGCCTGACACCGGCATGATGTAGGACAAACACCGACAATATCACGAGCTGTGGTCCTACGGAAAAAACCGGCTCCCACTGATAGACTCACCGATTCGAGCAGGGTAACGTACGAATGAGGGTGAGTGCGGCGTATCGGTCAAGCCGGGGTTTATTGATGGCAGGGTAGAGGCGCCATGATTCAATTCAAAAACCAGGCTGTGCAAAAGGAGAAGGCTATGTCAAGAAAGATGCGTTCATTGGGTTTGATGGTATTTTGCGGTATCGTGTTGTCGCTGGGCCTGGTTCAGGCCCCGACGCCCTCCCATGCTTTTGACATTACCATTCAGGTGTCGCCCAGCACTTTGAATATCGCAAGTCTGGGCCAGGTGGTCACCGTGCATACCAGCATCGCTTTTAGTAGTGTTGTGGGTGGGAGCGTGACCCTGAATGGTATAGAGATAGACTGGTGGAAGGCGGACAACCAGGGGAATTTCGTCGCGAAATTCCTGATGAGTGAAGTCAAAGCACTCGCTGTTTCGGGAGGATTACAGGTTCCGGGTGAAAATGAGCTCACGCTGGTCGGCGAAACTACAGACGGAGCGTCCTTTACCGGGACCCAGACGATCACCGTCATCAACGTCAAAAGCGGCTCAGCCAGCAAATAGGCAGCCGAAGACGGCTGAACCAAGTCACGACGGGCCGCCACAAGGGTACCAGCGTTGCCTGGAGGAGGCGGCCCAGCCGGCACCCCCGCATACCAACCAACCCCACCAACAAGGAACCATCCTAGAAATCAATGTCACGGTTGAAAGGGGCGCAGCTGCCCCTCGGCAACCTGTAAACAGCCTGTAACCTATTGCCTCCTTTCTGCGACTATAATATTGCGAGCCTGGAGGGAGCGTTCATTCTCCGAGACGCTGCGCTGTAGTTTGGCTATCGGCTGGTTGAACCCATTGAATCAAGAAGGAGAGAAGATGAAACATGTTAAGCTGGTTGTGTTGGTTGCGTTGGTGACCGTGTTTTTCGTTGGAAGTCTCGCCTTTGCGCAGGGCGGCGGTCAGGGTAAGGGCGCACAAGGTGCTCCCAGGTTGGGCTGTCAAGACCGCTTTGATTCCCTGGACACCAACAAAGATGGACAGGTCACCAAAGAAGAATTCACGGCGGCCCCTCATTACCGAGGCAATGCGGAACAGATGTTCAAAACAATGGATGTCAATGCAGATGGTTCCCTGACAAAAGATGAGTTCTGCTCAGGCAAAGGAAAGGGAATGGGTAAAGGGATGGGACAAGGTCAGGGCAAAGGAGCGACGCAGTAGAAGAGTGAATGACGTGGGGGGTGATGGCCAGCCATCATCCCCATCTCTGAAGACCTCCCCCTATTCCATGAAGACACCACCCCGCTTGCCGAGATGACATCCTGACCAAAGGGAGAAGGCAAGAGATGAAGTCGGGATCGCCAATGAAGAGGCTGTTTCTGTTCCTTTTTATGGCCATTTGCCTCATCCTGATGGCCGTCGGCCAGGGTGACGCCGATGGCCGCAAAGAAGGAAAACATGGCATCAAGAAGGCTTATGAGCACGCATTCCAAAAGGATGATCACGGGAACGAGACCAGTGGCGAGATGGCGGCATGGTTGTTTGGAGTGGCAAATTTCCCTGTGGCCTTGAGCATCATTCTAAAGGCCCTGGTCAAGTTCCTTCCTCCAAGATTGAGTCTTCGAGGTCCTCTGACAAAATTCAACCGGCAGCAGAAGAAGTACCTCATGAAGTTGCACTACTGGCTGAATCCTCTTGCCCTGGGCATTGCCCTTACCCATTTTTCCCTTTCAACATGCAGGTCTACAGCTTTTCCGGAGTGGGGCTTGGGCATCATGTTGGTCGCCGTCCTCCTTGGGTTGATGATGAAATTTAGACTGTCTCCGGCACGGATCAGGCAAAGCGTCTTCAAATTCCATACAAGCCCGGTCCTTCTGATCGCTGGAATTTCGATCTTGCTGATCGGGCACTCGATTGTTGATTGATCGGGCAAAGATGGCCTTGGACCAGGCAAAGGCTGTCACTCTTGCTGATTCCAGCCCGATTTCTTTCGTCTCGGTGGTTTTTCGGGTCAGGTTGTTATATGACAGTCACAACGGAAAGCGGCAGCAATCCGGAGCAGGTTAAGGATTTGAAGTGAGAGAAAATGCGTCCCAGGCTGCAAGCGCATTATTCAGGAGCCGAAGATCGGCAGACTGCGGGCTCCTGCTTCGGGACAATAAAATACATCCCTACGGCCGCTCCAATGCCTGCGCCGCCACCAAAGTAAAATGGCGCTTCAGGTCCCAGAAGGTCCCAGAGCAGTCCCCCGATGATCGAAGCGGGGAGCAAGCCAATGCCCACAAGCGAGGCATGAATGCCGAGCATGGTAGCCCGCCTTTCTCCGGGACACAGTTCTGAAACCAGGGCCTTTTCGACACCCTCCGTCAACCCGCTGTAAAGCCCGTAGAAGGCAAAGAGGGTCCAGATGTGAAGGGCATCCTTCGCAAAGGAAAAGCCAAGATAGACCAAGCCGTAGAACAGATAACCGACAACGAGGAGCGTTCGCCTCCCGATCATGTCGGAAAGCCTCCCTGCGGGATAGGCACAGGCCGCATAGACCAGGTTGAAAACCAGATAGGCGAGGATCACATCGGCAGCTTCAAAGCCAAGATTCTTTGCGCGCAAAAGCAGGAATTGGTTGGAGGAATTGCCCAGGGTGAAGAGGACGACCAGGAGAAAGAACGCTTTGAGTTTTGGATCGAGGGCTTTCCAGCCCTTCAAGGGGTGAGGTTTCGCCCCGCTTACCACCGCTTTCGTTTCCCTCACCAGAAAGAGCAGGCCAAAGCCGATGACACCGGGAATCATCGAAATCAGAAAAATATCGGTGTAGTGGCCTTCGGTTCGCGTAAAAAGGAAGTAAGCGATGGCGATGCCCATCACCGCTCCCAGCGTATCGAGGGCCCGGTGCAGACCGAAGGAATGGCCCAGTTGGTTGACCTGTGAAGCCTCCGCAATCAAAGCATCCCGGGGAGCCGTCCGAACCCCCTTGCCAAATCTGTCGACCACGCGCCCGGTAAGGACCCATCCCCAGGAAGTGGAAAAGTACAGGAACAACTTGCCGATGCTGGCGGAACCATAACCGAGCAGCGCAAGCGGCTTCCGCTTTTGGGCTCTATCGGAAAGGTAGCCGGAGCAGGTTTTGAGCAGGCTGGCCAGGCTTTCGGCGATGCCTTCGATGATGCCCACAATGGCGGGGGTCGCCCCCAGCGTTGTGGTAAGATAGAGCGATAGCAGGGGATAAACCATTTCACTGCTGATGTCGGTGAAAAGGCTAACCAGCCCCAGAATCAAAACAGTTTGCATAACGTCGCCAAGTTTCAGCTTTCCCAGAAAGGGCGCGCCTTTTCAGCGGTCTGCTCCGGCGCCGAGAAAGTGGCCATGTCGCCCAGCATTACCTCGAAACCCGTAAAATCGCTGCGCACCCAGGGAGCGTAGTTGCTGCGTACGGTGAGTACCACCCGCAGTTCCAGGTCATCCGAGCCATCTTCCAGCAGAAGCAGACCCAGGTTGTAACCATTGCGACCAAGACTGCGGTAGAGTCTTTGGGTATTCAGCACGCCCTGCGCCAAGGCCTGCCAGTCATCGTCCGCAACCTGCCGCAGGGCGGTCACCCCCGGCAGGATGCCCCAAATTTCAAAAAAGCCCTCGGGGGCAAACGCGGCCAGCCACTGCCAGGAACCGGTGGTGCCGATGGTGCGCTCCCCGGCTTGGGTTTCATGTCGCAGGTACGTGGAAAAAAGGCGGGAGCCGTACTGACGGTGATACGCGGCGGCACGGTCTCGCAGGAATCGCTGGTGATTGGCGGGGGTGCGGTCGGCCTGAACCTGCAGGTGAGGATGGAGCAAAGATCCGCCGGCTGAAGGCAGGTGATTTTGAGTGATAGCCATGAAGACCGCCGCGGGATCGTGGGCCAGGACGCGCAAGAGGTAGTCCCGGCAGTTGAGGAGACTATCCGCGTAGGGTCGGAGGGCTGCGGTGCCGATCTCCACGAAGTGGCCGTCGTCGAAGAGGCTTACCCCCGAATAACGCCCATAGGGGAAGAGGTTCGGAAAAAGCGTGGAGGTTCCCCGGGTCATGCGGCCCTGGGGACACAGCTCAGGCGGAAATTGTGGGGTGCATGCAGTCAGTTGGGGATGGCAAAACGGGCATTTATCCCGATCTGCGGCAAAAGGCGGCGGTGCGGGCAGCGCCTCCGTGCCGGGTTCGTGTTCTTCTCCTCGGCTGTAGGTAATCCGGCAGGTGCGGCCCGTGATGGGGTGGGTCCGGATTTCGATGGGACGGTCGGCTGAATCACCGGTTGGTAACACAATCCGGGAGTGAAATCTCTCCTGTCTAAACTGTAGCATCGGCGTTTTCCTCCTCGATACCGAAGGCACTGTCCGCGGTCCCGCCCGTATCGGCCGACACCATTCCCTCAACCAACACCCTCAAGACGAATGCAGGGGTGATGCAAGGATGCCAAGCACCCGAAGCGCCAGAGGGCCAAGAGGGTGTCTTCGTCTTTCTTCTCTCATGGATTTTAGGCATCGTGCAAGTGAGCGCTGGTGAAGTCGAAAAAAAGATCAAAGAGGAAGAGCGACTGCCAGTATAGACAGAGAGTCTGAGCGAGTCCTGGAATTGCTACTGGAAAGCTTGTTCGATTGCTGAATTGTAGGCCAACAGTTCGTCGCGGATGGCCGCAACGGAATCGATTCGTTTGGACAGTTCACCAAGGTTGTACTCAACATCGTCCTTGCTGCTCTGGTGCAGGGCCAGGGCTTTCTGAAAAGAGATGCGAATTCCGGCCAGAGTCAGGTCGATCTTTTCGTTGAGGCCCTGTTGGAATTCTTTCACGGTGCGGGTGAGACGATTCACCAGGTCGTAGCGGACCCGGCCGCAATGACGGTCGAGCAGTTCGGCTACGGCCGTCTGCATGTTCTTCAGGATCATCTTCTTCGCGATAAACTTGGGAAGCGCCGAGGTAACGGCCAGCTGAACCAGCTCGAGCCCCACCGGGTCATCCTTGAACATGAAGTAAAAGTCGCTCTTCTTGCTCAGGGTTTCAACCGAGGTGAAAGGCTTGAGCTTCAGTTCAAAGATATCACTGGTGAGCGCCAGGATGCGCTCGATGGTTTGGTTGGTCTTGGTGGCAAATTCCAGGTGCGCTTCCTCGAGACGGGAAGAGGTTTTCCCCGTGAGGTCCTGACGCCATGCCGTGAACGTCTCTTGGATGCTGCTGAAGACAAACTGCTCCAATTCCTCGCGGAGATTGCCCCGGCCCTGCTCGGTCTTGCGCAGATATTCCTTTTCCAGGGCCTCCTGAAGGACGGGCAGACGCTCCTTCTTAAAGAGTGACAGCTCCTCGTCCAACTGAGAGATCATTTTGCCGAGATGTCCTTTCAGCAGGTACTCATTCTCCTCACGGTCCTTGCTGATGGTTTTCATCTCTTCCTCGAATTGCGATACCTTTCGGGTGAGCTCCGCCAGCGGCAGCTTGATCGCCTCCTGTTCGAGCTGAAAGGAAATGGTCTCATCGGAGACCAGCTTGAACAGGTTGTTGACGACGGCCCGCAAGAATACCTTGCCCTTTTCGTGAACCAGGAAATCCTGAAGCCGCCGCTCGAAGTCGGGCAGCAGACTCGCCTGGAGCAGACCGTTCTCCCCCTGTCTTTTTCCATCCAGAGCCCACCGGGCCGAGAGCGGGTGGATTTTCACCTTCCCCTTGCCGACGCTCTCTTCGATAATGCGCGTGGTAAACTCGAGGGCCTCATTGCGGTCCGCTTCGCTCACCTGATCGATCTTGTTCAAGATGAAGAACAGCTTGTCCACAAAGGATCGAATATCGTTCAAAAACTGGTGTTCGCTGTTGGACAGGGGAGGGTCGGCCGAGGTCACGAAAATTGCGGCATCCACATAAGGAAGATAGGCATAGGCCACATCCGTATTATGGCTGTAAACGGACCCGGCCCCGGGGGTGTCGATGATGCGCACGCCCCCCTTGAGGTAATCGGAAGGATAGAAGACGGTGACCTCCTTGACCCCTTTCTTGTTGCGAGGGTTTTCCCGTTCGGTGATGTAAGCCGGCAGGTCAGAAAGCTGCACTTCCTGTCGTCTTTCATCCAGGTATTGCACTTCCACCCTGAGTTGGGGACCATAGCGCAAGATCGTAACGACCGACGTGAGCGGGACAATGGCTGTGGGGAGAATGCTTTCGCCGAGGAGAGCGTTGATGAAGGTCGATTTGCCGCGTTTGAACTGGCCCAGGATCACCAGATTGAAGGCTTCTTCTTCCAGTTTCGTTTTAGTGTCGATGAGGCCCTTGCGGGTTTCCTGGCGAACGACCCCTTGCAGACGTTCAATGGTCCCAAACAGATTGTTCTTAACCTGACCGTAATCCAGCATCAGCGCCTCCCACACGTGCTTCCAGGCATCGAGAAGCCCGTAACCGAAGAAAAAGATTCACCTGAAACCTTCCAACCTGCCGGTCCTCGCCCGAAGCAAAAAAAAACTCCTACTTCGGTCAGGAAGTAGAAGTCATCATCCCTTCAGTCAGGGCGGTTCAGGTGAACCTCATCACCTTCGTTCATTCATTTTCAAACTCGTATAACCATGGCACCGATTGCATGTCAATGGGAAATGCTCGGACAGGCCACCTGATAGACCAGGATTATATCCATTACGTCTCTTCCTGGCCGTACGCCATGTAGTAGACCAGCGGAATCACGATGAGGGTGAAAAAAGTCGATACCGCAATGCCGAAGATGAGCGCCCAGGCCAGCCCCGAGAAGATGGGATCGAGGGTGATCGGCCAGGCGGCGAGCATGGCCGCCAGGGAGGTGAGAAAAATCGGCCGGGTGCGGAGGGCGCCGGCCTCGATGAGGGATTGCACCAGAGGTTCCCCTTTGGCTTTCTGGACCTCGACGAATTCGATGAGCAGGATCGAATTCCGCGTGGCAATGCCGGCCAGCGCGATCATGCCGATCATGGCCGTTGCGGTGAAGTAAACCGGATTCTCCCAGCCTCCCACGGGATGACCCGTGATCACGTTGAGCAACCAGAAGCCCGGCAGGATGCCGATGACCGAGAGCGGCAGGGCGATCAGCTGAATGGCGGGCAGCAGGTAGCTTTGGGTCTGATAAAGCAGCAGGATATAGATCCCCAGGACCGCAACGCCGAACGCGATCCCGAGGTCCCGGAAGACCCTCAGGGTGATGTCCCACTCCCCTTCGCCGGACCAGACGACCTCAAACCCCTTGAGCCCGGGATCCTTGCCGACCTCATCGCTGAGATCCAGCACCGCGTCGGGCGGCGGCAGGCCGGCCGTATCCCCGAAGACGTAGACCACCGGCTGCAGGTTCTTGTGGTAGATCGGCTGATCGATGACCCC
>CAZDKX010000188.1:0-9816 GCA_964505935.1 uncultured Syntrophobacteraceae bacterium
TGGAAGCTGGAGCTTCCGAGACCACGTTCCCAAGTTGGAGCTTGGGAACGAGCGGAACGAGCGGAAACGAGAGATATTTGCTTCAGGTTATTTCTTAATGAGCCCTAAGCTGCGGTATTGCGGTCAGGAATCCGCTGCCGTGCCAAGGACCTGATACACGCCAACCGGCACGTTCTTGCCTTTCAAGATCACTTCCCCGACCTTCCTGACCACAAACTGCTGATTGATGAGGCGCAGCGTTGCTTCGCCGATGAGAATTCGGCACAGGCTTCCGCCTTCCCATTCGAACGCATCCTTCTTGTAGCCTTCCAACCGGGAAGCGGTGTTCACGGTATCGCCATGGGTGGTGTACTTCATACGAAGCGCACTGCCGAAGGTCCCGGCCATCACCTGCCCCGAGTTGATACCGATGCGCAGGCGCGCTGTCGGCAGGCCCTGACGGCGCCAGAGGTCGTTCACTTTGACGATTTCGTCCCCCATCCCCAGAGCGCATTTCACGGCATTCAGGGCGTCCCCCTTGATCTCATCTTCGGTGGTACGGGCCAGCGGCACCCCAAAATCCGCCTTGATGCCGTCCCCGGCATAATTGTCCACGCTGCCGTCATGGTCCATGATCACGCGGGCCATGGCCTCCAGGTAAGCGTTCAGCCAATCCGTCAGGAGTCGCGGGGACAGCTGTTCGGTAGCATGGGTAAAACCCTCCAGATCTGCAAAGAGCACCGTGGCAAACAATTGTTGGGAACGCGGTCGCCCGCCGTCGGTGAAGTGCTCCCGCTCGCGCCACAGGAGCTCGGCGACACGGGGGGAGACATGCCGCGCAAAGAACTCCATCAGCAGAGCTCGCTCTTTACTTTCATGATACGAAGCATAAGCCTTCACCAAACCGGTGGAGAGCAGCCAGGCGAGCTCCGGAGCAGCCACCGGGAGCCACCGGGCGGCCACCATGGCGGCATAGCCGGCAAGGCCGAGACCCCCAAGACATGCCAACGAGACCAGGACAAACGCCCACGGACGACGCACCCACCACCCCACCGCAGCGCCGCTCACAGTCCAGAGCAACAACCAGAGCACGTTGAAGGGTTTGGCGGCGGTTTTCAAGGGTCCGCTTTCGCCGCGGCCCCAGCGCAGCACCTGACTGGCCATGTGCGCGTGCAGCGTGATGCCGGAAACCAACTCGTCAGGCCTGAGGCTCCGGTTGTAGGGCACCGGGAAGAAATCTTTGACACTCTGGGCCGTAACCCCGAGCAGCACGATTTTGCCTTGAATCATCTGAGGAGCAACCGCCCCGGCAAGGAGAGCGCTCAGCGAATGAGAGGGAAACGCCTCGGGAGTCTCTCTGAAATCAATGAGAAACTGGTAGCCGCGCGGGTCGGCGTTTACATAGGGGCCGTCGTTCGGTTCCAGGGGAGGGACAGTCGTTGGGCCCAGGCGGAGAACTTCGGGTTGGAAATCATCCGGCCGCAGCGCAAGGCCATCCGCCTGGAGCCTTGCCAGCGCCAACCGCACGGCGAGCGAATGGAAGACCTTTTCGCCGTCGTCCAGGAACAGCAGTCCCCGGCGCACCGTGCCGTCCGCATCGACCAGGATGTCGTTGAAAGCAACCTGATCGGGGTCATGGACTGCTTTGGGCGGCGGCACCTCCCCTTCACCAAATTTCGTGACCACAATGAGGTGCGCATTCGCTCCCAGCAGCTCATCGAGCCGATCACTCCCGGGCGGCACCGGGATCTCCCGATAAATGTCCACCCCGATCGCCCGGGCCCCGTTGTCGATGAGGATCGTCAATGCCCGCGTCAGGGTCCCATCACTGATGGGCCACTGACCCTGGCGGCGAATGTCGTCTTCCGTGATCTTGATCAGAACGAGATCGGCATGGGGGGTTGACACTCTGGGCTGGTGCCGCAGATACCAGTCATAAGCAGCGAGCTCAAAGGGCTCCAGGCTTCCAACCCTGCGCAGCCCGAGGACCGCAAGAAAGACCACGGCACACACCATTAGCGACACCACCAATGGCAACTGCCGCACGTTTCGCATTTCAGACGCTCGCCTGCAAGGTAGCGAAAATCTGCGCCATCATGACTCCTTCCGTCAATTCATGGCGTCCTTTCGGCAACGATCTCGGGACCCTTTCCCACCCCACCCCTCAACGCTGTTGAAACAAGCCGCTCCCCGTTTGCTCGTTCCCAGGCTCCAGCCTGGGAACGCAAGTGCGGAAGCGCTCGCTTCCCGTGGTTCTCGGCGAGCGGGTCGCTAATGGATAGCCAACGAAGCCGGAGCTTCCAAGCGGATGGGTCCCTAAGCTGGAGCCTGGGAACCAGCGAATGCTGTTGAGTTAAGGAACTCGCACAGCAGAAATTCCCCCCTTAACTCTGCCCCTTGCCCCCCACCAAGGAAGGGCATTCCGGATGAGAACCAGCTGCTGCGTACCCACTCTTTGAAGGCTGACTTGGGCTGCGTACCCACTCGTTGAAGGCTGACTGCGGCTACGCACCCCGTTGCTTGAAGGCTGCCAGCCCGGCATAGCAGGCGGCGTCTCCCAGTTGCTCTTCGATGCGGAGCAACTGGTTGTATTTGCACACGCGATCCGTTCGCGACAGCGAGCCGGTCTTGATCTGCCCACAGCCCGCGGCGACCGCCAGGTCGGCGATGGTGGTGTCCTCCGTCTCTCCCGAACGGTGGGAAACCACCGCCGTATAGCCCGCCTTGAAGGCCATGCTGATCGCCTCCATGGTCTCGGTGATGGTGCCGATTTGATTCAGTTTGATGAGAATCGAGTTGGCCACGCCCTCGGCAATGCCTTTGGCGAGAATGCTGGTGTTGGTGACGAAAATATCGTCTCCTACAAGCTGGATTTGCTTCCCCAGTTTCTGAGTCAGCGCCGCCCACCCCGCCCAATCTCCCTCCGCCATGCCGTCCTCGATGGAAATCAGGGGATAGCGGGAAGCCAGGGTTTCGTAGTACTTGATCAGCTCCTTGGCGGATTTCTTGGGCTTCGCCTCGGCCCGGAGCTCGTACGATCCATCCTTATAGAACTCGCTGGCGGCCGGATCGAGGGCAATGAAGAGGTCTTTGCCCGGCTTGTAGCCGGCGGCTTCGATGGCCTGCACCAGGACTTGCATGGCCTCTTCGTGGGACTGGAGGTTGGGAGCGAAGCCGCCCTCATCGCCGACCGCGGTATTCAGCCCCTTGGCTTTCAGCACCTTCTTGAGGTTGTGAAAAGTCTCGGCCCCCATGCGCAGCGCCTCCCGAAACGTCGGCGCACCCGCGGGCACAATCATGAATTCCTGGATATCCAGATTGTTGTCGGCGTGAGCCCCGCCGTTGAGCACGTTCATCATCGGCACGGGCAGGACGTAGGCCGAGGCCCCTCCCAGATAGCGATAGAGGGGCAGGTCCGCTTCAGCGGCGGCGGCTCGAGCCGCGGCCATGCTCACGGCAAGAATGGCGTTCGCCCCCAGGCGACTCTTGGTGTCGGTCCCGTCCAGCTTGATCAGAAAGCGGTCCAGCCCCACCTGATCGGTCCCGTCCCGGCCAACGATCTCGGGAGCGATGATCTCGTTGACATTGTTGACCGCCTGAAGCACCCCTTTGCCAAGATATCTCCCGGCGTCTCCGTCGCGCAGCTCCAGTGCTTCCCTCGAGCCCGTCGAGGCCCCCGACGGCACCGCGGCGCTGCCGATAACCCCGGTTTCCAGCTGAAGCTCGGCTTCCACAGTGGGGTTTCCTCTTGAATCAAGAATCTCCCTGGCTTTCACTGCAATGATCTCACTCATGCCTCATCCTCCTTCCTGCTGCCCGCCGCAACCCTGTTCGGGCGGCATCACCCCGAAAACGGAAAATAGAATGTCCCCGGACCGTCAAACCGCTTCACCCATTCACCGCTTCAACATGGATAACCGCCGTGTGAGGATCTGCTTGCGAAATATGCGACGGCGCACGTCATCTTGCCAATGTGTCTTGACCGGCTGCTACAAGTCCTTCTAGAATAGAGAAGCTTTGCTGGTTAATCAATCCGAAAGAAAGGATGGAAGGGGAGATTATGGGAGCAGTTCTGACAGCGGGTGACTTGCGTAAGGGCTTGAAACTGGAAATTGACGGCGACCCTTATCTGGTCGTGGACTTTGAATTCTCGAAGCCGGGGAAAGGGCAGGCGCTCTATCGCTGTCGGTTGAGAAACATGATCACGGGAAACCAGTTCGACCGCACCTACCGCTCCGGCGACAAGTTCACCGCCGCCGACCTGGAAGAACAGCAGATGCAGTTCCTCTACCAGGATAACAAGCGCTACCATTTCATGAACACCAGCACCTACGATCAGCTGGAACTGGACGAAGCGCAGGTGGGCGATGCCGTCAATTACCTGATCGAAAACCAGCTCGTGGATATGCTCCTTTTCAGCGGCCGCCCCATTGGCATCAGCCTCCCCAATTTCGTGAACCTGCGCGTGGTCCAGGCCGATCCCTGGATCAAGGGCGACACCGCCGCGGGCGCCACCAAGCCCGTAACGCTCGAAACGGGCTACGCCCTCCAGGTGCCGCTCTTCGTCGTCGAGGGGGAAGTCCTCAAGATCGATACGCGCACGGGCACCTACGTCGAGCGGGTCAAATAGCCTCTGCAATGACTGAACGCGAAATCCTGGCGGGCAAGCGGTCGCGGCTCGAGTTGCGCGCGCGGGTGCTGCAAAGTACCCGCGCTTTCTTTGTGGACCAGGGGTTTCTCGAAGTGCAAACCCCGCTGCTAACCCGGGAAGTGGCCCCTGAAGCCCACATCGACCCCATCCCCGCCAATGGGGACGGCTGGCTCATCCCCAGCCCTGAGCTCTACATGAAGCGCCTCCTTGCCGCCGGCTATGAAAAGCTGTTTCAGATCACCCCGGCCTTCCGCGGAGGGGAACGGGGACGGCGGCATCACCCCGAATACACGCTTCTGGAATGGTATCGGGCCAACACCGACTACCAGGCTTTGCAGCAGGATTGCCGGGGCCTGCTGGCCGCCTGCTGCCGAACCGCGGGGCGCCGGGAGGGTTGGCCCTATCAGGGACAATGGCTGGACGTGAGAGGAGCGTGGCAAAGCTACACCGTACGGGAAGCCTTCCTCACCTTCGCGGGCTGGGAGCCCGGCGGCGACCCGGACCAAACCCGGTTTGATATGGATCTCGTCGAGCAAGTGGAGCCCCGCCTGGGTTTTCCTCAGCCTTGCTTTCTTACCGACTATCCCGCAAGCCAGGCGGCCCTGGCCCGCCTGAAAGCCGACGATCCGACAGTGGCCGAACGCTTCGAGCTCTACTGGGCCGGCATCGAGCTGGCCAACGGCTACAGTGAGCTCACCGACGCCCGCGAGCAGCGACGCCGCTTTGAAGCGACCATCGCCATGCGCCGCCGGGCCGGGACTTCCCCCGGGGCCCTCCCGCAAAGATTCCTTGAAGCCATGCCCCACCTGCCGCCCTGCAGCGGGATCGCCTTCGGCCTCGACCGCCTGGTCATGCTCCTCGCCGACGCCGCAAGCCTCGATGAGGTGGTCGCCTTCCCGCCGGAGACTTATACTCGATAAGGCTGAGAACTTTCATTTCGCTCGTGGCCTTTTTGTTGGGTTTCGTTGCCACTCAACCCAACAGCTACAGCTCAGCTCGCCCTATTGGGAATGAAAGATTCAAACCTGAAGGAGCATGGCTTTTGGAGCTTGACAGAAGGGCACGAATAACGTACGCTATATCGTACGATAGGGAGACGGCCCAAATGACGACAATGTCAGCATCAGAAGCGAGGAAGCGTCTTTACAGCCTGGTTGATGAGGTAAAAGAGAGCCACGAGCCCGTTCAGATCGTTGGGAAGAGGGGTTCCGCGATCCTCGTTTCGGAGGAGGACTGGCGGGCCATCCAGGAGACCCTTTACCTCACATCCATCCCGGGGATGGCCAATTCCATCAGGGTTGGGCTCGAGACTCCCATTGAGGAGTGCGATGAGGATCCAGGCTGGTGAGTTGGCGCCTGGTCTTCACGAAACAGGCTCGAAAAGACGCGAGGAAGATAGCAGGATCTGGTCTCAAGCCCCAGGCTTCCCGCCTGTTGGACATTCTCCGCAAAGATCCCTACCAGTCCCCGCCACCTTATGAAAAGCTGGTGGGAAACCTTTCCGGCGCATATTCTCGAAGAATCACCATTCAGCATCGGTTGGTTTATCAGGTCCTGGATGACGGGAACACGGTGAAAATCATCCGCATGTGGACCCACTACGAGTAGCTGCCGCCCGAATGTTTTTCATAAAACGCCATGCTGGCGAAGGTGACGAAAGAATTCTGCTGATCGACCACCACGTAGGAATGATCGAGGACAACCCCCAGGGCAGTGCCGGCGAGGACCTTTGAGAGCACCAGGAGCGGTGCCAGCCCGCAGATGCGGCGGCGATTGCGCCCGCGCCCGGCTTCGCGCAGGAATTCCCGGGGATCGCAGCGACAGAGGCTCTCCAGCAGCTGCCGATCGGCCTCGAGGTGCTCTTGCAGCGTCCCGTTGTGCGGGCGAAAGGAATCGCCGTAGCGGGGACCGATGTGAGCCAGATCGACACTGGCGATGAAGCCAACCTCCGGATAGCGTTCGCGAGCCAGCTGCCGCAGCAGTCCGGCCGTCTCCTCGATGTACGGGCCGTCCTCTTCCCACTCTTCCAGGGAAAAGGAGCAGAGCAGCGGGACGATCCGGCATGCGGGTTGCGTAAGGGTCAGAAAGACCGCTTGAAATTCGATGGTGTGCTCCTTGCGGTGGCTGTATTCGCCGGCCAGGAGGTTGCGGGGGGCGCGGGCCAGCAGTTCCCCGCAGAACTCCCGGTCATGCCGCGCCAGCCCCAGGGGAGTCTCGAAATCCTTCAAAGTCAGGGCGAAGTAGTTCTCAACGAACTCATGCCCCGTTCCCAGGATCACCCAGGTCGTCGGCCGAACTGCCGCCAGGGCTGCCCGATAGGCATGGGCAAAGCAGACGCCGCCGGCGTTGAGATCAATGTGAGGCGCCATCAGACCAACCAGACGCCCCCTCTCAAGACGCTCAGGGCTTCCCGCCCCGTCGGCCTTGGCCAGAAAGCCTTCGAGATGACTGCGCAGCTGTTGAGGGTCTGCCGGGTAGCTGGCACCCCCGAACTGCATTTGCCTGATGGGGTTCTCAAGGAATTCCTGCCGCTCCCGCGCGACCAGCGCCAGAAAACGGTCGGTTTCCAGGAAGAGACCTTCCTCGAGCTTTTCCACGTAGTGCTGCAGGTCTTCCAGATAGAGGAGGTTGCCGGTCATCCGCATGTAGTTGCTTTGGAGGTCCCGCAGGGAATGCTCGCCATCCATGTGAGCCAGCAGGGCTGCCAGATGGGGAGGAATCAGCAGCGAATCCCGGGCAAAACCCAGGCGGTCGCGGAGCATGATCAGCCGTTGCCCCTGATGTTCAAAGGGCAACGCTTCCAGTCCCTGGCGAATTTTCGGATAGTCAACCATCGTCTTGTCCGTTCATCCAGATGCGGGTTACGGGTTGCGGGTTGCGGGTTGCGCGTTGCGGGTTACCCCCGGTCCTTTCATGGTTCAGCTCCCTTCCAAGGGACACGGCCCCTGAGCTCATGACACCACGATCCTACCACAGCGCCGCTGCTTTTTACAGCGTCCGCATCAGCCGTCCATCCATCCTTTTTCTTGACCGGAAATGGGAGCTCTGTTAGAAGTTCACGGGCCGCAGCAGCATGCCCACGGCCTTTCTGTTTGAAAAGTTGCGAGTGGTGAGTCCCGAGTGCCGAGTTGTGTCCGAGCCTTTTTGTGTGTTTCCGGGTATCCCTTCGGGACATATGCGACTGTCCGCTCGTTCCCAAGCTCCAGCTTGGGAACGTAGTCGCGGAAGCTCCAGCTTCTGGTGGCCACAATTCACGCCATGCTGGAGCTTGGGAACCGGCGAAACAGCTGGCCGGCAACGTGTTGGGATTGTTTACATTCCATTATGTTATTTCTCGATGAGTGCTAAGGTGAAACCACGTCAAATCCTGCTTGGCAATGAGGCAATCGCTCATGGTCTGCTGGAAGCCGGCTGCACCATGGCGACTTCCTATCCGGGTACGCCCGCATCGGAAGTCCTGGCCGCCCTGGTGCGATTCAGGGGTGAACATGGCTTGGACCTCCATCTGGAATGGTCCATCAACGAAAAAGTGGCCTTCGAGGTAGCGCTGGCCAACAGTTATGCCGGACGGCGGTCGGCGGTGATCATGAAGCAGGTAGGCCTCAACGTCGCGGCCGACCCCCTGATGAGCGCCGCTTATACCGGCATCAAGGGAGGCTTTGTGGTGGTCGCGGCGGACGACCCCGGCCCCCACAGTTCCCAGACGGAACAGGACAGCCGCTTCCTGGCCATGGCCGCCACAGTGCCCGTATTCGACCCGAGTTCACCGGTCGAAGCCAGGGATTTTGGACAACGGGCCATGACGTTATCCGAGAAATACGAAGTTCCCGTGCTGCTCCGGCCCACCACGAGGGTCTGCCATACCCGGCAGGATATGGAGCTGCGGCCGATTCCGCAAACCGAACAGCCACCGGCTTTTGAGAAAAACCCCGGCCGCTGGGCGGCAACTCCCAGGTTTCGCTTGCTCCTGCACCGGCAGCTGAACAGCAAACTGCGGCAGCTTGCCGAAGATCCCGACTGTTCGCCCCGTTTGCTCAACCCGCAGGCACTGACGGCGCTCTCCCGGGCGCCGCGGAAACGCTGCCTGGTCGCCTCCGGGGTGGTCCTGGCCTACGCCCGTGAAATCCTCACGGACCTCGGGCTCTGGGACCGCCTCCCGGTTTACCAGGTGCCCATGCCCTACCCTCTGGCACCTTCGTTCCGTGACGACCTGGTGGCCCACTATGACCGTATTCTGGTGCTGGAAGAATCCTATCCGGTGATGGAGCTCCAGTTTCAGGACCGCGCCCGGGTCCGGGGACGCACGACGGGGACCGTCCCGTCGTCGGGCGAGCTGCTGCCCGAGGTGGTTGAGCAGATCCTGCGGGAGTTCCTGGAGCTCGCGGCAACACCGGCCGCCGCCCCAGCAGGCTCCCCCGGCCGCCGCCCTACCCTCTGCGCCGGCTGCCCCCACCGGGCCACGTTCTACGCCATGAAGAAGGCTTTTCCCAAAGGTATTTTCCCGAGCGATATCGGCTGCTATACGCTTGGCCTCAACCTTGGGGTCGTCGACACCGTGCTGTGCATGGGCGCCTCCATCAGCCAGGCGACGGGTTTCTACCACGCCTACCGCAAGAGCCCCGATGGGGTCCCGCCGATCTGCGCCACCATTGGCGATTCCACCTTCTTTCACGCGGGGATCCCCGCCCTCATCAACGCCGTCGTCCAGGGTGCCCGCTTCGTCCTGGTGATCCTCGATAACAGCACCACGGCCATGACCGGTCATCAGCCCACCCCCGCGCTCGGCAGAAACCTCGAGAGCAAGCCGGTACCCAGCGTCGCCATCCCCGACCTCGTGCGCGCCTGCGGGGTTCGCTTCGTGGCCGAGACCGACCCCTATGATCTGGGAGCCATGATCGAACTGCTCAAGAAGGCCGGAAAGCACACGCGGGCGAAGAAGGGAGGCATGGCGGTGGTCATTGCCAGGCACCCCTGCCTGATGGATCGGAGCGGGCCCGAGTCGCGGCCGCGAGCACAGGTGAGGGTCACCGAAAATTGCCGGGGCTGCGGCTTTTGCGTGAAGCAGTTTGAATGCCCCGCCTTGCAGCTCCAGGGGAAGAAGCAGCCCATCCGGATTGACGCGGCGCTTTGCTCGGGCTGCGGCGTCTGCATTGCGGTGTGCCCGCACGGGGGACTGGAGAGTGAAG
>CAZDKX010000189.1:0-9752 GCA_964505935.1 uncultured Syntrophobacteraceae bacterium
GCAATGCGCAGAAAGAAACGGGTCGGTGTTGACGAGGTTCTGGACGATGAGGCGCTCGTCTTCGAGTTCCTTCTGCACCGAGCTCACAAATATGCGGAGCGTGGCGGACATCGTGGCGGCTCGCATGGTTGGTTCACGATCCCTAAACCTCTAGATCACCCTCCACCAGGGTGTCGCCAGCACGCGACGAGTGAGGGGGAAGGTCTCATCACCACAGTAAAGGAGCAAGGCTCCATCGGTAAGGTCGGGGTACTCATCAAGGAACAGTTCGAGGCCTTTGGCGTCGGCGGTGGTGACGCGGGCGGAAGCCTTGGTTTCGATGGGCAAAAGCCGCTTCGAAGTCTCGATCACGAAATCCACCTCGATCCCGGTAGCCGTCCGCCAGTAGAGCACCTCTGGGCGGCGCGCCTGGAGATCACGCCAGGCCAAAAGGTCGGTGAGGACCAGATTTTCAAAGTGTGCCCCTCGGGGTTCGCTCTCCCCGCTCAGAAAAAGGGCAAGGCCCGTATCGCTCCAATAGAGTTTGGGCGCCTTGATGAGCCGGCGGGTCCGGTTCACGGCGTAAGCCGAAAGGCGCACGGCCTGGTAGCTCGCCTCCATGAGGTTGAGGAAGCGGTGCACCTGGGGCTGAGCGATCCCCACGTCACGCCCCAGTTCGGTCTGGTTGACGATATTGCCGATACGCAGGCAGGCCGCCCGCATGAGACGACGGAAGTCGGCAAGGTTCTCGACCGCTCGAAGGCTCTGCAGGTCTCGTTCAAGATAGGTCTGCACATAGCCGGAGAACCAGACCACCCTGTCCTCTGCATTGACCAGGCGGTAGGAGGGAACAGGTAGACCGCCCAAAGTTGCGGCAACATGCCAATCCTCGGCCGGACCCCCCCGCGCCTCCAGCAGCTCGCGCCAACTGGAGGACGGGACCTCCAGCAGCTCGCTCCATACCCCGATACGCCCAAGGCCCAGGCGTTCGCGCCGGGTGAAGGGCCAGAGGGTGACGTAGACCGCACGGCCGGCCAGAGTCTCGCCGATTCGCTCCAACATCAGCAAATTGGCGGAACCGGTGAGCACGAAACGGCCCGGAGTGCGAGCCGGATCGGCATCGACAGCGCGTTTGACGGCAATGAGCAGGTCCCGGGCACGTTGCACCTCATCGAGCACCAGGCTTGGGGCCCTGGCCACGACGGATTCCGGCTCCGCTTCGGCCTGGACACGCAAGTCGAAGTCATCCAGGGTGAGATAGGGTCGTCCCGCCAGCAGCGGCAGAGCGCGCAACAGGGTGGTCTTACCCGTTTGGCGGGCGCCGAGCAACACCACCACAGGAGCGACGCCGGCCGCCCGCTCGATGGCGGCAGCGGCGGCACGTGGCAAAACGGATTCTGGGGTCATGGTTTCCACGGTTGTATGATAATCATACTTTGACGAAATAGGCAATCAGTTTGTCTCTACTGCGCACGGGATCGGGATGCCTTTGCTTCGGACCCGTGGGGCCGCAATCATTACGCCACCCCACCCCAGCCCAGGGGCGGGCCGACTATGCCTTCTGGCAGCATATTCTGCTGAGCCTCGCGCCGAAAACCGGCCGCTGTGCCATTCTCTTTCCTCACGGCGTGCTCTTCCGCCAGGAGAAGGCCGAGATGCGGCGAAAACTCATCGAAGCCGACCTCATCGATTGTGTTCTCGGCCTCGGGCCAAACCTTTTCTACAACTCGCCCATGGAAGCCTGTGTCGTGATTTGCCGAAGTGGGCCAGGCATCCTACCTGGATCACAGGCGGGACGCCTGTGCCACTCCAAGCCGCCGGAGCTCCGGGGTAGGATCCTCTTCATCAATGCCGTGAATGAAGTCACTCGTGAACGTGCCCAGAGTTTTATGACGCATCCCCAGGAACTCAAACAGGGGGTGTCGGCTGATGGCCTCTTCAGGGCGATCGTGATTTGATTTCCCGTCTTCTTCCCAGCAGAGCGGAACCGCTCGCTTCCCCTTTAGATACTCATGGCATTCGGCTATGTAGTGAACTGGTGCCAGGTTAGGAACCGTCCAACAATGGATGTACGGTTGACAGGAGCGTAGGGTGGGCTGTGCCCGCGTGCTGTTTTTTCGGCGGGCTGAGTTCAGCTTTAAATTGACGCGCATGCGCCTGCTCGGGGATGATGGTCATTTGATGCTGTGGAGCGGGAATCACGGGCAGGATCCCGAAATGTGATCGTAACAGAGCGGTCATCCGTCGCGCGAGAACCGATGTTCATGGAGTACTGCGCTGCGGTATGTGCAGAAAAAAGTGGCCTGGGCCAAGAATGAATATAGTATTATTCATGGCCGATATTGAGCTGTTTTTGCGAATTTGGTCAACTTTGCAAGGACCACGCCAGCGGGACTGCTCCTCTGGCCGTGCCACCGTCACGACGACGAGAGCAGGGGAGTGCAGGCCGAAGCTCCGATCACAATGCCTGCAGCGAGTGTTGGTTCACCCAGCGAAGAAGGAGCTGAAATGATCATTCCCGTGATTCTTTGTGGAGGATTCGGGGCTCACTTGTGGCCTCTTTCGAGGGAGCTTTATCCCAAGCAAGTGATTTCGATGATGGGTGGGGACCTTTCCCTGCTGCAGGAAACGGTGACCCGTCTCGGGGCATTCCAGGGCCTGGAAAAGCCAATCGTGCTCTGCAACGAGGAGCATCGGTTCATGGCAGCGGCACAGATCCAGGCCCTGGGTGTCCAGGCCCGGTCGATCATTCTGGAACCTCAGGCGCGGAACACGGCACCGGCGCTGGCCGCGGCGGCGCTGGAAGTCATGAAGGACGGTGAAGATCCGGTCTTGCTGGTCTTTCCGGCGGACCATTTCTTCGACAGGATCGAACCCCTGACGCAGGCTGTCTATAACGTCCGCAGCCTCGCCGAAAAAGGGGAAATCGTGGCCTTCGGCATCCGCCCCACTGAACCCTCCCCCGGCTATGGGTACATCGAGCAAGGCGAAGAGGTTCCCCTGGATACGACCAACGGGCCGCCATCCTGCCGGGCCTATCGGGTCCGGTCATTCTACGCCAATCCGACCCCCGCCGCCGCGTCCGGTTTCGTGGCATCTCAGCGTCATTATTGGAACAGTGGCATTCTCATGGTCAAGGCCTCGGTCCTTGTACGAGAGCTGAGGGAATTTGCGCCGGAGGTCCTGGAATGGTGTACGCAGGCTCACACCAGGGCCTATCGAGACATGGATTTTGTTCGCCTCGACCCGGAAGCGTTTGCCGCCTGCCCCCGTGCCTCCATCGACAGGGTTCTGATGGAAAAGACGAAAAGCGCCGTGCTGGTACCGTTGGACAGCCGTTGGCGCGACCTGGGGGCCTGGAGCGATCTCTACAAGGTTCACGACAAGGATGTAGCAGGCAATGTCCTGATCGGCGACGTCATCACTCATAAGGTCCGCAACAGCTACCTGCATGCCACCAGTCGCATGGTCGCCGCCGTCGGGGTGGAGGATCAGGTCGTGATTGAGACCAAAGATGCGGTCTTAATTGCCCCTTTCGACCGTGTTGACGAGGTGGATGTGATCGTGAGCCGACTTCAGGCGAGTAACAGAGAGGAGGCCAGAGTGCACCCCAAGGTTTACCGGCCCTGGGGAGCCTATGAAAGCATCGACCTGGGCGATCGCTTTCAGGTCAAACGCATCACCGTGAATCCGGGCGGCAAACTCTCCCTTCAGAAGCACTATCACCGGGCCGAGCACTGGGTGGTCGTAAGAGGCACCGCGAAGATTACCAAAGATACCGAGGAAATGATTCTCATGGAAAATCAGTCGACCTATGTTCCGCTCGGGACTGTTCATCGCCTGGAGAACCCTGGAAAGATCCCCCTTGAGCTCATTGAAATTCAAACGGGCAGCTATCTGAAGGAAGACGACATTGTTCGGCTGGACGACGTCTATGGACGGACAAAACCGGAGTCGGGAAGCCGGAAGGAAGCATGAGCAGGCTAACAGCTTCGTGCCCGGCTCCACCTTCCTTGGGCTGCCAAGGAAGGATTAGGAAGTCGGCAAAAACTTTGGACATGCGCCGATCGTCAACAAGAACTTACGGGGCAACAGTGGGGTCCCGATTGCTCCCCATGAAGCGACCCGATACAATTCGGTGTAGTATGGCCGAACAGTTCAACGATATTTGTTTTTGTGGATTCGTGAGTGACGGCCTGGCCACGGGGGTCGTAAGTTCTCCGACGGGTAATCGAGTGAACTGAGAGTGTTGGTTCATGAACAAGGGAATGGAAGAGCATGTCCGCCAAGAGACTGAGGTGCCCCGGGCGACAAAGAATGCCCGGCAGCAGGGGGAAGCTCGGGGCGGCAGCCGAACTGAGGCGGCGGGCCGGCACAAAGGATCGGATGCGGAGCTGATCGAACAACTTTACCGGAGGTATGCCAGAGGGGGGGCTCGCATCGCGAGGATCCGGGGGACTGCCTATTTCTATTTCAAGAAATACGGTTGGATCTGGGTGACGGAGTCTGCCTATTTCGTAAAAAGACTCCTGGACGTCCTCGTTTCCGCATTGATGCTGGTACTCCTTTCCCCGGTATTGCTGATTACCGCCCTGGCGATAAAGATCGACAACCCCGGGCCAGCTTTCTATCAACAAACCCGGGTTGGCAAATGGGGCCGGCTCTTCACCATGTACAAATTCCGTTCGATGGTCGTCGGCGCCGACGAGATGAAAGCGCAGCTCCTCGACCAGAATGAATCGGGGGGGATCACTTTCAAAATGAAGCATGATCCGCGCGTTACCCGAACGGGCCGCATCATTCGCAAGCTTTCATTGGATGAGTTGCCGCAGCTTTGGAATGTTCTCAAGGGTGACATGTCGCTGGTTGGGCCGCGCCCCCCCGTTCCCAAGGAAGTGGCCGAATATGAGTATAAGGACCGGCGACGCCTGGATGCGATTCCCGGCATAACCTGCATCTGGCAGGTGAGCGGGCGCAGTGCAATTGATTTTAGGGGGCAGGTCCGGCTGGATGTGCAGTATATTGAAAACCAGTCATTTTGGGGAGACATCAGACTCCTCTTGAAAACTATCCCGGCGGTACTGCTTGGGAGGGGTGCCTACTGATGAAGGCGGTTATTCTCCCCACTGCGGACACGGAAGCTTTGGCACCCCTGACATCATGGCTGCCTGAATTCCTGCTGCCGGTCGTCAACAAACCCATCGCGGCGCATCTTATCGAACTCCTGGTCCAACATGAGCTCAAGGAGATTCTGCTGATCCTGAAACACATGCCGTTCGAAACGGAAGCGTATTTCGGCGACGGCTCGCGCTGGGGCGTGAACCTCTCCTATTCCCTCATCGGCACTTATCGTGGGGTTGCCAATGCCCTGGGGCATCTCGATGAGTCCAGGTTTGAAGAGCCGTTCCTCTGTTTGCCGGGAGACATCGTTGCGGACCTGGATCTTTCCAGCTTTGTCAAGACCCGGACCGGGCAGCGAGGCGAGGTCTTTCTGGCGCGAACGTCGGTCGGCAGTCATGAGGCCGGCCTGGAGACCCTTTCCCGTGAAGATTTGGCTGTGCTGGACGCCAATCCCTTCATCATGACTCCAGAAGCGTTCACACTGACGAAGAGGCTTCAGCCACCCTCGGATCCTCTGGAGGTTTGCAGGGTTCCATCGAGCCTGACCCTTTCCGTCAAGGTCTGTGAGGTGGCCGGCAAGCTGGAGCGCATCCAGTCGCCGCTGGATCTCCTCAAGCTCAACCAGCGCGTCCTGGCGGGTGATTTCCCGGGGCTCATTGTCCCCGGCAGGATGGCGGGAGAGGGTATCTGGGTGGGCAGGCACACCCGCATTCATCCCGGTGTCCGGCTGGAAGCGCCGATGATGCTCGGTGACCACTGCAATATTCAGAGCGGCGCTGTCCTCGGTCCGGGATGCGTCATCGGCAATCAGGTGATCGTTGACGAAGGCGCCTCCGTTCAGGATAGCCTGGTGCTGGACCGCACCTACGTTGGTCCGCACACTGACTTGAGAGCGGTAATCGTCAATAAGAACTGGATGCTCCAGGTCCCCAGCTTGTTGAGCGTTCATCTGGGGGATGATCTGATCCTCGGTGACCTGGAAAAGAAGACCGTTACGGCTCGAGGAGACCGTCTGCTCAATCTGCTGCTGTCGCTTGTCCTTCTGGTGTTGACTGCGCCTCTTGCGATGGTGCTCTATCTCTATCACCTCGTTCTCCCTTCAAGGCAATATTTCTATTCGGAAAAGCGCTTTGGTGCCTTCGACCAGAAGGACTTCGACGGCAAATTGTTCGCGAGGACTTTTCACCTTTATGCGTTTCGAAGCAACAATCGGCTTGTGCGAAAGCTTCCCGGACTGGTCAATGTCATCAGGGGAGAGATGAGTCTGGTGGGGACCTCCGCCCTGGATGAGGGGGAATTGCGCGAATTGCCCGAGGAGTGGCGGGGGATGAGAGCAAGCGCCCCGGTCGGGCTGTTTCACCTGTGGGAACTGGATCCGCGGCAAGACCTTGAGTGGGAAGAGAAGATGGTGATCGAGAACTACCATGCAGCTTCTCGTTCGCTGTGGGGAGATCTGAAGATTCTGGGCCGAGGGCTGCTGGTAACGGCATTCAAATAGGGGATGGTGACAGAGGGTCGTGACGGACACGCAACCTCAGCTTTTCGAAGAACTGGAACATCGCATCGGCAGGGATCATCTGGCGAAGCGGCTCCGGCTCCAGGTGGATCACTCGGCGAAGTTCCTTGGGCAGGGCTTCGGAAGATTCCATTGGGAAAACAGCAACCTGTTGCCGGTTATCCTGCAATACCTTCTCAAAGTTTCGGGACTTCTGGGAAAGGGGAGACAAAATGCGCTGGATTTCGAAGTGGTGGAAGTCGATGTCATGCTGGAGGACTTGCCGGAAGCGCTCGAGGACTATTGCCTCCTCCAGCTGTCGGATATCCATATCGACGGGATGCCCGATGGAGGAGAACGACTCATTCGGAGCATCAGACAACTTCGCTATGACGCATGCGTTCTGACCGGCGATTATCGCTTTCACGCTTTCGGCAACTATGAACGTTCTATGGACGGCATGAAGAGGCTCGTGGCCTCTCTCGAATGCCTTGATGGCATCTATGGCATCCTGGGCAACCACGACTTTGTGGAAATGGTGCCGGCGCTCGAGTCGTGCGGCGTTCACATGCTGCTGAACGAGACCGTCCGCATCACCCGGGGGAACGCAACCATCCATCTTCTGGGCCTCGACGACGCCCATTTTTACGGTGTTGCGGCGCTCGAGAAAGCGGGGCGTAACCTTCCCTCGGACAGCATCAAGGTATTGCTGGCTCATTCGCCCGAGCTCATTGCCGAGGCGGCGCGGGCCGGCGTGAACTATTACCTTTGCGGTCACACTCATGGCGGTCAGATCTGCCTGCCGGGCGGCATTCCCCTCCTGACCAACGCCAGATGCGCGCGAAAATATGTTGGAGGCGTCTGGCAATACGAGCATATGGCCGGATATACCTCGCGAGGGACAGGGTCATCCTGCCTGCCGGTGCGCTTTTTCTGCCCTCCGGAGATCACGCTGCATCGCCTTGCTCGCTTGCGCTGAGCCTTGTTGACCTGCCTGGAGTCGTTTTTTCAAGTCTCGACCAGCCATGAACTGGAGCTGGTCATTGTTGACAACAATTACGCGGACGAGTCGGTCAAGATGGTGCGAGAATTCTTTCCCCAAGTCATCCTCACGGCATAGTTCGGGGAAACGGTGATGGTGGAAGCCCTCATCCTCGATAGCATCAATGAGAATCTTCCAGTGGGACTCCTGGTGATCGATGCCGAAGGAGCCATTATTCTGGCCAACCCGGCGGCTTCGAAAATTCTGGGGTATCCGGCGGAGACGATCCTCGGGAAAGGCTGGGCGGACCTCTTTCTGGATGCCGAAGAGAACGACCTCTTCAATCAGGTGTTTCTCGATGTCATCTGGGAACAAAAGCTGAATCTGCAGCGCACGGTGCCCTATGTGCGACCCGATCAGGAGATGCTCCAGCTTGCCATCACCAGCTCTTTCATTCACAGGGGGCAGGAGGTGATCGGGATCGTTGTGCTTCTCGATGATGTGACCGAAATTCAGCGGATGCACTTGCACGAGATGGCCATATTGGAAGAGAAGAATCGTCTTCAAAGAGAAAGAACGGAAAGTTTGCACAAACTGGCCATGGCCGTAGCGCACCAGTTGCGCAATCCAACCACGGCCATCGGCGGCTTTGCCGCGATGCTGCTCAAAACCATGGGGTCCGACACCGCGCCGGGCAAGTATCTGGAAAACATCATCAGCTGTACCAAACGCCTCGAGGCCGTGGTGCACAGCGTCCATGACTACACGAGTCTTCCAGCTTTGTCAGCCACCTCGATCCCCATAGACCAGCTCTGCGAAAGGTTGCGCCAACACATCACGAAAAGGTCGGGAGAGCTTTCCCGCAAGGTGAACCTGACCGTCTCAGAAGAGCGCGGAGAGGTGGAAGTTGATGTCAGGCTGTTTTCCCAGGCATTGAACGAGATTGTCGACAATGCCCTGGAGGCGCTGCCCAAGGACGATGGTGAAATCAAAGTCCAGGTAATACAAAAGGAAGAGCTGCTGATCATCGAAATAGTGGATAACGGCACGGGCATTGCCGAAGAGGATCTGCCATACGTCTTTGACCCTTTCTTTACCACCAAGGCCGTGGGAGTGGGGATGGGGCTGTGCCGAGCCAGACGCATCATTGGTGAACATCATGGCAGTCTGAAGATTGAAAGCACGGAAAGGCGTGGGACCAAGGTCCGGATTGTGGTGCCCAGACTGACCGCTTTCTCTGCTATCAGCAAAGGAGTAGGCCCTGTGGAAATTAGTGAAGAGCGCATCGGCGAGGTAACAGTACTGAAGTTGAGTGGCCGTCTGGACTCCGTTTCGGCACCGGAACTGAAGGACAGGGTGAAAGCCGGCGCTCGAAATGGCCAACTCCATTTCGTCATAGACATGGCCGACATCGATTTTGTGGACAGTTCGGGTTTGGGCAGTCTCGTGGCCTGCCTGCGTTCGTTGAACAAAGGGGCGGGCGATATGAGGATTGCCGCGCTGCAGGATCGGGTGCGAGCGGTATTTGAGCTCATTCGCCTGCACCATATCTTCGAGATTTTTGACAATGCAGGCACTGCTGTTAACAGCTTTCAAAACCCATAGAGGAATATCTCGACATGATCAGGCCCACTGTTGAGGTTGTCCTGCAATGTACACAAAGGCTGGATTTTTTGCGTTTGGCATCGGAAATGGCGCGGCTCGTTTGCACCACCCTTCCAGCCTCAGACATGGACCAGGAGTTCGTGGACAACGTCGAACTGGCGGTGAGCGAAGCATGCACCAATGCGATCCGGCATAGCCGGACCGGGAACGCCGAGGCCAGAATGGTCGTCCGCTTCGAACTACACGAAGACCGCCTGGTCGTCGAGGTCAAAGATCAGGGGGCCGGGTTTGACCTCGAGAAGGTCCCGCCACCGGATTTTGGGGAGCACCCTGACTGCGGCTACGGACTGTTCCTCATGCGAACGATCATGGATGAAGTCTTTTATACGAGAGGCAATGAATACAACACCCTCACCATGAAGAAGTTCTTGCGAAAAGAGGGAGCATGCACGTCATGAAGGAGGCACGATTTCCGAAACTGTCCGGTACGAAAGCGGCCCTGCAGGCTTCTATCCTTCACCATTTCAGGTATTCCCTGGGCCATGAATGGCAGTCGCAGAACCAGCGAGA
>CAZDKX010000190.1:0-2446 GCA_964505935.1 uncultured Syntrophobacteraceae bacterium
GCATGATATAGGCCCAATCACAAACCTTTAGCGTCTCGCGAACATTGTGGTCGGAGATGAGGACCCCGATACCCCTGGCTTTCAGGGATCGGATCAGCCCCTGGATTTCCAGGACAGCAATGGGATCGATACCCGCAAAGGGCTCATCCAGCAGAATGAAATCGGGCTGGGTCGCCAGCGCGCGACTGATTTCAACCCGACGCCGCTCACCACCCGAGAGGCGGTCGGCGCGATTTTTCGCCAGGTGAGCAATATTGAGGTCCGCCAACAGCTCCTGGAGTCGCAATTGCCGTTCCTGCTTACCGAGATTCATGGTTTCCAGAATCGCCAGCAGGTTCTCCTCGACGGTGAGCTTGCGAAATACCGACGGTTCCTGCGGCAGATAGGTAACACCCTTTCGGGCGCGCAGATACATCGGCATGGGAAGGATATCCTCACCGTTCAGGAGGACTGTCCCGCGATCGGGGCGAATGATGCCCACCACGCTGTAAAAGGTGGTTGATTTCCCTGCGCCGTTCGGACCAAGGAGACCCACGATCTGGGCGGGTTCGACCGCCAGATTGACCTGGTTGACGACACAGCGCCCCTTGTAGGTCTTGACCAGATCTCGCACCTCCAGGCTTTTCGCCGTCGCAGGCATGGGCCTAGTCCTTCTTGCCCGGATGAAGGACGGCCTGAACCGGAGTTTGCGCCCCTCCCTCGACGATGCTCTTGCCCTGGGCCAGGAGCAGGGTGATGAGTCTCCCCTGAATGGTATCCTCACCCTGGCTCACACTGGGGTGACCACTCAGGACGATTTTGTCTTCAGCATGATAATAAACAGCCTTGTCCGCCACGGCTACCTTGTCCTTCTGGGTGATCTTGACTTCCCCTTCCACCTCGATGCGGTCAATTTTGTCCACCATGGCTGACTGATTGGCAACATCCTGCCGGCCTTCCGCCGTGTACACCCGGAGCTGCCGTCCGGTGATCGTCAAGTCGTCCTGCTGGACCACCACGTTGCCTTCGAAAATTATGGTCCGGTCCTTCTGGTCGGCTTCCATGCGGTCGCTGGCAATCCGCAGGGGGGAATCGCTCTGGAGCATACCAGGCAGTGCAGGGTTGGGAGCAGGTTTTGCTGCTTTTCCCTGACCCCAGCTCGTTCCCGGCAGCATCACCAGAAACAGCAAGCCAAGCCCCAGTGCATGCCAGCCTCTGTGGTGCTGATTCATCTTCTTCGCCTCATGGTGTTAATCCTGCCTTCGGCGGCAAAAAAACCAGAGTCCCTCTGATTCCCCCCTCAACCACGGCCCGGTACTCCGGAATGCGGTATTTCCAGCGCGTTCCTTCGAGTTCTACGTCAGGGCCTTCGAGTCGAATGAGAACCTCCGAGGAAATGGTCTGCTGTTGATGGTCGTACCGGGCGTATTCGGTGAAAAGCTGATAACCCCTCGGTAGCACTACATGAACCGCATCCCATAGCTCGATGTCTTTCCTGCCCGCGTGCAGAGATCCTTCTCGACTTTCCACTTGAATTTCATCGCCGCTTTCCAGGAAAAAGGCAATATGTACCGTTGAAAGAAAGGTTTTCTGTTCCTCCTGGAAATATTTCGCCTCAGCCGCACGGATGGTCCACAGGCGCTTCCCTTCCTGCAGTTCGGTGTATTCCATGCCCTTGAGCGTTACTTCCGCGTCGCTCTTATCCGTGGTCTGGACCGCCGCCTGCTGTTCCTTCTGGCTCCCGCCCTTCCAGAGCCCGACGATGAGCATGACCGTCAGCCCCAGAGCAAGAGCCAGAGCCACACCCTGAAACAGTCTTCCCGAAACCGTCATGAGGCTGCAGTCCACATGACGGCGAAACAACCTTTCTCCAGGGTTTCGACATATTCTGCCATCACCGCCGATCGTCTCCAAAATATCGGCGCGTGACTTCCTCCCATGATCCCTGGACCCACAGGAGCAGCTCACAGACCTCCCGTGCCGCCCCATGGCCCCCTTTGGCCCGCGTCACATAATGGGCATAAGGCATCACATGGGGAACCGCATCGCCAACCGCCACGGCAAATCCCACGCGTCGGAGCAGGGGAATGTCGATGAGATCATCACCCATGAAGCCGATTTGGTCATCACCCAGCCCGGTCTCGGCCTGCAATCGGGAATAGGCTTCCAACTTGTCGATGGCGCCCTGGTAGACCCTAGTGATTCCCAGGCCGGCAGCCCGGTGTTCCACGGCCCGGCATGAGCGCCCGGTAATCAAGGCCACATCGATCCCGGCCCGCTGCAATAGTTTGATGCCGTGGCCGTCCTGCACGTCGAAGGCCTTGATTTCAGAACCATCATCATGATAGATGACGCGCCCGTCGGTCAAGACCCCATCCACGTCAAAAGCCATCAGGCGAACAGGCAGCATGCGCGCGCGCAACCCGGCATCCAGATCATTCCACACAACTTCCGCTCCTGCTTCCAC
>CAZDKX010000190.1:2456-9737 GCA_964505935.1 uncultured Syntrophobacteraceae bacterium
CACCCCTCACCCATTACCCCTCACCCCTCACCCATTACCCCTCACCCCTCACCCATTACCCATCACCCATTACCCATTACCCCTCACCCCTCACCCATTACCCATCACCCATTACCCATCACCCATTACCCATCACCTATCCTATCGTGAACTGCCCGGTAAACCTTGAGCAACTCTTGGAGCAATTGCGGGACCTGGGTCAATGGCAGGGAATTGGGGCCGTCGCTGAGGGCTCGCTCGGGATCTTCGTGCATTTCCAGGAAAACGCCGTGAGCACCCGCGGCCACCGCCGCGCGGGCAAGCGGCGCCACAAACTGGCGCTGCCCCCCCGAGCACGTTCCCTGGCCCCCCGGGAGTTGCACGCTGTGAGTGGCATCGAAAACCACCGGCAGCCCGAAGCCGGCCATGATGTCGATGGCCCGCATATCCACGACCAGATTATGATAGCCAAACTGGGTGCCTCGCTCCGTTATCAGGATCTGCTGGTTGTTCGTTCGTCGTACTTTCTCCACGGCATGCAGCATGTCATGGGGTGCCATGAACTGAGCCTTCTTCAAGTTGACCGGCTTGCCCGTCTCACCGGCCGCCAGGAGAAGATCGGTCTGGCGTGCGAGAAAGGCGGGAATCTGGAGAATATCCACAACCCCTGCCGCTTCGCCCACTTCGGCCACACTGTGGACGTCGGTGAGGACGGGGACGCCGATTTCCGCGCGCACCTCGGCCAGGATGTCGAGCCCCGCCTTCAGTCCCGGCCCGCGAAACGAATCCCAGGAAGTGCGGTTGGCTTTGTCGTAGGAGCTCTTGAACACGTAAGGCAAGCCCAGACGGCCGCAGGTTGCCCGCATGAAGCGGGCAATGTTCAGGGCCATTTCCCGGCCTTCCAGGACGCAGGGGCCGCCGATGAGAAACAGAGAATTCCTGCCTAGCAGCTGACCGAGTACTTCAACCTGACTCACCACCATTCTCCCCAATGATCAGCATTCCGGTTCCCTGGGAAACCTCTCTGGGTGCAGCCGCCTGGCTTCGGCAAGCGAGCTTCCGATGAAGGCCTTGAAGACAGGATGCGGGTCCATGGGCCGCGATTTGAACTCCGGATGAAACTGACAGCCCAAAAACCAGGGGTGGTCGGGAAGTTCGATGATTTCCACCAGGTTCTTATCCGGAGAGAGCCCGGTAAAGCGCATTCCGTGCTCTCCCAGGCGTTCTCGGTAATCATTGTTGAATTCATACCGATGACGATGCCGCTCGGAAATTTCATGGGTCCCATAGGCTGCGTAAGCCAGGCTTTGCGCTTCGAGAATGCACGGATAAGCCCCCAAACGCATGGTGCCGCCGAGGTTGGATTCCTCATCCCGGCGGATGATGCGGCCGCTCCGATGATCGAACCATTCCCGCATGAGATAGATGACGGGATGCGGCGAATGCTTGTCGAATTCCATGCTGTGGGCCTTTTCCAGGCCGGCGACATGACGGGCGAACTCCACCGTGGCCAGCTGCATTCCCAGGCAGATTCCCAGGAAGGGAATGCGGTTTTCGCGGGCATAGCGGATGGCTTTGATTTTTCCTTCCACGCCGCGCTGGCCGAAGCCCCCCGGCACAAGAATGCCGTCCACCCCTTCCAGCAGGGCTTCACCGCCATCTTTTTCGACGTTCTCAGAATCGATGTAGTCCAGCACGACGCGGCTGTTATTGGCGGCGCCCCCGTGAGCCAGGGCTTCGTTGAGGCTTTTGTAAGATTCCTTGAGATCGATGTACTTGCCGACAATGGCGATGCGCGTGTCATGGAGCGGCTGCTTGAGGGTGTGGACCAGCTTTTCCCAGGGTTCGAGGACGGGAGAGCGGGTCCACACATTGAGCAGGTGCAGGATTTTGTCGTCCAGACCCTCCCGGTGGTAGAGCAGCGGTACCTCATAGATGCAGTCAACATCGATGGCCGTGATGACACCGTCCGGGTCGACATTACAGAAATGAGCGATCTTGCCTTTGATGTCGGGCGCGAGCGGATGGGTGGTGCGACACAGGAGGACATCCGGCTGAATACCAATGCCCCGGAGCTCCTTGACACTGTGCTGGGTGGGTTTGGTCTTGAGCTCACCCGAGGTTTTCATATAAGGCACCAGCGTAAGGTGTACGTACGCCACATGCTCCCTGCCGATATCGCTCCGAAGCTGGCGGATGGCTTCCAGGAAGGGCAGGCTCTCGATATCGCCGACCGTTCCGCCGATCTCGACGATGATGATATCGACGTCCGCAGCGACGCTTCGGATGCAGGCCTTGATTTCATCGGTGATGTGCGGGATTACCTGAACGGTGCCGCCGAGATAATCCCCACGGCGTTCCTTGGTAATGACCGAATAGTAAATGCTGCCTGAAGTAAAGTTGTTCTGACGGCTCATGACCGCATGCGTGAAGCGCTCGTAATGTCCCAAATCCAGATCGGTTTCCGCACCGTCGTCCGTGACGAACACTTCTCCATGCTGAAAAGGATTCATCGTACCCGGATCAACATTGATGTAAGGGTCAAGCTTTTGAATGGTCACCCGCAGCCCTCGGCTCTCCATCAAAGCACCGATGGAAGCTGCAGCCAGACCTTTGCCCAGAGATGAAAGAACTCCACCCGTGATGAAGATAAATTTTGGCTGGCGCAAAGTATCATTCCCCTGTCATGGTAGTCTCATTACCCCGGCGTTTTTCCCTGATTGTCCCAGAGGGTCGCTCCCACTATAGCAAACACCGTTCCAAAGTCAATCCAGTGACCCATTCCGGGCACCTTCTCCCCAACCCAGGTCCTTTGAGGCGGTCGAGGAGGAATTTTCTGTTGCATTTTAATCGAATATCGCATAGCTTGAACACGGGATCTTGGCAAACTTCTTGCTAATACTAGCCCAAGTTCCTTGAAAGTCAAAAGTTTTTCCATAATCTTTAGTTGGGAAGCATTGCCTATGATTGTAAGCCATTGCATGGCAACAGAGCTGGTGACCATCAGCAAGGAGGCCTCCATTCAGGAAGCTTTGGCGGTGATGAAGCGCCATTCTATCCGTCATCTGCCGGTGGTGGATGCCGAATCGGCCTTGTTGGGCTGGGTGACTGATGCCGACCTGCGAGGTGTCCTGATTGCTTCCATGCTCGAAGAGTTGACGCTGGAAGACGTCATGGTCCGCAAGCCCTACACGGCGTATCCTGATATGCCCTTGGATGAAGCGGCCCAGATCATTCTGGAAAAACGTATTGGCGGGATGCCGGTGGTGGATCAGGAGAAGCTGGTGGGGATCATTACCGTTGCCGATATCCTGTCGGCCTTCATCACGATGATGGGGATGTTCACCCAGTCTTCCCGGATTGATGTCAAGATCTCCGTGCCGCTGGTTTCCCTTCAGGAAATAACCCAACTCCTTCAGGATCATGGTGCGGAAATCATCAGTATCTGCAATTTGCCGGTCCTGGAGGGGAACACCCAAAGCTACACCATCCGCATGAAAAAGATCAATCTGAAGCCGATTCTGGCTGCACTCAAAGCCAGGGGCATCCAGGTCGTCTCCTCCATTTCCTGAATCCTTCCCTGCCGGTTGCCCCGGAACAGCCGATGCTTCCCGTGTCCAGGCCGGCACGGTCATGGAGCAGCGAGGACCTTTGCTACTTGCTCGATGACTGACGCGCCGCTTGAAGGGTCGGCGGAAGCGGTCGGCCACGCCAGGACGTCGGTTTCTTCCCACGTTGTTGCCACAACATGCACCTCGGCTCCATGTGGGGCCCAGACGCGCGGGTCGGTGGCCCCAAAAATGACGACCGTCGGGATGCCGCTTGCCGCTGCCAGATGACTGACCCCCGAATCGTTTCCCACATAGAGCCGGCCCTGCGCAAGCCACGCGGTGAGCAGGGGCAGGGAAAGGCCCTCAAGGATTGCAACTCCCAGGGCTTCGGCGGTGCGAGCAAAGCTTCGGAGCCTTTCGTCGGCCGGCCCCAGGATCAGGAATAGAGGATTGGGGTAGGACTCGGAAAGGTACTTCAGGAGCGTCCACCAGTTGCTCAGCGGCCAGATCTTTCGCCGACCGCCACTGCCGGGGTGAATGAAAATGGGTTTGCCCAAACCGGCGGCGTGGTGCCGCTGGAGGCCGCTTCGGGCCAGGGCGAGCTCATCCGGAGAAGGCGTGAGCCGCGGCAGGCATTCCTCCAGAGACCATCCCACCTGTCGACATTGCTCCAGGAGGAAGTGAGACACATGCTGCTGCGATCCCGGTTCGGGAAAGGAGCGAAGCCAATGAACGGGAGCGGGGAGGCGGAATGAGAGCCGCTCCGCAAGGACACGGCTGCCGGCCTGCCCGAAAATCACGATCATCCGGGCCCCCTCCAGGAAGCGCGGGATCGTTGCCGTGCGCCAGAGCTCATCATGAAAGAAAGGGGCTAATACCGCATCGTCGGGAGGCGTCACCTCGCCGATGAAGGGCCTTTCCGCCAAAAGGGCGCGATGTTCCGGCTTCGACCAGACATCGATTCGGATGAGGGAGCAAGCGCGGTGCAGGGCTTCCAATATGGGCAGTGCCAGCAGGAAATCGCCCAACGCCCCCTGGTGGAACACCACGATCCGTCCCGCCAGGGTCGGTTCCAGGTTGACGATTGAAGGCCTTTGATGCTGCTTTTGAACTGAACCCTTTGCTCCCGTAACGATTACGGAAGATTCACGAGAGGGCGGATTCATGCTTGCGGTCTGGTTGGGCGAGCTTTCTCCTCGACCAGCGTTTGAGAAAGTGGGTGGCTTTCGAGATTGCCTGGCTTTGCTCCGCAGGGTCAGCAATGATTCCCTCCTGTCTGAGCGCTTTCTGCAGGCAATTCCTCAAAAGGGCACACCCAACACACCCTGCCTGGGGCTGGATCATGCCTTCGCTATCCTTCGGGCAAACCTGGCTGGGGTCCCCAAAGCACGAAGGCCGACCATCCTGGCTGGGACTGTCTGGCACCGCCCTGCGGCCTGTTTTGGACATTATCTTGGGTGCTCTTGTTGGAGGGTGCCGCGCGCGTCCTACTCGAGAATCTCAAGGACCGCCCGTTTGCGGAGCTTCGTCGCCGCTGCATTGACCAGGGTGCGCAGAGCGTGCGCATTGCGCCCTTCTTTGCCGATGATCTTGCCAAGGTCGGCTTTGGCAGCTCTCAATTCAATCACCGAGATTTGCTGTCCAATCACCTCGCTCACTTCCACCTGATTCGGATCTTCCGCTAAGGCGCGAGCAATCACTTCCACCAGTTCTTTGACTTGAATGTGCTCCATAGATTCTTTCCGCTCCCGACGACCATCTGATTGTGCGATGCTTCAAAGTGCCGTTCCATCACAAAGCAATCCATAACTTAAAGCAATTTCAGGGGCTTGAGCCGGAGGGAAAATCCAGGCGGCGCTGGCGGACAGGAACCCGATCGTCATACGAAATCCGAACCCCATCTTCATCAACGGCCGCCCGCGACGGCCGAAGAGAGCGCAATGAGATTCAGCGCCCCACTGCAACAATTCTGGAACGCTTCCACCGCCGGAGAACGGGGAAGCAATCCATTAGTGGAAAAAGAGCTTAAGAAAAACCGGACGTTGTGTCAAGCTGTAAATCCGAAGTAATATAAGCTCTTGTTTTTAACTATCGAGAAACAGCTTAGGAATGTCAACCCCCCTCGCCATGGACCTCGCTGAAGAGGAAAGCTCATGGTTGCATCGCACCGCAGCCTCGGGGCAGGCGAATCCCCGCAAAGGGTTGCCACGCTGATTCAGGCCACGCTGAACACCGTGGCACCCTACCAGAACCGCATGGCCAGACTGCTGTTTGAAATCTCCTGCCTGAACGGGCTGGATAAGCTGATGACGGGCAAGTGTTTACCCCTTGCTTTTCAGGGTTACATGCAAAAAGTGATGGGGCTGTTTGATGAGTCCCTGAGGCTTGTTCTGGGGCAGCTGCGGGAAGCCGGGTTCAGCGTCCAATGCCGACCCGGTTGCGCTCATTGCTGCCACCAGATGCCAACCGGGGTGGCTTCGGCCGAATTGATCTACGTCTACCTTGGAATGCAGCAAAGCGGGGCCGCTTCGAAGTTTTTCCGGCGCTGCCTGGAAGCGGAAGAATTGTGGGTGGAAGTCTGTCACTGCCAGGAACGGGAAAAGACCGCGCCGAGTCTTGGTCCGCAGCAAGTCGAGGGGCTCTCCAAAGCCTATGGCTGCCTGGAGCATCCCTGTCCGTTTCTGGAGGCTAATCTGTGCCAGATTTATCCCTTTCGGCCCCTGGCGTGTCGGATGCATTTCAGCCTTTCCCCCCCTCCCTGGTGCCGCACCTCCCATTTCCAAAACCCTCACGCCCTGAGTTTCAATCTGGAGCCGGCAAAATGCGTTTTTGACGCGCTGGAAACCCTGGAGGATCGCTTTCAACTGCATTTATCCGATGTTATGATGTGTGGACTTTTGGAACTGACGGTGAACGTCATGCGATGTGAGAAGATTCACTGGAAGGATTGAGCCGATGCCCCTTTCCTTGCCTTCCTGGAACAACGGGCAGCCTCTGGTCGAATTGCGGCCCTGCGAACTGGTTCTCCCCAGCCTGGCTGACAATACGGGAGACTGGGATCGGCTGGAGCGCGCTCTGCGTCATCAGGGGTTCACTCCGCTATGGCTTCATCCTGCGCGGCTCGCTCATGTGGTGAGGCAGATCCGCCGGGGACATTACCGGGTCACGGCGATCCTGGGGTATCATCCCTCCTGCTGGGAGGTGATCGAGGTCTTTCCCGGAGTGGAGGAACGGCCGCTGCTCGGGCTGGCCATCGACCTGGGCACCTCCCGTGTGGTGTTTTATTTGCTGGACTTGCAGCGGGGCACGCTGCTGGGGGAACAATCTGTTGCCAATCCCCAGGTCCCCTATGGTGAAGACATTCTGACGCGCATTCTGCATGCCCGTAAGCCGGGCCAGCTGAGGCGTCTGCAGCGACTGCTGCGCGACACCATCAACGACACCCTGCAGCAGATGGTGAGGGACCACGGATGCGTCGGCAGCGACGTCTATGCCCTGGCGATCGCCGGCAACACGACCATGAGCCATCTCATGATGGGTCTTGATCCATCGTCTCTCTGCAAAGAACCCTACCTTCCTGCCGTGAACCGGTTTCCCATGGCTGCGGGAGAAGACCTCGAACTGGCTGCTCATCCGCGCGCGCTGGTCTATCTCTTTCCCAACGTCGGTTCCTACTTCGGCGGCGACCTCATCGCCGACATTCTCGCCGTTGGGCTGCATCGCACCCAGGAGCTGAGCATCCTGGTGGATG
>CAZDKX010000191.1:0-9701 GCA_964505935.1 uncultured Syntrophobacteraceae bacterium
TGGTATGAGGTGAGGAGTTATCGGCAGTTTATGGAGATTGTGAATCGTGATACTTCTTGACCTCTTCTCCGGCGTTGGCGGCTTCTCCCTCGCCGCTTCCTGGGTCTGGGGCGATGACCTGGATATTGTGGCGTTCTGCGAAAAGGATCAGTTCTGCCGGCGCGTGCTCAAGAAACACTGGCCGAATGTGCCGATAGTGGAGGATGTCTATGACCTGGACAGGATTGTTGCCTACGCCTGGAGCCACGAATCCAAACGAATCCGAAGATGTGGAAACATGGAAGGCCAGGAGGGAAAAGCTGAAGGCGAAGGGGATCAATGGGAACGGATGTGGGACACCGTTGGGAATTGCAGTGAGGATGTTGTTGCCCACGCCAACCAGCAGTGCGGAAGCAAGACCGGATCACAACTGGAAGGACGGAGAGCCATGGTGGAAGCAAACAAGGGCAAGCCGGAATGTCGGAGCCTTGGTGGAACACCCGGAACGGTTGACCTCCTCACCGCAGGCTTCCCTTGCCAGCCCGCCTCCTGCGCTGGAAAAAGAAAAGGCACAAGCGATGACCGCTGGCTCTGGACGCCGCTGCTTGCAGCGATTCAAGCGACTCGTCCGCGATGGCTCATCCTGGAGAATGTCCCTGGTCTCCTCTCTCTTGAGGCAGGAGTGGTATTCGAGCGCTGTCTTTCTGACCTGGAAGCTCAAGGGTACGAGGTTCAACCGCTGCTTGTTCCAGCTTGCGGTGTCGGCGCCCCGCACAAGAGAGAACGACTTTGGATTGTTGCAAAGTCCAATGCCCTCGGATGTGGACGGAGGCAGGACTACCAAGGGCAGCAAGAGGCAGGGGGAAACGGGGTTGAGGTGGCAATTGCTGGCTACTCCAAGAGCGAGCGACCCAAAGAAGCGTGGCAATATGTCGGGAGATCCGAGAAATGGACTTCCGGGGCAGATTGCCATGCTTCCGACACCAGCGAGTGTTCCATGCTCTCCGGAATCACACAACCAAGTATCTGGCCAATTTCGGGTGGGGATAGAAAAAGCCCTTGGGACGAACACTGGTATGAGGCTTCAGCCCGCCTTTGTCGAGTGGATGATGGGCTATACAGAGGGATGGACGGAACTGGAAAGCTATCCACCGAACCCACGATACAAGGTAAAGCGGCGGGTAGAGTCCATCGACTGCGAGCCCTCGGAAACAGCATCGTACCACAAGTAGCCGCGCAAATAATGACGGCGATAAAGGAGACAGATCAACAATGTGTGACGAATGCCGATTGACCAGCCGTGCCGCCTGTCCCTGCTGTAACGGGCCGCTTCAGCTCACCAGGGCCGGCTGGTATTGCGTGGAATGCGGGTATCTGCAGCGATCATCAAGGAGTCAAAATGTACGACCGACTGAAGCAGTGGTTCGATTTCGAGGATCAGGTCCGTCTCCATATCAACACCTACACACGGGAGCAGTACGGAAACCCTGACGGCCAGGAGCAGGTTGAAACGTTCACGGCCACCGACTGCTGGAAGAACATACAGCGCTACTTCAACCGGCGCAATGCCAACACCAGGGGCAGCAAGGAAAAGCTCCGCGACCTGATCAAAGTGGCTCACTATGCTCAATTGGCGTATGACAAGCTCAAGGCCGAACTGGATGAACCGGACGTGTACCATACCAAGGGTGATCGGTTGACCAGGGTCTATGAGCGGGGATTGGACTAAGATGTCAGCAGCCGTCAAAAAGTCTCTTACCATCCAGGAGGCAGCCTGGGAACTTGGGGTGAGCGATAGGCACGTTCGGGAGTTGATCGCTGAGGGTTGCCTGGAGGCTTACGACATCAGCGTGACCAATCGCCGGCCCCACTTGCCGAGGAGCATCCGAATCTCGGTTCTGAGCCTCGAAAAATTCCGGGATCAGCGGAGGCTTGAAAGCCCATAGAATGGCTTGCGGTAATATTTTAGTGTGGTATTAAAAAATGAAAAAGCCCCTCGGGTGAGGGGCTTCGGGGGTGGCTTGTGGTAAACTCGCTCACGCTCTCCTTCGTGCCTGTTGGCTGGGGCTGGTGTGTGGTTACTCAGTGCTCCCAAGGGATGCCAAGTATGCTTTGTCGTCTTTGGTGAGTTTTTGAGAAAAATAGAGACTCGAACCACGATAGGTTTTGATTTTCCTGCCATTGTCCCGGATTACCAAGGTGGGCAGGTTGCCATCCATCCCCTGGGTTGCGGTCCTACCCTGACCCAACAGGATGGTGATTCCGTGCCGGGTGATGTCGGAAGGATTGATGGAAACTTTTCTCGGCCTTCCCCCCTTCCGCCCGTTCTCCCTGACGGCTGCGGTTTTGGCCGGTGATTTTGATGCGCCACCCTTGCGACCCATGGTTGCGGCGGCGGTGATGATTTCGTCGGGTACAAACTTTTCCATTCTCGTCCGCATGATTCCATCCCTGCCCGGATTGGCCGCCGGGCTTCGGCGCGTGAGTGGGTTAGTTGATTTTGCGGTAGGTGTAGCCCGGTTTCGCAAGGGAATTCCAGGCTTCAATGAAATCATGCCTTGTGTCGTACTCTCCGATAAAAGCATGGTTCTCATCATAAATTCTGTATACCGGGCCTTCGCTGTTCAAGTTCCATCGGTATGTTCTGCTTGCTTCCATCTCTCTCCTCCTTTCAGTTTTTGGGTTCCCTCATCGTGTTGATTCCTTTATACCAAACCGCTTTGGATTTGTCAAACACAAAATGACATTCTCACTAAAAATATTCCCATGAAATCCCAACCACTTACAAAAAACCTGGAATAGAGCGCATCATAGCGCATCACAGCGTATCGACTTTGCTGACTCAGGTCAGGACAATCACCGCGTGAAGACCAGCTTTATTCGCTGGCACACATGTAACCGAGTCTGCGGAGCCGTCACAGATGGACGTTAACTGGTCATATCGGCTGGACCGCCAATCCGGCCCCAATCTTAGCTTGGTAGGGGTGGCTCCCCGCACTGGGCGCGAGTGTTCCCACGACATTCGTGCTCAGGCCAAGCACCGACGCGCTTTGTGGGGGCGCTCATGTTTGACAATCACAGGTTGTTGTCCTGGATTCGTGATAGGCTTGACCTAACGCATTCGGAGAAACTGATTGCAATGATGATAGCCACCTATCGCAACGGGTTAAGCGGAGACTGTTTTCCAAGTCAGCTCCGTATCTCAGTCCTCTCCGGACTGTCTCGGGAACATGTTAACAGAATCATAAAATCACTCAAAGAAAAGCGTGTATTGCGCGTCAAAAACAGCAAGTTAAAGGTCAGCAGAAAAAAGGTCTGCAACTATGTGTTTTTGTTTGATGAATCCAATGGTGTGTGACGTGGGTATCACACGAGTTGTTTCCGTTCTCTGTTCGTGTGACGTGGGTATCACACGCGTGGTAATCGGAGCCGTCACGGATGTCCGCAAACCCCAGCTTCAACAGTGTCAGGAAGAAAACCGTAACCAACTATGTGTTTATGTTCGACAAATCGTTGTAGTGTCAAGCCCAGTTGACACGAAAGGTTCCGCTATAGGGTTCGTGTCAACCCCAGTTTACAAACGTGGTCACTTGGTGAATTGAAATCATGACCGAAGCCCAAAAACAGCAATTCCTTTCCGAGCTCGAAGCAACCGGCAGTTCCGCCAAGGCGATCAAGGCTTCCGGGGCTCCGAAAAAAAACATATACGATTTGCGCGTCAAGGACCCCGACTTTGATCATGCCTGGGAAATGGCGCTCATCAAGTATTTCGGCAGCGCCAATCCCGACGAGAAGGCGAGGAGCCGACCCCGCCGCGGTCGCCCTGGAACGTATGACCCACTCAGCCACCCAGGGAGCGCCCGCAAGCTCAAAGCCATGGGGCTCAGCGATGAACACGTGGCCATTGCCTTCGGGATTGCCCGCTCCGTTTTCCTCGGCTGGAAATCCAAATACCCAGAGTTTGCCCAGGCCGTTAAGGACGGCCTGGACGATCTGGGCGAGAAAACCGCCCTCCGCTCCCTCTACGCCCTCATGAACGGCTACGAGCACCCGGAGGAGAAGATTTTTTACAATGCGGCCCTGGATAAGACCGTTACGGTCCAAACCACCAAGCACTATCCGCCGAACATCACGGCAATCATCTTCTGGCTCTGCAACAAGAGCAAGGCCGAGTTTCAGAGCATCAACAACCAAAAGGTCGAACTGAACTCGGACGGGCTCAAGGCGCTGGCGGACGTGCTGAAAGCCGGACCCGTGCCAAGGGCAAAAAAGGGGGCGGAAGAGTAGCTGCATGGTCACACTGAAGCCCTTTGGGGAGAAAGCGTGGTCGTTCATCATGAATCCCATCGATCGGGATGCCAAGATTACGTTTCTCGAAGGCTCCGTCCGCAGCAGCAAGACCTTCACCATGCACCCCAAACTGCTCTCTCTCCTGCAATTTGGCCCCACGGAAGGCATCCCCATCATCACTGGCGTTTCCCAAAACACCATCTACGACAACATTCTCCGCGACCTCTTTGAGATCATCGGCCCTGGAACCTACGATTACAACCGGCAGAACGGCGAACTCAATCTGTTTGGCCGGCAGATCAAGGTGGTGGGCGCCAAAGACGAGGGCTCCGAAAAATATATACTCGGCAAGACTATCCCTTGGGCTTATGCCGATGAAGCGGTCACAATGCCGGAGGGCTTTTTCCGGCAGCTGCTCTTGAGGCTCAGCCCTCCCGGTTCCCGGCTCTACTGCACTACCAACCCCGGCCCCCCGACTCATTTCCTGCACAAAGAGTTCATTCAGGACAAGGCCAAGCAGGAATCCGGGATGGTGCGGGTGATTCACTTCGACCTCGATGACAATCCAAACCTCAGCGAGGAGTACAAGGCTTTTATCCGCTCCTCCTACAAGGGCGTCTACTATCAGCGCTATGTCCTGGGCCTCTGGGTCATGGCCGAGGGTGGCATTTACAGGGATTGCTGGTCCGACGATCTGATTTTTACCGACGAGACCGTCAAGCCAGGCCTCTATGACTCCCGTGGCTACGCTGACCGCTGGATATGCAACGACTATGGCACGGATCATCCCCACGTCTACTATGACATGATGGATGACGGGCACACCGTCTGGGTGGTCCGCGAGTATGTATGGGACAGCCGCGAGACGCTCCAACAGAAAACCGACGCCCAATATGCCGACGATCTTGAGGAGTTCCTGAAGGGTGATCCGGATCGCGGTATCCCCGACGCTTCTCATCACGAAATCATTATCCCGCCCGAAGCGGCGAGCTTTAAGGCTGAGCTCCGCAACCGGGGATTGTGGATAACTGATGCCGACAATGACGTTTCGGATGGAATTAGGCTAGTTTCGTCAATGATGAGCCTGAAGCGGGTGCGGGTGCATGAGAGCTGCACGCGATTGATCAACGGCATCAGGAATTACTCATGGGATGGCAAGGCGGCGAAGCGTGGCGAGGAGAAGCCGCTCAAGTCCGATGACGACGAGGCGGACTGAGTGAGACGCGTTTAGGTATGGCCTGAAAACGAAAATCAAGCCCTGGAGGCTGGCGGCGTGAAAAAAATCCGAGATTTGGCGTGCAGTGCCCTGGGGCACTCGGACCATGTGGAGCAGATCGTTAGATGGGCGCTTCTTCGGGTGGTGCATGTCGAAAACGATAATGCCGGCCGGATACAGGACTGCCTGACCCATTTGGGCCAAATGCAGGACGATCTGAAAGAGTTGGTGGCTGATACAAGGAGAATCGGGTGACGCTTTCGGAATCCGCAGACCGCACCTTTCTGGCGCTCATGATCTGGCGGGAAGCTCGCGGAGAATCCACCGAAGCCAGGGTCGCTGTGGGCTATACGGTGTTGGAGCGAATCAAGAGCAAGGCCGGGTGGTGGGGCTCAGATGTTCTGTCAGTCCTGTTTTGCAAGTGGCAATACTCTAGCCTGACAGACCCAAGGGACCATCAGCTTACCCTCTGGCCTCGCAGTGATCAGCAGGCGTGGCGGCAGTGCCTCGACATTGCGGACATGGTGCTGAGCGGAACGGTCAACAACCCAGCTCCGGGAGCTGACAGCTACTTCGACATTTCAATCAAGGCTCCCAACTGGGCAACTCCGGATCGGCATGTGGCCGATATTGGAAGGCTCAAATTCTACAAGGTGAGAGACTAATGCCGGGCAGCTCGGTTTCTGTTGATTCTGCTGTGATGGGGTGGCTGGTGGCAGCCGGTGGCAGTCTGATCATGTTCTTGCTTGGCCTGGGAATCAAGGATCTCAAGGACCGCCTGCGCAAGTCGGAGGCTCTTTGTCGTGATTTCCAGGAGTACAAGTTGAGCGCCGAGCGGGAGCGAGGAGAGTTGCGGCGATATATCCAGGAGTTAAATGGAGAGGTATCTCGCCTTGAGCAAAGAATCGAGGACCTGAAGGAGAGTTGAAAATGAAGAGAACAGCAATCATTATCATGTTATGCCTGGCGCTGGCGGGATGTTCTACGCTGACGGCCACAGTCAATTCCTGGATCGGGACCGCATCTTCAACCGTTTCCGACCTGGCGACCTATTATGCAAAGTTCAGTGCTGGCGTAAAGATCGGCCTGGCGGCCCTGGGGCAGATGAGTGCGGCAACGGCGCCCTATGTTTCAGTAGCGTCAGCAGCCGTGGCGCTCCTCGATTATGCCGTCAACGACTTGGCGGCCCTGGCGGGACAGGCTACCACCAGCGAGGCGGTGCAGGCGAAATTGCAGGAGATTGACGCGCTGATCACCTCGATCAACAACGCTTTTGGGGCGATGCAGGCCGTATGACTCGACGCTGTTTTCTCCTTCTCGTCTCCTGCATGCTTTTGGCTGGCTGTGCCACCTCGCCACACAGGTTTCCTGATGCCGAGCTTGCACCGAAGCCCGACGACCGAGTGCTCGAGGCGGTTGTCATGTACGACTCTGGATTCAGCCATGCCGAGTGCCAGGAGGTCATTTCCGACACCTCGCAGTGGATGCAGGGGCATTTCGGGATCTCGGTCCAGCCGATCGAGTGGGTCGGGCACGAATGGCGGCACAATGATATCGATCATCTGTTGGGTGAGGAATGGCGGCAGGTGGACGGCCGGCAAGACTTTGATATTGTGATCGGGTTTTACTCGGAGCCAATTCACTACGCTATTATCGGTAGCGTGCTGGGCAACTGGAAGGCGGTGATCGATGACAGGTTCCGCCGCTATATCGTGCTCAAATCAACTGACTGGTACGACCTGGCGCACGAGCTCGGGCACGCCTTCATGCTCAGCCATGGCCATGATTGGACCGGGCTCATGGCCGGGGTTCAACATGGTTTGCCCTTCGTACCTTTCTATCTCCGGAGCGCTAAAGTAAGCGAGGATCTCCGGGCCGAAGTGGCGGCAAACAAGTGGCGGGATTTCAGCCTGGAAGTGAACCTGGGCGATGATCGACCGGAGGTGAATTGATGGAAGAGAGCAAGGGCGGACTCAAGAGCAAGATCAACTTGGTGGGCATTCTCCTTGTGGCCATGAGCGCCCTGAGTGATCCGATGTTTGGGGCCTACTTTGGGCAATGGGTGCCTCAAGAGTGGGTGTCACGGCTGAGTTTTATTGCCGGTTGGGCGATCATCTATTTTCGCAGCAACGGCCAGGCCAATATCCCCGTTGACTGGACGAGTCCCTGGAAGGCCAAAGCTGAGTGAGCCGTAAGCGTAAACATAAGCCGGAACCTGACAGGCTTCACAAGATACCCGTGCCGAATGGGGGCAACGGGTCTCTTGCGCTCGCTGTTGCTGATACGCAGAACCCTACTCCTACGCAAGATGTTCGGGTTTCTGATGCTTTCGTTAATGCTCTGGCCAGAATCGGCTCTGGCACCCCAAACCTCAACGAAACAGCGGATTACGTCAATACCCGGCTCACCCGCAATTTCATGCTGCTCACCACTTTGTACCGCTCACACTGGGTGATTCGCAAAATTGTGGACGTGCCCGCCGAGGATATGTGCAAGAACTGGTATCAGTTCTCATCTGACATCACCCCGGAAATGATCGACCAGTATCAGCGCAAGGAGCGACAAACCAAGACCAAGGCGGGGATCGTCAAGGGTCTCAAGTGGGGGAGGCTCTATGGCGGAGGAGGCGCGGTGATCATGATAAAGGGGCATGAGGACTACCTGAATCAGCCGCTTGATATGGAGACCATATTGCCTGGCAGTTACAGCGGCCTCATGGTCTTTGATCGCTGGTCAGGGATTCAGCCGAACGCCGACTTGATAGACGACCTTGATAGCCCGGATTTCGGGTTGCCGAGGAGCTACACGATCACCCTCGGGATCGGGGCGGGCAGTTTCGAGGTTCACTCTTCCCGCGTGCTTCGCTTCCCCGGCCGATACCTGCCCTTCTGGGAGGAACAGGCTGAAATCAATTGGGGAATTTCTGAAATCGAACTGGTCTTTGATGAACTCAAGAAGCGGGACAATGCAAGCTGGAACATCGCCTCTCTGCTGTTCATGGCCAACATTCGAGTCATGAAGATGGGCGATTTGCGACAGATGTTGAGTTCCGGCAACCAGATGGTGCAATCAAAGCTTTATTCCACCCTGAGCGCCCAGAACCATCTCATGAGCAATCAGGGCATGATTGTGCTCGATAAGGATGATTCTTACGAGCAGCACGAGACGACCGGATTCAAGGGCATCGCGGACGTTTACGAGACCTTCATGCTTGACCTGGCGGGTGCGGCGGAAATGCCGGTCACAAAGCTCTTTGGAAGGGCTCCCGCAGGCATGAATGCAACCGGGGAATCCGATCTCCAACAATATTACGACAGCATTGAGCAGAGGCAGGAATCAACGCTACGGCCCGTCCTCGAGAAGCTTATGCCCGCTATTGCCATGAGCGAGTGGGGCCATATTCCCGAGGATCTTGATTTCGTTTTCAACCCGGCGGCCACGGTCCCGAGTGACAAGCTGGCCGAGTTGGCGGCCAAGCGCACCTCCAGTGTGGTCGAGGTGTTCAACACGGGTTTGATTTCCCAACAGATCGCGCTCAAAGAGTTGCGGCAGATGTCCGACGAAACCGGCATGTGGACCAATATCACCGATGAGGAGATAAGCGCGGCTGATACCGAAGTTCACCCGCCGGGCGAGATGCTTCCTCCTGAGATGGGTGGAGCACCGGAAGGGGCAGAGGGACCGGGCGCAGCAGGACCACCCGAACCGGGGGGCACTCCTCCTCCCCTCCAGGGCGGCTCTGACTCTCCTGGGTCTGGTTCGGAAGCCCCGAGTCACGATAAAATGCTCGGCTGGATTCGGAGGATGAGGGAGTTTATCCGGGGGTATCTGGGGAAGACGGACACTCCGCTGGCCGAGACCAAAGACGACGACCGTCTCAGCGACGATCTCCGCATGAACACCATGTTTGCGCGGCTCGAAAGCCTGTTGTGGAAGGTCAAGGGTGAAGACGCGGCCTTTCGGGAAGAGGAGCACCCGAGAGACGAGGATGGAAAGTTTGCGACTTCGGGCGGTGGTTCGTCTTCTGGCTCAAAACTCGTTCCTTGCGACCCCGCCAAGGCCCCCGACCACATCAAGGCGTTGAAAATTCCGCCCGCATGGTCTGAAGTTGCGTATAATCCAGACCCTAATGGATCATTGCTGGTCAAAGGAAGGGACGCCAAGGGGCGGGTGCAGGCAATCTATTCAGCCCGGCACGTCTCATTGCAGGCGCAAG
>CAZDKX010000192.1:0-6138 GCA_964505935.1 uncultured Syntrophobacteraceae bacterium
CGGGCGGCGTCCACCTGGCGCGGCGTTGTTCGAGAGTCGCCGCATCCACCAGCAGTTCCAGCTTTTTGTGGGGAATGTCGATGGCAATCTGATCGCCTTCTTCGACCAGCGCAATGGGCCCGCCGACTGCGGCCTCCGGCGATACGTGACCGATCGCGGCGCCATGCGACCCGCCGCTGAAGCGCCCGTCGGTGATGAGGGCCGCGTCCTTGCCCAGTCCCATACCGATGAGCGCGGCGGTCGGGGTGAGCATCTCCTGCATGCCCGGTCCGCCTTTGGGGCCTTCGTGACGAATCACCACCACGTCACCCGGACGGATCTGGCCATCAAGAATCGCCGCTGCGGCCTCGGATTCACTTTCGTAGACACGGGCCCGCCCAGTCCGCTGGAGCATCTCGGGCGCCACCGCCGATTGCTTGACTACCGCGCCTTCCGGTGCCAGATTGCCGTAAAGAACCGCAATTCCTCCCTCGCTGTGGTAAGGCTGATCGATGGCGCGAATGACGTCCCGGTCCAATACTGCCAGTTGTTCAATGTTCTCGCCTACGGGTTTGCCGGTGACCGTCTTAGGGTTCAGATGGATGAGGTTGCGCGTGGCGAGCTCGTTCATGACGGCCTGAACGCCTCCCGCGGTATCCAGGTCTTCCAGGAAATGGGCCCCGGCGGGACGTAGGCTGCACAGATGGGGGGTGCGCGCGCTGATCCTGTTGAAAGTGTCGAGATTGAGAGCGATTCCCGCTTCATGCGCAATGGCCGGTACGTGGAGGACGGTATTGGTGGAGCAGCCGAGGGCCATATCCACGGCAATGGCGTTTTCAAAGGCCTCGAGAGAGGCGATGTCACGCGGGCAGATGTTCTGGTGAATCAGGTCGAGAATCCTCATGCCGGCCACCTTGGCCAACCTGATGCGGGCTGCGGTCACGGCGGGAATGGTGCCGTTGCCGGGAAGCCCCATGCCGAGCGCTTCGGTAAGGCAGTTCATGGAGTTGGCGGTGAACATGCCGGCGCACGACCCGCAGCCGGGACAGGCATAGTCTTCCAATACCGCCAGTTGCTCGGCGTTGATCTTGCCGCTCTTGTGGGCGCCTACCGCTTCGAACACGGAGACCAGGTCGACGCCTTTCCCCCCAACGCGTCCTGCCAGCATCGGTCCGCCGCTCACGACGATTGCGGGGATATTCAGGCGCATGGCTGCCATCAGCATGCCGGGGATGATCTTGTCGCAGTTGGGAATCAGCACCAGGCCGTCGAAAGGGTGGGCCATGGCCATGATTTCGACCGAATCGGCAATCAGCTCCCGACTCGCCAGGGAGTAGCGCATCCCCTGATGATTCATGGCAATGCCGTCACAGACGCCGATGGTGCTGAATTCAATCGGGGTGCCGCCGGCAAGACGGATCCCCGCCTTCACCGCTTCGGTGATCTTGTCGAGGTGGATATGTCCCGGGATGATTTCATTGGCGGAATTGGCAACCCCGATCAGCGGGCGGTCGAGTTCCGTCTGCGTGTAGCCCATGGCCTTAAAGAGGGATCGGTGGGGAGCTTTCTCCACCCCTTTTTTCATTAAATCGCTGCGCATGCTCTCCTCCTTTATCGATTCTTCTGGTTCGCACCATTTATGGCATTCAAGGCCGGTCGACAAGCCCTGAAGCGGTCGGTCACATTGCTTATGAGACGCAGTTCTCGGGGACCATCTCAAAAGATCTTGAGATAGTCTCTTAGCCCCATATTCATTCGGGGTAAGCTGAAAGTTACTGTATCCCGGATATCCTTGGCAAGGACAAAAGGTTCAATGAAAGAGGTGCATGCCGGACAACAGCTGTCGAGCAGCGATCACGTTGCTTGGACTGCCGATGTTTGGTATACTGAAGACAGTTCCGTCATCAGGAATCGGAGCTTCGGTCCATCCTCCCGGGCGAGCGGGTCATGGTCCTGCTGGCCGGCCTGCAGCGGGTGCCAATATGAGAGTTGTTGACAAGCCAAGGGAGTCTGAAATCACCGAGATCATCCAATCCACCATATTCGGGCCGGTGCCGTCGCGCCGTCTGGGGCGGTCGCTGGGGATAGACGTCATTCCCCCCAAAACGTGCAGCTATGATTGCGTCTACTGCGAATCCGGCCCGACCACGCATCTCACCACCAGACGGCAGGCTTTTGTCGAGCCCGCGCGGGTGATCCGCGATTTGATGGCCTACTTCGAAGAACATCCGGGCGGCGCTGAGGTGCTGACCTTTTCGAGTGCGGGTGAGCCAACTCTCTACGAGCCGCTGGGGGAACTCATTCGCGAGATCAAACGCAGGTTTCGGTCCCTCCCGCTGGTGGTATTGACTAACGGCTCACTCCTTTGGGAGGCGGAAGTGCGCGAGGCTCTGCTTCCGGCCGACCGGGTGGTGCCGTCGCTGGATGCCGTCACCGAAAAGGTGTTTCGGGATGTCAACCGACCTCATCCGCTTCTCGAGCTCTCCCGGGTCCTGGAAGGGCTGCAAGCCTTTCGCCGAGACTATCGGGGTCAGTTTCACCTTGAAGTCATGCTGGTTGCCGGCCTCAACGATGAACGTGATGAGCTCCGGAAGGTGCGTTCCCTGATCGACCTGCTGCATCCGGACCGGGTGGAGCTCAATACCGTGGTGCGCCCGCCGGCCCAACCGGGGTCCAGAGGGCTTTCATCAGCCGAGATGGAAGCGGTGCGACCGTTATTCCCCGCTGACACCACCGAAATCATCGGACTGTTCAAAGGTGGATACGGGTCGAACCGGGACCCGCAGATGGATCAGCGCGTGTTGGAGTTGGTGCGAAGACGTCCCTGCACCGTGGCGGAAATGGCTGCCGCTCTTGGGGTGCCCCTTGATGAACTGCAGGACACCCTGGCCGGGCTTGAGGAGAGAAAACAGATTGCCCGCCGGGTGTTTGATGGCCGTGAATTCATCTGCGCCAAGGGCGAAGACCCTGCTTAGGCGCTCAGGAGCCGCTCCAGGCCTTGCGCTGAATTTAATTCTTTATCCACGAAGTCACACGAAGTCACACGAAGGATAACGAAGTGACACGAAGAAGATGAACTCGTGCCCCTTCTGGGAGAGAGCAGGTGTTCATGTCCCGGAGGGGCACCCAAAGACACGCAAGAAGGACTGCGGTTGACAGACAACCCGCAACCCGCAACCCGCAACCCGCAACCCGCAACCCGCAACCCGCAACCCGCAACTCGCAACCCGCAACCCGCAACCCGTTTTGACTACTTCCCGGGGTTGTTGGCATCCGTCCTGGCAGGGGCCTCCGTGTTGAGGATGTCCACCGGACGGTCGGGCAGGGTCCGGGCGATCAGGACCTTCGAAAAGAGCTCCCGGGCCAGGTTTTGAATGTCATCCGCAGTCACTGCTTCGATCAGGGAGAGGTATTTCTTATCATATTCCCAGCCCAGTCCCAGCACTTCGTTGATGGTGGCGCTGCGGGCCTGGGCCGCCGCTGTCTCCAAGCCAAGTTGATGGGTGTTCTTCAACATTTCCTTGGCGTTTTGCATTTCCTTGGCGGGCACGGGTTCTTCTGTCAGGCGCTTGAGGTTCGAAAGCACAAGCTCCTGCACCCGGTCGAGGTTATTCATCGTGGTCTGGGTGATCACCCCATAGAAGCCTGCACGTAGCCCATAGAAGGGGAAAGCACTGACCACATAGACCAGGTCTTCCTTACCCCCGCGGAGCGCCTCAAACAGCCGTCCGCCGGGATAACCGGTTCCCGAGAGCACCGCGTCCAAAACGTCCAGCACCGGCCGCTGAGGGTCGTTAATGCTCATGCCGTCGGTGCCGATGAAGAGTCCGCAACTGGTTTTATCATTCTTCTTCTCGACGGTGCGGTCGGCTTTCAGGGGACGGGTTTCAAACGGCTGTTCGCCAAACACGGGGGGCGCGAGGGTCCAGGTCTCGAGTTTTCGAGTGAGCGAGGCGAGCGTCTTTTTCACGTCGAGATCGCCGTAAATGGCCAGCACCGAATGGTGAGGGTTCACCATCCGACGGTAGAAGGCCAGAATTTCATCCCGCGAAAACGCTTGCACCGACTCCGGGGTCCCCATCCTTTCATTCCGGTAGGAAGACCGCTCGAAGTAATTCTGCTTGAAGAGGCGCATGATCTCCATCTGCCAGTTTTCATCGAGCTTCCTCAAGGCAAGCAGGGTTTCCTGACGCCGCTTTGCGATTTCATCTGCGGGAAATTGCGCGTTCCGAACCACATCGGCAAGGATGTCCAGAGCGAGATCGAGATCCTCTTTCAGCACCTTGATGGAGAGGTGATAGGTGTTGCTGTCCGATCTGCTTTCCAGGCTCCCGCCACTCCCTTCGATGGCCTGGGCGATCTGGCGTTTGGTCCGAGTCTTCGTGCCGGCGGTCAGGAGGGAGGCGGTGAAGGCCGAAAGGCCCGGTTTCTGAAGATCCTCAAGGAGTAAACCGCCAAGGCCGTAAAGCTGAATCGTCACCAACGGCAGGGAGGAGTCCTGCTTGAGGAGCACTTTCAGGCCATTCTTCAGGTGATGAGTCTGTTCTGAAGTGGGTGCCTCCGATTTGCCGGCTGCCGGTCCCGTGACCGCAGTCTGGCCTTTGGGGGTCTCCGGCCTGATCACGGCCACGTTCATGCGATTCGGCGTGAGATAGCGCCGAGCCACCTCGCGGATGTCTTCCCGCGAGACCTGCCGAAGATTCTGCACGTAGCTTTCGTCGAAATAGGGATCGCCTGTTTCGCAATAGGACGATCCCAGGGAGGACGCGAGGGCGGACACACTCTCCTTGCCGAAGATGTGCTGAGCGAGGACAAGTTTTTTGGCTTTATCCAGTTCTTCAGGAGTCACCAGATCTTTCTTGAGACGATTGATTTCCTCCTCGATGGGATCGAGAACCTTCGGCCAGTTCGATGGGTCCAGGGAGAGCGAAATCGCGAACTGGCCCTGGACAAAGGAGGGCGTCCAGTTCGAGGCGCTCACACTCAGGACTTTGTTTTCCTTTTCCTTAAGACGGTAATGGAGGCGTGCCGTTTCCCCTTCACCGAGCAGCAGGGCGAGCACGTCGAGGGCATAAAGGTCACGGTGGTAAAGGGTGACCGAGGGAAAGCCCACAATAGCCTGGGTCAGGCGCGCCTGAGGTAGGGCCTTCTCCTCCCACCTGGGGCTGACCTGCTCGGGTTCCGGAGGGACTGTCAGGGGGGCTTCCGCCTTGCGCGTGAATTCCTTGGTCTTTTCGGCAATGAATAACAGTACCTCCTCCGATGGCACCCGGCCGGCGACGACAACGACGATGTTTTCCGGCTGGTAGCGCTGCCGGTAGTAGTCTTCGAGTGCTTCACGGTCCAGTTTGACGAAGACCTCTTCATAGCCGATGATCGGGAAGCGGGCCGGGTTAGTGCGATAGGCGGTTTTCATGAACAGCTTCCAGAGTTCGCTGCCGGGGTCGTTTTCCCCCATCTTCATTTCCTGCTGGATCACTGCCTTCTCGCGCGTCACCTGTTCCGGGTCCAAGGTGCTTTCACTGACGTAGGAGAGGAGCAGATCCAGGGCGTCCTTCCAATGGGTGGTGGTGGTCGTGATGTAGTATTTGGTGCGATCGAAGGAAGTTGAGGCATTGGTCACGCCGCCGAGTCGTTCGAGTCGCTCCTTGGCTTCCGTCTCAGTAAACGAACGGGTGGAGCCGCCGGAGAGGACATGTTCGAGATAGTGAGAAATGCCCGAGGTCTGATATTTGCCTTCGTAAATGGAGCCGGCGCGCACGAAAACCTGAGCGGAAAGGACATCACTCTCGGTCTGCGTGCGCATGAGCACGGTCAGGCCATTCTTCAGCACTACAAAGCAGTCTCCAGGCCGGGAAGCAAGCGCCCGCTGCACGACTTCCCTGGCCGCGGGAGAAAGCGAGGGAGGCGTTGAGGAAATGGCAAGTCCCGGGATGAGAGTGACCAGGCAGGATGAAAACAAAAGGCAAAACAGGCCGATAGCGATTCCTTTTCGCATCATGGATTCCTTTGCAGCTTGAAGCCGTTGCTCATGTCCCGGAGGGACACCCGGAAACACCCAAGAAGGCTCGGACACAACTCGGCACTCGGGACTCATCACTCGCAACTCTTCAGAGCAATTGTGTCATTTGCCAGTCCGGTTGAACCACGAACGATCCG
>CAZDKX010000192.1:6238-9643 GCA_964505935.1 uncultured Syntrophobacteraceae bacterium
TCATGCTCCCTGAGCGCTTCGTGGTTGATCATCGAGAACGCGCGAAGGCCGGTTTCGTTGTGCATCCTGGGAAAGTGCCGCTATAAACGTCCCGCCATCACTAAGTCAGAAAGGTAATGATGCCGGTTCAAGATCGCCAGGGGCAAAGGCCAGCGAACAGGCGGGCGCGCCAGTCCCTGCAGCTGCCATTGACCCCTCGTGCAACCCCATTCCAGGACAACGTCGTCGAGCCTGGCCTGGTGAGCAAAGGTCCGTGTCACCTCGAGAACGGTGCCAAGCTGCGGGTGGCCCATGGGGACTGGCTCATAAGCGGCATCCGGACCTTGCGAGCCGTCCTTTCTTAACACCCCGACACAGTCGGTGCCAACCCAAAGCACCCTCAAATGGACGTCCCATTCCACCGCCTCCTGAATGATCACCGGATTATGCTCATGGCAACACGCTTCCAGAGCGGCCGGGTTTTCGATCAAATGCGCCTGGTGCCAGGCAGCGTTCGGACCCATTCCCACCATCGGATAGGAAAACGCGCTGAGGATCGTCGCCTTTTGCTTCTTCCCATAATAGAAACGAGTAACCGGGTGAGGCACCCCGGTGCAGGCGAAGAGGAGTTGCTGCAGAACGCGGGAACGCCGAAAGTGATAGGTGGGGTATCCTGGAAAGGTGGGTATCCGTAAGGCATTAAAGAGGTAAGCAAAACGGTATGTTGGAAAAAAGACCCGCTCTGCCGAGCGCAGTTGGCGCTTCTCCTCCGCAGAGTAGTCATCGATGGTGGCACGAATACCCAGGGTCGCTACGCCGGGGCAGCAACGGAGAAAAGGCGCAAGTGCGATTTTGAGACCGGACATTCCAGCGATAAGCGCTCAATTGTTGCTGGGGTTGAGGAGCACATCGGGGTGAACCCCATAATTGTAGCTCCGCATGCGGAAATAATTCTCGAGAAGGCTGATCCGTCGGTCGACATAATCGTAAATTTTCAGTCGCCGATCAGCACCGGTACCGTTCTGCTGCAGGTCCTTCAAGGCATTCGCCAGGGACTGGTTGAAGTACAGGGGAATTGCCAGAAAAAGCGTCTTCGAGTTCAAGTTATGATAACAGTGTGACAGGGTGTGTGGACTGAGCAGAATGGCCATGGCGCCGGACGGCAGGGGTAAATCCGGGCAGGGTGCGGCACCCGCCGTGGCCTCCGCCAGAGCTGCCTCCACGTCGGCAGGTTCCGGACCGTAGCTCATCGCCGGAATGCTGCGCTTTGCCAGTTCCGCCTTGAGCGCGCAATGCTGCTCTTCGCCACCGCAGAGAACCAGGAGGGGTTGGGGCTCCTGGGACAGCTCTTCGGCGATGTCGTCGGCAATGATACTGGTCCGCTTTTCGTCCCGCATCAAGGCTTCCAGCATGGGAACGTAGTCGGAGCGGGACACGTACGGGTATTCAAAGCCGGTTGCGCGAGCTACCACGTGGGCGTGGATGATGCCCCGTCCCTCCCGCGCGTCTTTCTCGTCAATGCCGTAGACCATCTCGCCAATATAATAGTAGACGAGCTTGGAAAGCCGGTCGCGGCGCTGCGCCGTGTTGGAGAGCCCGAGCATGTAACGGCTGTCGAAGTTGGGGATGAGATGGGTCAGCACTTTGGAGGGACAGCGCTGGCACTCGTCCATGATGACGTAGCCAATGCGGTCCCAAATCTTGCGCCAAAAGCGCATGACCTCACCGGTATGCCCAATGGTAATGAAGTTTCCCGGTTGATGCATGCCTTCGGCAAAAAGCCCCACTTCCGAGCGGGGAATCTGCAGGAAGTTTTCAATTTTCGTCAGCCATCCTTCGAGGAGGTCCAATTTTGGAATCAGCACCAGCGTGGGCTGGCGGCGCTGAGCAATGCTGTAGATGGCGATGACGGTCTTGCCGCTCTTATGTCCTCCGACGAGCGTGGCAAAATCGCGCCCAAGAATTGCTTCCGCAGCGTCTTGCTGGTAGCCCTTCAATTCCCCATGGAATTCCACCGAAACCGGTTCGAGCATCCGCCGCCGATCGACCAGGCGATAGGGCTGCTGGAATTTCTTGCACAAATCCAGCAATTGCTCCAGAAAACCTCTTGGCAGAATATAGCTGTGGCCCTTCTGGCGCAGGCAGCTGATCTGAGGTGAAATACTGCCGATCCACTCACCTCGGCTGTGCCGCAACTCGTAATCGGGATTGGTGAAAACCAGTCGCTCGTGAATCTTCCGATCGAGCAAAGGCGCTAATCCATCCGAGGGGACCTTGATGCATTCCGCGAGCAAAATATTCAGCGTCTTAACGAACATCCAAAATTACCTTTCCGAGTGAAGACAATGCTGCCACAAAAGCCGGCAGCTCCTTTTTGAGGGGCCTGGTCACGATCGTTTGTAGCTGAAATGGCAGCGTTATTAGGCTTCTTCCACAATCCAGGCAGCTTAACGCCCTCGCCAACACGTGTCCGCATGCGGTCCTGGACTGGAAACATTCTAACCTTTATGTTTGATCGAGTAAAGCGCTTACTGGCCCACTCAAGCCGTCTGCCGGCTCACTCCCTGCGGCTGGCGGAGAGGCAAGCGCGGCTGGCCGGGCATCAGTGGCGCGGGTTATCGTCTGTTATCCTGATCGATGATTCCACCAGGAGCTGTAAAATCACTTCCCTTCTTTCTCGATTTGCGCGATAAGGAACAGCACTGTCAAATCGCCCGGAATGTTCAAAAACCAGAGTGGAGCAAGGTAACGTGGATTCGCCCGATAACATTCTTCAGCATCTCGGTCAATTGGCCAGAGAATATGATCGAAAGTTTCGAGAGCTGGATGAGCTCGCTCGGAATACCCAGCCGGGAGTCCTGAAGGCCCAGGTGAAAGCGCTGGGAGAAAGGACTACCGATCGTTTCCGGGCGACCCAGCAGGCGCTGCTGACATTCCTTGCCGAGGGCGAAAGGAGTGACCGGCAGCAGTCGATTGAAGCCTTGATGGCGCTCAGCAGCTGCTTTGACGAAATGCGTATCTTAGTCCAAATCATTCTTCAGCGATGGGACTCTGGTCCGGGCTAGCTTCATCCCCTCTCGCCTTTCCTGACCAGAAGATACAGCCTGCCGGGATGCTTCATCCGCCCGGCAATTTCCCCCGCCTGTAACCCCGTTCCGCAAAAGAGGTCCACTCTACCGGGTCCTTTGATCGCGCCCCCGGTGTCCTGATTCAAAACCCATCGGTTGAGCGGCGCCCATCCCGCGACCTGCCCGGCTTCGCCAAGGCGGGGCTGCTGGCCTTCCAGATAGGCCAGCGCTCCCCGGGGGAAATAGCGGGGGTCGGTGGCGATGGAGCGTCCTGCGGTCAAGGGGAGGTTGAGGCTTCCCAATGGCCCTTCCTGAACCCAGCGAAAGAAGACATAGCTCTCATTATGCCACATCACCT
>CAZDKX010000193.1:0-9630 GCA_964505935.1 uncultured Syntrophobacteraceae bacterium
GGGCATGCAGATCCACTTCCCCGAAATCATAGGCGCAGCGCACTTCTTCCCGGCTCGCGAAGGAGCTGCTTTCCCCTTTGGCATAGGGTTTTTCGCGGGTCATATAGTAGATCCCGAGCACGATGTCCTGCGACGGCACAATGATTGGAGCACCATGAGCGGGACTCAGGATGTTATTGGTGGACATCATCAGGACCCGGGCTTCCACCTGAGCCTCGATGGAAAGCGGGATATGGACCGCCATCTGGTCACCGTCAAAGTCAGCATTGAAGGCCGTACAAACCAGAGGATGGAGCTGGATCGCCTTGCCCTCGATCAGGATGGGCTCGAAGGCCTGAATCCCGAGGCGATGGAGGGTCGGGGCGCGGTTCAGCATGACGGGAAACTCCCGGACCACTTCATCCAGGGTATCCCAGACTTCCGGCGTTTCCTTCTCGACCATCTTCTTGGCCGCTTTGATCGTGGTGACGTAGCCTTTTTCTTCGAGTTTGTTGTAGATGAAAGGTTTGAATAGCTCCAACGCCATCTTCTTGGGCAGACCGCATTGGTGGAGGCGGAGATTGGGGCCGATGACAATAACGGTGCGGCCGGAATAATCCACCCGTTTGCCCAGAAGGTTTTGGCGGAAGCGTCCCTGTTTGCCCTTGAGCATATCGCTGAGCGACTTCAGCGGCCGTTTGCTGGCCCCCGTGATGGTCTTGCCCCGCCGCCCGTTGTCAAAGAGCACGTCGACGGCTTCTTGAAGCATCCGTTTTTCATTGCGAATGATGATATCGGGAGCGTTGAGCTCCATCAAACGCTTGAGCCGGTTGTTGCGGTTGATCACCCGACGGTACAGGTCGTTGAGGTCGCTCGTGGCAAAACGGCCGCCATCCAGCGGCACCAGAGGCCTCAAGTCAGGCGGCAGGACGGGGATCACATCCATGATCATCCATTCGGGCCGGTTCTCCGATTCGCGAAAAGCGTCGATGATCTTCAGCCGCTTGGCCAGCTTCTTGCGCTTGGCCATGGAATTGGTCTTGAACATCTCCTCGCGCAATTCTGCCGCAAGGGCGTCAAGGTCCAGCTCGCTCAGCAGTTGTTTGATGGCCTCCGCCCCAATGCCCGCAGTGAAGCCGTTTGGATACTCCTGAACCATCTGCCGGTATTTTTCTTCCGTCAGCAGTTCGCCCCGGCCAAGAGGAGTCTCCCCTGGATCCAGGACGATGAAGGAATCGAAGTAGAGGACCTTTTCCAGTTCTCTCAAAGTCAGGTCCAGGAGGTTGCCGATCTTGCTGGGGAGGCTGCGTAGAAACCAGATGTGGGCGACCGGTGCGGCCAGCTCGATGTGTCCCATCCGCTCGCGTCTCACCTTCGATTGAATGACCTCGACCCCGCACTTCTCGCAGACGACTCCGCGATGCTTCATCCGTTTGTATTTACCGCAGTTGCACTCATAGTCCTTGATCGGTCCGAAAATCCTGGCACAAAACAACCCATCCCGCTCCGGCTTGAAAGTGCGGTAGTTGATCGTTTCCGGCTTTTTGACCTCACCGTAAGACCATTCGCGAATGCGCTCCGGCGAGGCGATCATGATTTTTACCGCATTGAAATTCAACGGGTCCTTGGGCTTCATAAAAAGACTGTAAAGCTCTTTCAAAGGAACCTCCTTGGCTAATTCCCTTCTTCCTCTTCCAGCAGTCTGACATCCAGGGCCAGGGCTTGCAGTTCTTTCACCAACACATTGAAAGATTCGGGCAGACCGGCTTCGAGGGTGTTGTCGCCCTTGACGATCTTTTCATACATGCGCGTGCGGCCGGCCACGTCATCAGACTTGACGGTCAAAAACTCCTGAAGGGCATACGCGGCTCCATAGGCTTCCATCGTCCAGACTTCCATTTCTCCGAGGCGCTGGCCACCAAACTGGGCCTTCCCACCGAGGGGTTGCTGCGTAACCAGGGAGTACGGGCCGATGGAACGGGCGTGAATCTTATCGTCTACCAGATGATGGAGTTTCAGCATGTACATGACCCCCACCGTGACCGCACGATCGAAGGGCATGCCGGTACGTCCGTCAAACAGAACAATCTGTCCGTTTTCGGGGAGTCCGACCTCCTTGAGGAAGTGCTGAATTTCTTTTTCTTCGGCACCGTCAAAAACCGGCGAGGCGACGTGAAGCCCTTCCTTGAAGTCTTTGGCCAGGGCCTTGAGCTCTTTCTCTCCAGCGTCCTCGAAATAGGCCTCGAACTCGAGCTTGTTATAGATGCGCTGGAGTTTTTCCTTGAAGGTCTCACGGTCACGATAGGCTTCAAGCATCTCCGCCAGCTGCGCACCCAGCCCCTTGGCAGCCCAGCCCAAATGGGTTTCCAGGACCTGCCCGACATTCATGCGGGAGGGTACGCCCAACGGGTTGAGCACAATGTCTACTGGCGTCCCGTCGGGAAAGTAGGGCATATCCTCAATGGGAAGAATGCGCGAGACGACGCCCTTGTTGCCATGACGCCCGGCCATTTTGTCGCCGACCTGGAGTTTGCGTTTGACGGCCACATAAACCTTGACCATCTTGATCACGCCGGGCGGCAGCTCGTCGCCTCGCTGCAGCTTACTGACTTTTTCCTCGTAAAGCGCTTTGACGGCATCCACCTGTTCCCGGTAGCTCGCCGTGAGATTCTCAATTTCCATAGGGATGGCCGGATCCTTGGCCGCGCCGATCTGGTCCCAGTGGCCGACGGGGAGTCTCAGGAGCAGCTCTTCCGTGAAGAGCTCTCCCCTCTTGGCATAAACCTTCTTCCCATCTTTAATGGCGCTGTCACTGGGTTTGCCTTCCAGCAGCTTTCCGAGTCGTCGGACCATGGTCTTGCGAATGATTTCCACTTCGTCCCGCTGGTCCTTTTCGAGCCGCATGATCTCCTGGTCTTCAATCACCCGGGTCCGCTCATCCTTCTCAACACCCTTGCGCGAGAACACCTTGGCATCGATGACGATGCCCTCAACCCCGGGCGGCACGCGCAGCGAGGTGTCTTTGACATCACTCGCTTTTTCCCCAAAGATGGCCCGCAGCAGTTTTTCTTCGGGAGTCAGCTGCGATTCGCCCTTGGGCGTTACCTTGCCCACCAGGATGTCGTTGGGCTGAATGTAGGCACCGATGCGGATAATCCCGCTTTCATCGAGGTCTCTGAGGGCTTCATCACCGACGTTGGGAATATCCCGGGTGATGTCTTCTTTGCCCAGCTTGGTGTCACGGGCGACGAGCTCGAATTCTTCGATGTGTATGGAAGTGAACACATCCTCCTTGACAATCCGTTCGCTGACCAGGATCGAATCTTCGAAATTGTACCCTCCCCAGCTCATGAAGGCGACCATCACATTTCGTCCCAGGGCCAACTCACCGTGATCGGTCGAGGGCCCGTCGGCGAGGATCTGCCCCTTCAGAACGACATCACCCTGCTCCACCAGCGGCTTCTGGTTGATGCAGGTGTTTTGGTTCGAGCGCTTGAATTTGATGAGCTTGTAGATATCGACGGTACTGCGGTTTTCCGCTTCTTCCTCGGCTACCCGGATGACAATGCGGGTGGCATCGACGTATTCAACGGTCCCCGCCCTCCTGGCGACAATGGCCACCCCACTGTCCCTGGCGACCCGGCCTTCAATACCCGTTCCCACCAACGGCGCGCGGGTTTGAATCAAGGGGACGGCCTGCCGCTGCATGTTCGATCCCATCAACGCCCGGTTGGCGTCATCGTGGTCCAGGAACGGGATCAAGGAGGCGGAAACGCTCACCAGCTGATTGGGTGAGACGTCCATGTAACGAATTTCTTCCGGCGGCACCAGGACGTACTCGCCCGCTTTCCGTGAGGAAATCTGGGTGCTGGTGAAGCGGCCCTTATCATCCAGCGCGGCATTGGCCTGGGCAATGGAGTAGTCCTTCTCGTCCATGGCCGTGAGATACTTCACTTTGCTCTTGGCCGCCGACGCCTCGACCTCACGATAGGGCGTCTCGATGAAACCGTATGGGTTCACTCGGGCATAGGTCGATAGCGACACAATGAGCCCGATGTTGGGGCCTTCCGGGGTCTCAATGGGACAGATCCGACCGTAGTGCGTGGGGTGAACATCCCGTACTTCGAACCCGGCCCGTTCCCGCGTGAGGCCTCCCGGCCCAAGGGCGCTCAAGCGGCGCTTGTGGGTAATCTCGGAGAGCGGATTGGTCTGGTCCATGAATTGCGACAGCTGGCTGGTGCCGAAGAATTCCTTCACCACCGCCGAAACGGGCTTGGCGTTGATCAGATCGTGCGGCATGAGTGCCTCGACCTCCTGCAGGGTCATGCGCTCCTTGATCGCCCGTTCCATTCTCACCAGGCCGATTCGGTACTGATTCTCGAGGAGCTCCCCAACCGCGCGAACCCGGCGATTCCCGAGGTTGTCGATGTCGTCCACGGCTCCCTGAGAGTCCTTCAGGCGAATGAGGTGGCGCACCGCCTCGAGAATGTCTTCCCGGCGCAGCGTGCGCTGTTCGAGGGGGACATCCTTCAGGCTCAGTTGCAGATTGAGCTTGAAGCGACCCACTTCCGAAAGATCATAGTGGTCCGGACTGAAGAACAGATTGTTGAAGAACTCGGTTGCCACCTCGAGGGTGGGGGGATTGCTGGGGCGCAGCCGCCGGTAAATCTCAATGAGAGCGTCTTCCCGGGTGTTCACCTTGTCCAGGAGCAGAGTGTTGCGAAAAGAAGGACTGATGTCCTGGCCTTCAAGGTGCAGTAATTCGATGGCCTTCACCTGACGCCCAATGAAGTCGGCGAGCATTTTTTCATTGATCGCGTCGTTGCATTCGGCAATGATCTCGCCCGTGCTGTAGTCCACCACATCCTGCGCCAGGACGCGCCCGATCATCTCGTTGGTCTTGATCGGCAGACGGCTGATGCCGATCTCTTGAAGCCGCTTGAGAGCCTGTTTGCCAAGTTTCCGGTTCTTTCTGACCAGGACTTCCCCCGTTTCCGGATGGAGGATGTCCTCGGGCGCCCGGCTGCCAACCAGGATTTCAGGATTCAGTTCCTTGTCCGACTGGTCCTCATTGCCAACAAAAATCCGCTCACTCGGGTAGAACCGGTTTAAAAGCTCTTCCGTGGTATACCCGAGAGCCTTGAGGAGTACCGTAACGGGGAACTTGCGGCGGCGGTCGATGCGATTGTAGAGAATATCCTTGGGATCGAATTCCAGATCAAGCCAGGATCCGCGAAGCGGAATGATGCGGGCCGAATAGAGCACTTTGCCACTCGAGTGGGTTTTGCCCCGGTCGTGATCAAAGAAGATTCCCGGCGAGCGATGCAGCTGGCTCACGACCACCCGCTCGGTGCCGTTGACGATAAAGGTCCCGTTGTCGGTCATCAAAGGCAGGGTCCCAAAGTAGATATCCTGTTCCTTGATGTCGCGAATGGATTTCTTTCCGGTTTCCTTGTCGACGTCGTTGACGACGAGCCGCACCACGATCTTCAACGGCGCCTCGTAGGTCATCCCGCGTGCCAGACATTCCTCAACGTCGTATTTTGCCTCCCCAAAGCTGTATTGGACAAACTCCAGAGAAGCCGTGCCGCTGAAGTCTTCAATCGGGAAAACGCTCTTGAAGACTTCCTGGAGTCCCTTATCGCTCCTTGCTTCCGGAGGGACATCCTGCTGCAGAAATTGATCATAACTTTCCTTCTGCATCTGAATCAGGTTCGGGATGTCGACGATTTTATGGATCTTTCCGAAAGACTTCCGCAACCGATATTCGTGAGCTAAAGCCGTTGGCATGATGACTCCTGCAACTTAATAACTGTTGAACAGAGGGATGTTCGGTCGAATGGCACCTTCGAAACCACCTGCCAAACCCTCCCCATATTATTAAGGTGCTAAAAAACTGAAATCGGAAACCGGCATGAGGGTAATTTCAGCCGATTTCCGATGGACATTTAGAGAGAAGAAAAATCTATTTAATTTCTACCGTAGCGCCGGCTTCGGTCAGCTGTTTGGCGACGGCCTCAGCTTCTGCTTTGGGAATGGCTTCCTTGACGACACCGGGAAGCTTTTCCACCAGGTCTTTGGCTTCCTTCAGACCAAGGCTGGTGATCGCCCTCACTTCCTTGATGACGTTGATCTTCTTGTCGCCAACGCCCGTGATGACCACCGAGAATTCCGTCTGTTCCTCAACCGGAGCTGCCTCAGCCGCTCCCGCGCCCGGCATGGCCGCAATCGCCATGGGTGCTGCGGCACTCACGCCGAAGCGCTCTTCCAGCTCCTTAACGAACCCGCTCAGCTCCAGAACCGTCATGTCTTCAATGAACTTGATGACATCCTCTTTACTGATATTGGACATTTTTCCCTTCCTCCAGTCGGAATTATGCTTGTTCTTTCTGCTGCTGAATCGCAGCCAGCACACCAACAAATGATCGCGGCACCCCGCTCAAAACCGTAACCAGACCGGTAGGCACCGCCTTCAGGGTCCCCAGAAGTTTGCTCAAAAGCTCTTCCCGTGGCGGCAAATCCGCCAGTGCACCCACGCCCTCGACATTGAGGAGGTGTTTCCCCAAAGCCCCACCCTTGATCTTCAGCTTTTCGTTGGTCTTCAGGTACTTTTTGATGATCTTGGCCGGGACGGAGGGGTCGCCGTAGCTGATGGCCACCGCGCAAGTACCCACCACCAGAGGCTGCAGCGTGGCAGCGCTCGTATCCTGGCTTGCCAGGCGCATGAGCGTGTTCTTGATGACGCAAAAATCCACCTGCTCGGCGGCCAGCGCGGTGCGCAGGTCGGTCATCTCGGCCACGGTGAGCCCCCTGAAATCAGTGAGAATGGTCGCAGTAGCACGCTGCAGCTTTTGATGCAGATCAGCAACCACTTGCTCCTTTTTGGCTCGCTCCAAAGTCTTTCTACCCTCCCTTCTTCTGCCGGTGTGCTTTCGACGTTATCCGGCGGTCCTGCCCGAAACTGGAACCGCAGCGGATCAGTCCGTTGTGTCCGTGAGCCTGATTCGGTCCTTCACCCATCTCGGTAGGTCCCCCCTCGAGCGCGAAGGGGCCTTTAAACACCTCTCGGATGTACCTACGGTCTCAGACAGCTGAAAGCCAAACGGCAGGGTTAGCATGTTCTCCCCAACAGTTTCCCACTCTGGGAACTATCCCATGATCGCTTTCACGGCCAGGGGGTCGATTTGAATCCCCGGGCCCATGGTCGTAGAAATGGCGATCCCGCGTAAATACGTACCCTTGGCCGCTACGGGCTTCAGGCGAATGAGGGTGTCCATGAACGCGGAAATGTTCTGGATCAGTTTCTCCTGTCCGAAAGACACCTTGCCCATGGGAGCATGGACGATCCCGGTCTTTTCGACCCGAAAATCCACCTTGCCCGCCTTGATTTCATTCACCACTTTTTGCAGATCAAAGGTGACCGTGCCGATTTTGGCATTGGGCATGAGACCTCGGGGGCCAAGGACCTTGCCGATTTTGCCGACCGTGCCCATCATGTCGGGGGTAGCCACGGTCTTATCAAATTCAAGCCAGCCTTCCTTGATTTTCTCTACCAGTTCATCCCCACCGGCATAATCGGCACCGGCGTCGAGCGCCTCTTTGACCTTTTCTCCCTTGGCAAAGACCAACACCCGTACCGTTTTGCCCAAGCCGTTGGGCAGGACGACCGTACCGCGCACCATCTGGTCTGCATGGCGCGGGTCAACGCCCAGCCGCACCGCGATATCCAGGCTTTCGTCAAATTTGGCAAAGGTAGACTCGGTCGCCAGTTGGACGGCTTCGTGAAAGGTGTAACGTCTGGTACGGTCAACCGTGGCCAGCGCGGCACGATGTTTTTTTCCGTGTTTCGCCATCTTCAACTCTCCAAAAACGTAGCAGTCAATGCGTCATTGGTCGACGCATTCCTATTCCACCTCAATCCCCATGCTCCGAGCGGTTCCCTCGATGGTGACGATGGCCGCCGGCAGGTCACGGGCATTCAGGTCCGGCATCTTCAGCCTGGCAATCTCCTCAACCTGCGCCCTGGTCACTTTGGCCACTTTGGTGCGGTTCGGTTCGCTGGAGCCCTTCGCGATTTGGGCGGCCTTTTTCAGGAGAATCGCTGCCGGAGGCGTCTTCGTAATAAAGGTGAAACTGCGATCCGCGTAAACCGTGATGACCACCGGGATGATCATCCCCTCCTGCCCCTGCGTGCGTGCGTTAAAAGTCTTGCAGAATTCCATGATGTTCACCCCGTGCTGACCCAGAGCGGGGCCGATGGGGGGTGAAGGGTTTGCCTGTCCGGCGGGAACCTGCAGTTTGATGTTCGCCACAACCTTTTTAGCCATCCTCTTCTTGACTCCTGCTAGCTATCCTGTTCGTCCGCCTTCTCAGAGGCGATTGACTTGAACGAAATCCAGCTCAACCGGCGTTGAGCGCCCGAAAATGCTGACCAGTACCCGGACCTTGCCCTTCTCCGGCATCACCTCGTCGACCGTGCCGTTGAAATTGGCGAAAGGACCATCGACGACCCGTACATCATCCCCTTTTTCAAAACGGTACTTGGGACGCGGTTTCTGAGCCCCCTCCTGCATCTGCTGGATGATGGCCTCGGCCTCTTCGTCAGACAAAGACACGGGACGCTCCTGGCTGCCAATGAAGCCGGTCACTTTGGGCGTGTGCCGTACCAGGTGCCAGGTCTCGTCGTTCAATTCCATCTGCACCAAAATATAGCCCGGATAAAACTTCCGGGACGAAGCCTTGCGCTGACCCTTGACCAGCTCGATCACCCGCTCGGTCGGCACCAGAATCTGACCGAAGAGAGCTTCCTTCCTATCGGTTTTGATGCGTTCTTCCAGGGCCGATTTGACCTTGTGCTCAAATCCCGAATAGGTATGTACTATGTACCACTCTTTCGCCACGAATCGACTCCGGTGAAAAAGGTGTTGGAAGCGAACGCCTCTGCTCCCGTGAAGCGGAGGCGATGCTCGCTAGCCCACAACAACACGTATCAAGCGGCTCAGTATCAAGTCCACAATTCCGAGAAAGATGCCGCAAATGATCACAATGACCAGTACCACCGAGGTTGACCCGATGGTTTCCTTCCGCGATGGCCAGACCACCCGGCGCAATTCATAGATTACTTCTCGGAGATATTGGCGGAAATTCTCCCACCAGGGGGTCCGGGTCTCGTCTGATTTCCGGGCGGCTTTCCGGGCCGGCTCAGCTTTTTTCACCTTTGTCGGCTTTTGCCCCTTGCCGGAACGGGACCCACCCTGATCATCCTTTTTCTGCAACAGCTTCGATAAGTCCATTTATGCCATCTGCTTCCGCTCTGTTCGGGTTTGCTGTGGCAGACGAACCCTGTTTTCAGGAGTTCGCCGGGCCTCGACCGGGTCACAAGCCTCACCTGCGTCCTGCCGCTGTTACCCCGTGTCCTACTTGGTTTCCTTGTGTTCCGTATGAGCACCGCAGAATCGGCAGTACTTACGGAAGCTCAGCTTCTCCGGCGTGGTTCGCTTATTCTTTGTGGTCGTGTAATTGCGTCGCTTGCATTCCGAACACGCCAGGGTCACAAGAACTCGCATGGTTGTCTATCCTCTTCTCGCGCCGTGTGCTATTCAATGATTTCGGTGAGGACGCCGGCGCCGACGGTGCGCCCGCCTTCGCGGA
>CAZDKX010000194.1:0-9600 GCA_964505935.1 uncultured Syntrophobacteraceae bacterium
GTGCGGACAGGTCTTCACCGCTCCGCCACCGCCGGAAGCAACCAAGCCAAAGTATGACCCCACCGTTGGCGCCCTGGTGCCCCTCATGAAATATGGGACGGGCCTGCCCTTCAACCGTCTCGAAGAGCTGCAGGAAAGTTTCGGGGTGCCTCTACCCGCTTCCACCCGGTGGGAAATCGTGGATTCGGCCGCCACCACGATTGCTCCCGTCTATGAAGAACTGCTCCGCTCGGCGGCACAGGCTCAAGTCCTCCATAACGACGATACCTCCATCAAGGTCCTCTCCCTGCAAACTGCCTCACTCATGCCCGCCGCAACTTTGTCGACACGATCCCCGCCTTTCCCGAACAAGCCGAATATGTCATCGACATCCTCGCTCGCGTCTATCATTTCGATGATCTCGCGAAGACAAAGATGCTCTCTGCCGACGAACGACTCGCCTTCCACCAGGAACACAACGGCCCCCTCATGCAAGACCTCAAAGAATGGTTGGAAAACCAACTGGCGGAAAACTCCGTTGAACCCAACTCCAGCATGGGCAAAGCCATGCTGTACATGCTCAACCACTGGCCCGCTCTGACGCTCTTTCTGCGGGTCCCCAACGCCCCACTGGATAACAGCATTTGCGAAAGGGTGCTCAAACAGTGCATCCTGCACCGAAAAAGCTCACTCTTCTTCAAGTCCCTTCGGGGAGCATGGGTGGGGGACCTCTTCATGAGCCTCATTGCCACCTGCAGGCTCAGCGGCGTTAATCCCTTCGCCTATTTCACGGCCCTCCTGCAGAACACGAAAATGATCCTGCAATCCCCGGGGGAGTGGATGCCGTGGAACTATCAGCACGCCCTCGCCAGGTTGCCAACATAGAGGGATTGCCGCACTCCCGAGTCGGCATGATATCGAGAACTGCATACTATCGGTCGGCTGTCTCTCCAGGCACCACCGAGCCAGCCCGGTGTCCCTGCTGCAGGGCACTCCTCTGCCCGGATTCAGAAAAATCACCCGCCACCGAAAAAAATCGGCCCTGCGCACCCTTGCCGGAAACACACGTTATGACAGTTGAGGTAACAGGTCATTTGAAATGGTAGAAAAGATGCCACGCGGACACACATGGCTCCCAGTTTTTCGTCACGAATGTAGAAGTAGTAATGAGTAAAGCGGCTACGATGCTTCTTTATGATTCGATAATTGGGGTCGTCGGTGGGAAATTTCGGCTCGACTGATCGGAAGGTGGTGCCCTGCTCCATGCTCTTGAGGATGAAATAGACGCCAAATCGGTTGTCGCGTTCCAGTTTCTTCAGGTAGGGCCGAACGTGATTTTCCTTGCGAACGCCTGCCTCCGCCCATTCGATCGGGATGCTGTGATTCTTTGCGTATGAGTCAACCCAATGACTGTAGTCCTTGGTCCGCACCGATAAAACCTCTTTGGTAATGCACTGCTGGGCGAGGACGTCTTTGAAAAAATAGACCACCTGCTCCGGGCGTGATAGTATGGAAAGGTAATCGCTGATCACGATTCGATCAAAACAGTGGTATACGAAAGTCATCATCGATCCGAAAAATTGCATCAAGGTTTCCATCGGTTGTTCCTCCTTCTGATTTGTTCGCCAAAACAATCTTTGGAAGAACGACCGATGGAATTCAAGTCTTTAGAATTTCAAATATCTTTGGCTGGAATTTGATTTGAAAGATTATCCGGTCCTGTTCTTTCGGAGTCTTAAGGAATTGAAGGAAGCCATAGAGAAAGGACTGAACGGGCTGTGAAGGGACATCGAAGGAATGAGGATCGAAAGGAGCCGGAAAGGTTGCCGAGCATGGCTCAGCTGGCGATCGGACTGGAGAAGAGGGGATGGATTATGCCGTCTGATTCTGAAAAACGAGCCCCGATGATCTTTCTTGCCGGCCCCCCCGGAACGGGCAAGAGTAGTCTGGGAAGGAGAGCATGTCAGGCCCTTCACTTGCGTTTCCTCGATCTCTCCACACCCACAATCAATGAAGAGTCCATCCCATCCCAGAGGCAGACTCTGGCTGAGGCAATTGACGGCCAGTCTGCCGATATCGTAGCACTCCCTTGGGCTCTTCAGAATGACAGATGGATACGAACCTGGATAAGACGTTCCGGAGTGTTACTGCTTTTATGGGCGCACCCTCTTGAGATGCAGGAGCGCTCAGGCCATTCGGAGCCGCTTTTCACTCCCTCTCGGAGGATCAAAACCAAGGAAGGATTTGGACGTCACGGCACGGGGTGTCTCGAGTTTCGAAGCCTGGAGCGAGGTTCCGACGAGGTTCTGATGCTGGTGGGTCGTTCTTTCGACGAAGCGGTTCGTGATCTTGAGCACCGTATCGCTGCCATCCGAGAGGAGAGCACGGAATCTCCCGCTATTCGAGCCGGCTTGAGGTATTGGGCGGAAGACTGGCCGCAGAGCTACGACATCGAGAAGGATATCGTCGAGATTATCGTGGACGCCATGGCTTGCTATGTTCTGCATCTCCGCTCCGAAGGGAAGTCGCGGCGGACTCTTTCCGGGGTGTACAGCGACCTGCAAGCCGCCGGCTTGTTGGTGCTCATGTACGATTACCCGAAACGAAAGAAGAAACTGGAAATACTCGAACTTTTCTCTGATCCTCCTTGGCCGATAGAGTTCCGGAGAAAGTTCTCCGATTCGCCCAACGCCATCGCCAGGTATGAGCGGAACTTGAAGAGTTTTGCCCGTTTCTTAGAAAGGAAGTAAGGTTGGAGATGGGGGGGCGGGCAGCTGGGATAAGCCATTGATGCTGCCAAATGCTTCCAAGCCGCGCTTCGCGCGTCCGGGGGAAGCGCAGCGCTCACTTCGTTCGTGCCTTGCCCCTTCGGCGCGCAAAGCGCGCCTCGAAACAAGGCACTGCACCTGCCGGCGCGGCCGGCGCGCCTTCGCCCCGCCGTCCGCGCCGCAGGTGAGCACCGCGATTGGCTTGCGACCGAATCTATTCACACCCATAAGGAAATTTTCCACGATGGACATCCCACGGATCTTCAACATCACTGAGAGTGCTCACCGCATCCACAACCCGATCACACCCGAAAAGCTCGCCACTCTCGGCGCGGCGCTGCGTCTGGAATCGGGGGCCCGAGTGCTCGACCTCGGCAGCGGTTCGGGGGAGATGCTGTGCACCTGGGCACGCGATCACGGCGTCATCGGCACCGGCATCGACATGAGCCAGTTATTCACCGAGCAAGCGAAACTCCGTGCTGAAGAACTCGGCATCGCCGATCGAGTCAAGTTCATCCATGGCGATGCTGCGGGCTATGTCTCTGACGAGAAGGTCAGTGTGGCAGCCTGTGTCGGTGCCACTTGGATCGCCGGAGGAGTCGTCGGCGTTATCGAGCTTCTGGCGCGGAGCCTGCGCCCCGGAGGGATCATCCTCATCGGCGAGCCCTACTGGCGGCAGTTACCGCCCACGGAAGATGTTGCCAAGGGGTGTCTTGCCAACTCAATCTCCGACTTTCTCATGCTTCCAGAACTTCTCGCGTCTTTCGGCCACCTTGGCTACGACGTCGTTGAAATGGTTCTGGCTGACCAAGACGGCTGGGACCGATACGAGGCGGCCAAATGGCTCACCATGCGCCGATGGCTTGAAACCAATCCCGGAGACGAGTTCGCGAAAGAGGTTCGAGCCAAACTGACCTCGGAACCCGAGCGCTACGCCGCCTACACGCGTGAATACCTGGGCTGGGGTGTGTTCGCGCTGATGCCGCGGTGATGCTTTGGCGCATCCGGAGGATCGTCAACGGCTGTGCCGCGCAACAGCTGCTGGCTCGCCGAGATGTGATTGCGCCTGAATTCATTTCTTAATGGTCCAGTTATCCGTGCAATCAACAGAAAGGTCTGGTTCAGGCAGACCTAATTCAGTCGTTGGCCTTCAGGAAAGAAACCGCATGAGAGACGTATGGATTGCGTTCGGATTGACACTCTTTGCGGGAATGGCGACTGCGATTGGGAGCGTCATCGCGTTCACGGCAAGAAGAACGGATTATCGTTTTCTCTCCGTGGCAACGGGATTCTCGGCTGGTGTAATGCTTTACGTGTCTTTCGTGGAAATCTTCTTCAAGGGCGTCGAATCGCTGGTGGAACGGTTCGGCGAAACGGAGGCACACTGGATCAACGCGGGTTCTTTCTTTGGCGGCATGCTCCTGATCGGGCTCATTGACAACTTGATCCCGGCCGCGGAGAACCCGCACGAGGTCCATTCAGAGCAGGAAACGCTACCATTGCGCGACCCTTCGGTGCCGGTGCCGGATTTCGAGGCCTTATCGGCGTCGGGGGCGAGACCTCCGGACATTCACGACCATCGTGCGCATCACAAGCTCCTGCGCATGGGGCTGTTCACGGCACTGGCCGTTGGAATCCACAACTTCCCGGAAGGATTGGCTACCTTCCTCGCGGCGCTCCAGGACCCCAGCCTGGGCGTGGCCATCGCCATCGCCATCGCTCTTCACAACATACCGGAAGGAATCAGCGTTTCCGTCCCCATCTTCTACGCCACCGGCAGCCGCAAGAAGGCCTTTCTCTACTCGGTACTGAGCGGATTGGCTGAACCTGTCGGAGCCATCATCGCGTACGCCGCCATCCGATTCCTGCTCAGTGGCAGCAGCGGCGTGATTCCGCCGGAAATCTTGGGAGTCCTTTTTGGCGGGGTTGCAGGCATAATGGTGTATATCAGTCTCGATGAACTGCTTCCCACCAGCCGAGCCTATGGTAAAGGGCACGACAGTCTCTATGGGCTGGTGGCCGGCATGCTAGTGATGGCTCTCAGCTTGTTGCTGATGAAGTAGCGGAATGACAAGGCCAACCACAGGCTTCTGCATTCTTGATGGCGCTCTCGCGGGCAGCTGGAAGTCGATGCGAGAGGGATGCCATGTGTTCTGGTTGCTGGAGAACGCTCCCCCGACGGCGATGTAGTGGATATGCAGGTGATAATCAAGGGTGCGGCCCCACCTGTGAAGGACGCCGAAAAACCCGGAGAGCTCACCACCCATATACGTGTTGTCGGCAGCAGGCTTTTTGAGCGCTTCGGAGGAAGCTCTGAAAGGAGGACAAATCCTATGCGAGAACTTCCGAGACTCGACAAGAACATTCTGACTGTTTCCGCTCTAAATGAGGACACAAAGATCTGGAAGACTTGGAGCACCTCCCATAACCCATCGCTCACTGGCGCCGAGATCAGACGCTGACCGGCCTGTAACGTGACCGAGGATTTCCGTGAGAAGAGGAGCGAGGAATGAGTGATGAGGCGAAAATGGCCAAAGCTGACAATCCTGAAGAGAAGCACCACCATCATGGAGGAAAGTTTTCAGAAGGTCTGTTGGATAAAGAACTGATACTGAATGCGCTCAATATACAACCAGGGCAGAAGCTTATTGACGCAGGTTGCGGCAACGGGTACATGTCCAAAGCCTTTGCAGACAAAGCTACCTATTCTGGAAAAGTGTACGCGCTTGATCATGACAAGCACTATTTGGGGATTCTCAAAAGAGAGACCGAAGGGACCAATGTAGAGGCAATAGAGTGCGATATAACGAGGCCGATCCCGATCGAGCAAGCCTCCGCGGACCTTATTTATATCTCCACGGTAATTCACGGGTTTTCTAAGCAGCAGCTTCAAGCCTTCCTGGCTGAAGTCAAACGTCTTCTCAAACCAAATGGGGTGTTGGCAATTGTCGAAATAGAAAAGAAAGAAACCCCCTTTGGACCTCCCTTGAATCTGAGATTTTCTCCGAAAGAGCTAAGAGAGGTGGTTCCCATGGCTCCCCTGGGTACCATACAAGTGGGAGAGCACTTCTATATGCAGATCTTTAGAAATACAGAGAAACCAGAAGACTAAGGGAGCGCTGGTTTTTGGCATTCGATGTCATGAACGTCGTGAGGTAAAGTATGGCTCGCCAGCACCGGCAGACGCGCACGATGGTTGCAGCCTATGACGAGGAAGCGGAAGCAACTGGATGGCTGGGGCCGGAACTGGCTTTCAGTCTTGCCTCGGAGTACGTCCAGCCCGGCCAGTCGATCCTTGACATCGGGATCGGCACCGGCCTGGGTTCCATCCCCTTTCGCCAGGCCGGCCTGACGGTGCACGGGATGGATGTTTCGGAAGAGATGCTGGACGGTTGTCGCAGCAAGGGATTCATCAATTTGACCTGCCATGACTTGACCAGGCGGCCCTACCCCTACGCTTCAGAGAGCCTGGATCACGCCATCTGCCTGGGGGTGCTTCAGTTCTTCGCCGATCTATCCCCTGTTTTTGGGGAAACCGCCCGGATTCTCCGTCACGGGGGAGTGTTCATATTCGTCGTTCTTGACCGGACCGAAGGCGAAGCCTTGGAACTCGTGGTGCCTGCCGAGCCTGCCAAACCGGGCGTGCTCGTAACCATGTACCGGCATGGCGCCCGTCAGCTCGACCCATGGATTACGGGCAATGGCTTCGTGATGCGGCGAAGCCTCGCCTTACCAGTGTTCATGGATCGCGAGAAGACGCAATGCCTCCACGCCAGAGCCTACCTGGTGAGGCGGGAAGGAGGCATCGAACAAAGCTGCTGTTGGGCGTCAGCAAAAGGAGAGGGGAGATGAGCAGGCAAGCGGCTGTTACGGGATGGCGGCGACCCGGATGTCCTGTCCCGACAAGATCGACCAGCAGCAGCGGTTCCGCCAGGGCCTTGAGCAGGTGGAGCGCTATCGCATCCGCGGCAGCAACATCGAGCTTTTGGATGTGACCGGGGCAGTGAGCGCGAGGTTCGAGGCGGTGGCGCTGGCGTAGAGCAACCTCCTTCGATGGCTGGTTAATGCCGCCAAGGGATCGAGCCAAGGTGGTCTTGGCGGCCTGCCGCGGTCCCACCAGGACCACCAGCGACCCCGACCGTTACTGGGACGGTCCATCGCGGCATTTCCGGTTCTGAGTGGGTCATCTTTGAGCACAACACCCACACGCCGCACCTGGAGGAACCGGAGCGATACCCGCAGGTATTGACGACGTTCCTGGAGCGGGTGGAATCCTCCCCCACCGAGGCCGGCAGATAGCCGCGGGCTGCCTTCTTCGGCCGTTATTCCTGGCAAAGCGGGCTTCATCCGCCGCGCCGCAACCATCGGGCCATGGCTGAAAGCTGCTTGAAATATATTGAAAGATCTCACCTGGTCGCCTATTCTGCCCCAGGAGTATCTCTATGCAGACGCATGAAGTACCAGGCGAGAGTTCGATGAAGGCTGTCATTCCGAGCCGAGGAGCGGTTGCGGTCGTTCCCAAGCGTCCGTTCGGCGACACGGGTATCAGCTTTTCGAAGCTCTGCCTTGGCGGATTCTCAGTCATGGGCACGGACAGCCGATTCCTGCTGGACGAGGCGTTGAGGTACGGTATCGACTGCTGGGAGTTCACCTCATTCACTGGCCGGGCCTTCGGCGACTACTTTAAGACGCATCCTGGGATACGAGAGCGAGTCTTCTTGTCGGGGAAGACGAAGTCGACGGCCCCGGCGGTCATGCAGGAAGAGCTGGATAGAGCGCTGGCCGAGAACGAAACGTCCGTCATCGATTTCTTTGCCGTTCATGGGGTGGACGATGTCGAAGTGCTCACGGACGACGTGAGGAGATGGGCTGAAAAAGCCAAGAAGGAAGGGAAGATTCGGTTTTTCGGATTCTGCACCCACAAGAGGGTGGAAAGTTGTCTGGACGGTGCGGCCGAACTCGGATGGATAGACGGGATCCAAGCCTTTTACAACTACAGGATGCAGGCTGTGGGATGCACGGAAGCCGCTCTGCGAAAGTGTCATGAGAAGGGCATCGGGATATTCACCGTCAAGTCGATGGGATTATGTGTCCGGAAGGAATCCGAGATCCAGGGGCTTCCGCTTCCGAAGGACAATTTTCTGACGCTGTTGGCCGGCCACGGTCTGTCGTTCGAGCAGGCGAAGCTGAAGGCCATCTGGCAGAATCCCCATGTGACATCCATCTGTTCTCTGATGCCCAGCGTGGCGATAATGCAGGCGAATGCTTTGGCCGCGATGGACGAGCGTCCGCTGGATAGCGAAGTCACGAGGTTGTTGGCGGACTACGCAGGCGGTACGGGCAAGTATTTTTGCAGACGTTGCGGCGTCTGCGAAACGGCGACTCCCGACAGGATCCCCATCTTCGATATCATGGAAATGCTAATGTATGCGCGTGGATATGACGCGAAGGATATGGCAGTGAAGAGCTTCGCGAAGATCCCGGCGGAGATCCAGGGCAAGATACTGCACAGCGACTACTCGGAAGCCGAAAGCAGGTGCCCGCAGGCCATGCCGATATCCCAGCTGATGAGGGAAGCCTATCTTGAGCTGAAGGGCTAAAGAAAGCGTCCTGCATGAGGGACTCGGTGGTCCTCAAGTACGGTAGGACCTTCCGGACCGGCGGTGTGTGAGAACCGTCAGCCCAAACGCCTGCAGGCCCTCACCATACGCGGATAAAGCAGGCAGCAAACGTGATCGGCTCAACGTTAGCCTTTTGAACCGAAGGACTCGGCGGTGCTCAGGCTTGTCTTTCCCTATGTCGAAGTCGGACTGCTGATCAACGCCGATGCGGATGGGGTTTGGCGGATCCTTGTCGATACGTCACGCTGGGTCGAGTGGGGGCCGTCCATTCGCGCGGTCGAGAGCACCGAGCGCTTCCTGACGGCGCGTGCTTCCGGCTGGGTGAGGACCGTTCTGGGGTTTTCGGTGCCGTTTGCCGTAAGCCGGTTCGAGCCCGGCAAGAATTGGACTTGGCGCATCTTCGGCCTGCCGGCAACCACGCATGAAGTGGAAAGTCTTGGCCCGAAACTCTCGCGCCTGTTTTTCGGGGTGCCGCTGATTGCTTTTCCTTATCTCCTGTTCTGCTCTGTAGCCTTGAGACGCATCAGCTCCCTTGTCGAGCACCATCAAGGTCCCGCATCAGCTTCATGACCGCCAGTTCCTTGGCCCGGGCCTCGACGTCGATCGAGGCCGAAAGCGTCTTCCACACCTCGGGAAGGTCGTTCACATCCGCATAGTCCGCGTGCATCCTCGGCGTTTTTCCCTGCCAGCCATGGGCGGGCGAAGGAAGGTGGGAATACGGTTCCCGCTCCAGCCGTTCCCAGGCTCCTACCGTCACCCTGGTGGCTTCCTCATTATGAGCAACCAGGCGCGGCTGGCCAGCGTGGTGAGGCTTGGGTGCCTTCCCGGCAATCTTCGAGCGCGGCCCGAGCAGCCTCATGTAGGAAGTCCGCCAAGCTTGACGGGGGTGCCAATGAGCCTTAAAGTTTTGCCACTGCATTAGGACTGAAATCAACCGGTTGAGCGTTGTTGCCATTCAGGCCGGGCAACGCAAACCGCTTACAGGGGTAAGCCATGGTGGACCACGAGCAGCTTCGAGAGCGGCTTTTCCAGCTTTTTTCTTCACAAAAACTGGCCGTGCTGGCCACGCAGGAAGGGGGGCAGCCCTACGCCAGTCTGATCGCCATCGCCGCTTCGGATGATCTCAAGGAGCTCTTTTTCGCCACCCCGCGCGCGACGCGCAAGTTTGCCTACCTGCAGGCCAATCCCAAGGTTGCGCTGCTCATCGACAGCCGCTCGAATCAGGATGAGGA
>CAZDKX010000195.1:0-9403 GCA_964505935.1 uncultured Syntrophobacteraceae bacterium
TATGACCGCTACCTGCACCTGATCGAAAACAAGGATGTGTGGCGCGAGAAAGAGATGAGGGCCTTTCTGCTGACTCCGCGGGAAAAATTCTGCCGCAAGTGGAATCTGAAACGGGCATACGAACATGCCTTCCTTGACATCAAGTACGGGGTCACCATTTCCGGTCCCCACCTCGTCAGCCGGATGACCTCATCCCTCGACGTGCAGCCGGGTGAGAAGGTGCTGGAAATCGGTACCGGCTCCGGATACCAGGCGGCGGTTCTTTCCTACCTCACCGACCAGGTATACACTATCGAAATCATCGAACCCCTGGCAGCTGAGACGGACAAGCTCTACCAGGAACTGGCCGGTTCAGGATACCCCGAGTACAACCATATCAAGCGGAAGGCGGACGACGGCTATTATGGCTGGGAGCAGTACGCGCCGTTTGACAAGATCATTGTCACCTGCGGCATCGACCATATCCCCCCACCCCTTCTCAAACAACTCAACCTTGGCGGCACCCTGGTCATCCCCGTCGGCCCTCCGGGCGCTCAGATCGTCATGAAGGTGACCAAGAATAAGGACCAGGATGGGAATGTGGTCATTGCCCGGGAAGATATCTATCACGGTCAGCGGAAAGTGCCTTTCGTACCCTTCACCAAGAAGGGAGGCGGGACACATTTTAACAAATGACGCACGCTGCTGATTCTCACCATCACGACGCCATCCCGGCTACCGCCTACCTGGCGGTAGCCTTTGTGTCGGGGTCGATCCTCGCTTACGAATTGTTCATCATGCGCGTGTTTGGGATCGGTGGCTGGTCTCACTTCGGTTCCACCGTCATCAGCATTGCCATGTTCGGGTTCGGCGTGTTCAGCACGGCCCTCTGTATCTGGAAGGACTTCTTTGCCAAAACGCTGATCTTCTGGATCAACCTGGCCCTCCTGCTGATAGGGCCGGCGATGCTGGCCGTCAATTCGCTGGCTCAAGAGATCCCTTTCAATCCGATCTTTCTGGTTTCGGATCCCAGCCAGAAATTCTATCTGGCTTATTACTTCCTTCTCTACTTCATCCCCTTTCTGCTCGGCGCCATGTTTCTCGGCCTGTTCTTCCTGATGGGGCAGGCTCATTTCGGGAAGGCCTATTTCGCCAATATGACGGGATCGGGGATCGGCAGCCTGGTTCTGTTTGCCGGGATGTACACGTTCCTGCCGGAGTCCCTCTATCTCATCCCGCTGGCCCTCTGGTTGGCGGGCGCTTTGTGCTGGTTCATCAGTCAACAGCAGGCCAGGCTCATCCCTGCCCTGATCCTCTCGGTCGCGCTCTCGCTGATCATGGGCTGGCAGTTCAGCCAGATCACGATCTCCCCGTATAAGGGCGTCAGCTACGCCCGCAACTTTCCCGATTCCAAGCGGGTCTATGAGGCCGCCAGCCCCTTTGGCTACCTCGAAGTCTATTCAAGCTCCTATTTCCACTTCGCGCCAGGATTGAGTGACGCGGCCGCCCTGTATCTTGAAAAAATGCCCGAGAACGCCTACTTGGGAATGTATATCGACGGCGACGGCCCCATCGGCATCATGAAGGACCTCCCGGCCGATGAAACCGAATACGTGAAATTCCTCCCCCTTTCCATGCCTTACCTGCTCAAGCCGCAACCGAATGTGCTCGTCGTCCAGTTTGGCGGCGGGATATCAACCAACGTTGCGCTCAAACTGGGGGCTGAACGGGTGACGGTGGCCGAAGGAAACCCGATGATCATCGACGCGGTGAAAGACCGGCGCTATATTGCCGGTTTTACCGGGAATATCCTTGATAACCCAAAAGTCGCCCTGATCCCCAGCGACGGCCGGATCTACGTCAAAGAAGCCGGCAAGGACTTCGACATCATCGATCTGAGCCTGGCCGATTCCACGGGCCTCTCCATGCCGGGCGGTTCCTCCATTCATGAAAAATACACGTATACGCAGGAGACCTACCTGGCCTGCATGCGCGCCCTCAGGAAGGATGGTATCTTTTCCATAACGGTCTGGAACAAGGAAGACCCCCCCAAGTCGACCATGAAGCTCATGACCACCCTGGTCACCGCCGCTCTCGAAAATGGTACCAACAATATCTCCCGCAACTTCTTCATGGCCCACACTTACCTTTCCACCTTCTCGGTGCTATACAAGAAAGACGGATTTTCCGACGAAGAAGTGCAAAAACTGACGCGCTACTGCAAGCGAATGAGTTTTGAGATCGTCTACGCTCCCGGCCAGGTGCCCCCGGAAGGAAACCTCGACAAGGTCTTCGAAGCCTATCGCAACATGTACTTTGCGCCGCAGGTCAGCGAATCTCTGGGAGACGGCCTCGATGTCTCGGTCGGCGCCCTCTACCGTCTGGTGGCCGCTTGTCTGATCTCCGGAGATTTGCAGAAGGTCGAAGCGGGGTACGTGTTCAGCGATGAACCGCTGACCGATGAACGCCCCTATTTTGCAGGCTACCTGAAGATTCCCGACATTCCCAAATTTCTGGACAAACTCGAAGCCATCTCCGACGAATGGGGCTATCTGCTGCTCTGGGCAACCCTTTTCCTTTCGCTCATCCTCGGTTTCATCCTCATGCTCCTGCCCATGGTCTTTGGCTGGCAGGTCTTTTTTCAGCGGCATCGGGGCAAACTGGGCGTCATCGTCTATTTTCTCTGCCTGGGGGTCGGCTACATCTTTGTCGAAATCGCCATGATCAGCAAGTACATCCTCTGCCTGGGCAACCCCACCCTTTCCGTAACCATCCTGGTAACGGGAATGCTGCTCTTCTCCGGTCTGGGCAGCTACCTGTCAGCTCGCTTTGTGCCTGTGGCCGGGCGGGCGATGGTGGTCATTTGTGCGTCGGTGACCCTGCTGCTCGCGCTTTATGCCGTTTACCTCGATGGCATCCTGGCCCTCGTCGGCATGTGGCCGTATGGCTTCAAGATCGTCTTCTGCCTGCTGCTGCTTTTCCCGCTGGCCTTCCTCATGGGATTCCCCTTTGCGATCGGCATGTCAACGCTCTCCCGGCTGCAGAAAGAGCACTTTTTCGTGTGGGCGTGGGGCATCAACGGCTCGTTTTCGGTGGCCGGCTCCGTGCTGGTACCCATTATCTCCGTGAGCCTGGGCATCTCTATAGTAATCGTCATGGCTGCCGCCATTTACCTCACGGCCCTGCCTGCCTTCCTGAACCTCAAGACGCCTGATGTTTGAGTGCTAAGTGCTGGGTCATGGGTCATGGGTGATGGGTCATGGGTGATGACTATTGAATAGTGAGTGCCGGGTGGTGGGTGCGATGAGATTGAGAAGTGGTTCCGTTCTGATAAGCGATGGCGCTCAAGCGCCATCTGGCACGCTGGGCGCCTAGAGCCGAAACCCGTGTTCAAGGTGAATAGTACTCTCTTGATGGAGCTTTTCCTTATGGTGGGGTTCTTTCTGGCCACGGCCATCGGTCTCGGCCTGACAGGCCCCCAGGATGCCGAGGCCGCTGATCCCAAAAAAAAGCAGCCCCAGCAGGTCACTCAGGGAACCTCACCCAAAGCCAAGTCCGAGCAAAGGCCGACTGCACCGAAAGGTGCAGACAAACCCCAGGCTGTCAAGACACCCACCCCAAAACCCAAGACCGAGACTTCAGTACCCAGCACTCACAAACCCTTACCCAGCACCCAGCACTCAGCACCCAGCACTCACAAACCCTTACCCAGCAACCAGCACCCAGCACCCGGCACTTCCAAACCAGCACCCAGCAAGACCAAGCCGGCCTCTGTCCCTCAGTCTCCCTCTGCCCGTAAAGCCGCGCGCCCTCCGGCACCTGGCGTCAGCAGGCAATTCCACGGGACCTTTGTTGAGGCCATGAAAGCGGCTCCTTTCCCCTTGGGCGGGAAGACCGCCGACCCTCACTTCTTTGATTCTGTAGACCCGAAAACGGGAGAGCGCTTTCGCACTTCACGGACGCTGGAACGTCTGTCCGAAAAAGACCACTATCGTGACAACAGCGTCCTTTTCCATGTTCCCCCCCAGTTCAACCCGAACCTGTCCTTTTCCTATGTGGTCTTTTTCCACGGCAACCTGAGCAATGTGCGGCAAACGGTCACGGAATATCGCCTGGACGAGCAAGTCAACCGTTCAGGCAAGAACTTGATCCTGGTGCTTCCGCAGTTCGCCAGGAATGCTGCTGATTCGAGCCCCGGCAAGTTCGCGGTGGGGAACGCCTTCAGGACCTTCATGCAGGAAGCAGCGCTGGTTTTATCGGCAAAGCTTGGCACAAAGCACAAGAAGCAGCTGGAACAGGCACCCGTTATCCTCGTAGCTTTCAGTGGTGGCTACAAACCGCTGGCCTGCACCCTGGACCGGGGTGGCACGGATTGGCGAATCAAAGGGGTCATGCTCTTGGATGGACTCTACGAAGACCTATACATCTTCGGCAAGTGGCTGTTGCGTCATGCAAAGGATGGTTTCCTCGTCAATATCTACACCGAAGGATCACCATGCCAGGACAAGACGATGGCCCTGGCCCAGTTTCTGCGTGTACATCGGTTATCCTTCAAAGAGGGGTGGCCCAGGGAAGTGAAGCGTGGTCTCATTGCTCTCATCAAAAGTCCCCATGAGCATCTGCAGGTACCTATCGAGGGACCGCCGCGAGAACCTCTGGCAGAGATGCTGCGGAATTTGAAGCACTGAGACGCTACGCTCCGCTGCCCAGGCACTCTCAATACTGGACAAACTTGCCGACCACCATGGCCTCATCAACAGGCAGGATGCGCGGCGGAATCCGCTTCAATTCTTCGATGTTCCACTTAGGTTCTCGGGCCGCCAGAGCGAGTGCCTCCGTTTCCGAGTTGGCGAGCACAATGATCTCTGCCTGAAGATAATTGTCCTGGTATACATGGGGCTCATCGAACATGGACCAGCTGGAAAAGAGCTTGCTGTGACGCCAGATATACAGCTTCACGAGATGAACCTGTACGGGGGGAATGTTGTGAGAAAGGGGAGCAGTTGCATGCAGTCACCATCTTTGGGACAAAGAGTGACCCCAAACCTTGATGGGCTAGTGCCTACTATATTCCTACCATGAAAATACATTCTTCACCCCATTGCCACGTCAGGCCGTTTCGGGCTAAGAAAAATTTATGCAAAGAGTTGGTTTCTTGCTTCTCTATGAAAAGCCAGGGAGATTTTCCCTGGCTTTTCCTCTCACAGGGTGTGTGAATCACACGCCAAACGCTCGACCGTTGCCGAGCGGGCCCTTATCCTCGGGAGAGCGCTATTCTGCCGTGTTCTTGCGGCGCCGGCCGCCCTTCGCAGGTTTTGCCGCCTTCTCTGCCACCACGCCTTCCTGGAGCGCGAGTTCCCGGTTTCTCCTTCGTTCTGCGTGAAACTGCTGCAGTTTCTCGGGTAATCCCCGTTCTTTTGCCGCTTTGCTGCGCGCTTCGGACAGGGATTTGGCCGACAGCGACTGTCGCAGCGGGAATCCATATTTTCGCTTGTACTCTCGGATGGTCAGGCCATGAGAACTGAGATGCTTGGCAGTCAGTTGCCGCATCTCAGCGTTGCATTCCAGGCAGATGACCTTTTCGGCCTGGATGGATTCCCTGGGATCGATTTTCTCGATGGCTGCTTCTTCAACCGCCCCCTCGCCGGCAGATGGGACCATCTCGAGGGGCATTCCTTCAAGTTCGGACTTCTGCATGTCTCTCAGGGCACCGAAGACCTGCTTCAAAGATGCGATGATCTCCTCGGTGGCCAACTGGTTCGTAGATACCTGGGCCTGCACAATCTCGGCGGCAATTTCCAGCAGTTTCTTTGCCATCGTCATTTCTCCTATGCAGTGATGAGTTGCTTTCCTGATATTGATTTGGACTCCATAAATAGAAACATGAAAAACAAACCCCCTAATCCTCATTTCGCTAGTTCGAGCATTACTACTATAACTGAACGAATAAAAGGTCAACAGCATAACTGCATTTCTTATACATTATTTCTGGGGATAGTCTTATATTCTTCTCCCTGCTCTTTTCACGTCCCTTGAGTTGATCGACTCGAATCCTTCTGATCGTGGTAGAAGTGAATCATTAGATGCAGTCACCTGTCTGTTATCGCCGGGGCGAGGACCAGGTTTGCTGCCAGGCTGATCTTTCCCATTCAATCATGACGGTTAGCCATTCGTCCACGGTTTCCCGACGACCGATATGACAGGCCGGTGGAATATCCTTCTTCAGCAGGTCCCATTGTCCTTCCATGAACCCGCTCAGGATCACCCGGGGGTAGTTGAGCCAGTCGCGCTTTGCGAGCAAGCGCTGAAGCATCGGCAGCTCTAGATTCATCATAAGCAGATCCGAAGGTCCCTTGACCACGCCCAGATCATCAGCGACCACCAACGTCACCCGCTCCTGCATTCCGTTGAGAAGCAGGTTCCTCATTGCCGCCCGTACGGCCAGGGGATTCTTGTCCAGGGCCAATACCCTGGTAGCTCCCAGCGCCGTGCATGCCAGGGCCAGAATCCCAGTGCCCGTCCCCATATCGACCACGCTTTTCAAAGGCAAGCGGGCAAAGAGGTCGGCGGCAACCAACAAACAGCCTTGCGTGGAGCCATGCAGGCCGGAGCCGAACACTAGACCGGGATTGATCCGGAGGACAATTTCCTTTGCCTTGTCCGGTTTCGGGCACGCAGGGGTCGCCCGCACCATGTCGATAGCAAAGGGGCCAACCACGAAGCGCTCCGCCCCCACCTGCTGCCAGGCGTCATAGGCAAGCTCATAAATATCCCGCATCACCCAACCTTGCTGTTTGCTCAGCCAATGGGCAAAGGCGCTGCCGGGCTCATCCGCAAAAAACACATAATAGAAAGGAGGCTCCGGCCAGATCCCCAGGAACGAGCCATCACGGGGCTCGCCCCGGGGCGGTTTCGCACCCTGGAATTCATAGACCACCAGCCTGGCTGGCTGCCTGCCCGAAATTGTCATCCCAGCTCCGACTCCCCCTTATCCGCCACTGTGCCTTTGACTTTTTTCCCAAGATGGTCCATTTTGGGTCCTGCGCAAAAACCAGCCCGCGGTTGGCTCGTTCAAAGCTTTGGAGGACGCGATGAAGATCGAACAAGTACTGGTCGGCCACATGGCAGTGTTCTGCTATCTCGTTTACGATGAAAAGAGTAAAGAAGGTATTTTAATCGATCCAGCAGGAAATGAGGAACAACTGTTACAGCTGATCGAGGAACGAGCGGTCACCCTTCGCTATATCGTCAATACCCACGGACATCCGGATCATACCTGCGGCAACAATCGCATTCGGAAAGCAACGGGAGCCAAGGTGGTGATGCACGCCCTCGACGACGACCTGTTTCAAAGACCGGAGTTCTCGGGCTGGGCACGGATGCTCGGGGTGGACGCCGCCGATCCGGCCGATATCCGCATCCAGGATGGCGATGAATTGACCTTCGGCAACCTCACCATGAAGTTCATCCTCACCCCGGGCCATACTCCGGGTGCCTGCTGCATCCTGATCGACGGCAATCTTTTCACCGGGGACACGCTTTTCGTGGGTGCCGTCGGACGCACCGACCTCCCGGGGGCCTCCTTCGAAGAATTGATACACTCCCTCCAAAAGAAAATCATCGCCCTGCCCCCCGAAACCATAGTCTGGCCCGGCCATGACTACGGCGACCGTCCCCAGTCAACCATAGCCCATGAAAGGAAAACCAATCCTTACATCACGGACTTTCTGGATGAGTGAAGCCCACCCTGCAACCGTGCTGACCTATCGGTTTTTCGCCTCGCCCCTGGGGTGGCTGCTCCTGGGAGCCGGCAGCGGGGGCCTCTGCATCGTTCACTTCTGCGGCTCGGTCAAGCCTTCTCGGGAATCCTGTGACACCATGCTGAGTCGAGGAGCTGCCCGCGACCGACCAACCTTCTCTCCCGACCATCCCCTGTTGCGCCGGGCAGAAGCGGCAATCCTGGCTTATTGTCAATATGGTCACCCCCTACCCAACTTCCCGCTCGACATGCGGGCCGGCACCCCTTTCCAGCGCGAGGTCTGGCGCGTCTTGTGCCAGGTCCCTTTTGGGGAAACGCGCACCTATGGGGAAGTGGCCAAGTCCGTCGGCAGGCCCCGGGCCCCTCGCGCCGCTGGGCAGGCCTGTGGCAAAAATCCCCTGCCGCTGTTCATTCCCTGTCATCGGGTCATCGCTGCCGATGGCAGTCTGGGCGGTTTCTCCAGCGGACTTGATCTCAAGCGGAGCCTGCTTGCCATTGAACAGGGCCAAGGGTTTGCCGACCAGAGTCCTGGCGGTGCACCCTTCGTTCCGATAACGGAGGCTGAACGTTGAAGGAAAAAAATCTCAGATTGAAAGACCAGATTGAGAGACCAGCTGGCAAACTGGGGGTCCTCATTCCCGGCCTGGGCGGGGCCGTGAGTACGACGTTTATGGCGGGAGTGGAGCTCGTCCGCAGGGAGCTTGCCGAACCCGTCGGCTCGCTCACCCAACTGGGGACGATTCGCTTGGGCAAACGCTTTGAACACCGCTCACCCAAGATCATGGACTTCATCCCCCTGGCTTCCCTTGATGATCTCGTGTTCGGAGGCTGGGACCTCTATGCCGCCAACGCCTACGAAGCCGCCATGTACGCTCGGGTACTCAAACGCGACCACCTCGAACCCATCAAGGACTTCCTCGGCGGCATTCGCCCCATGCCTGCGGTTTTCGACAGCCGGTTCGTGCGCAATCTGGACGGCACGCACGTCAAGCAGCACCTCTCTCTCCGCGAGCAACTCGAAGCCCTTAAGGCGGATATCGCCCACTTCCAAGCAGACCAGGGAATCACCCGCTGCGTGATGATCTGGGCCGGCAGCACTGAAGTTCTCCTCACTCCTCAGGCCGTCCACCAGTCCTACGCCGCCTTGCAGGAAGCCATCGCCCGCAATGATGAGCATATCGCTCCGAGCATGCTTTATGCCCTGGCCGCCATCGAGAGCGGTATTCCTTTTATCAACGGGGCGCCGAATCTCACCGTCGATATTCCAGCCCTGATCGAGCTGGCCAAGGAAAAAAAGGTGCCCCTGGCCGGGAAGGATTTCAAGACGGGCCAAACCCTCATGAAAACCATCCTGGCGCCGGGTCTCAAAGCCCGTATGCTGGGCCTGGAAGGCTGGTATTCCACCAATATCCTCGGAAACCGCGACGGGCTGGTGCTGGACGACAAGGATTCCTTCAAAACCAAGGAAGCCAGCAAGCTGGCGGTGCTCGAATGTCTCCTGCAGCCGCACCTCTACCCCACGCTCTACAAGAACTATCATCACAAGGTGACCATCAACTACTATCCGCCCCGGGGAGACAACAAGGAAAGCTGGGACTGTATCGATATTTTCGGATGGCTGGGCTACCCCATGCAGATCAAGGTGGATTTCCAGTGTCGTGACAG
>CAZDKX010000196.1:0-9351 GCA_964505935.1 uncultured Syntrophobacteraceae bacterium
TCTCTTTCTCGCGCCACACATCCTTGTTTTCGATCAGGTGCAGGTAGCGGTCATAACGTTGAGCCAGATAATTCGGGTCCTCATGGCGCTGCTCTTTCATGAACTGGACAAACTGGGCTTCCGAGTCATGGGGCGGGGCCAGCTTGTCCGCCAGTGACTGGCCGGCACTCCTTGGGGCCTGTGGGGCCGGCTCATCTTGCTTCTGAGCTGCGGGTGGGGTCCCGGGCGTGCTCGGCGCATCCGCGGCGGCAATCATCATGGTAAGAGGATCATGCTGCGTTGCGGCTGAGCCCTGGCCCGTGATGCAGAGACCGAAGACGACAGCAATGACCAGCATCACAGCGCCCACGGCTGCAACGCGCCGCTGCGGGCCCTCGTCGCCGGAATCGATCCAACACGTTGACTCTTTCATAATCTCTTTCATCCCTTGCGTTTTGTGGAGATGTCAAAGCCGCTGTAAGTGCTGATAAACATACCACTTCACGCTGTTCTGCGATGAGCTGCCCCCGATTTCGGAATTCGCGGGGTAACCCAATTCAGAGCAACGGTTCAAGAAGCCAAATGAGCGGGCTTTTGTCAAGTGCCTTTTGGCCGGGTAAAGAACTTCCCTGATCTGTGCGGCGGAGGGGTAAGGGGTGATGGGTGATGGGTAATAGGTGATAGGTTATGGGCAGGGACGTGATGGGGTGGGGGTGAGGTAACGGGGATGGTGCTGCAGGGGTCTCAGGGTGGTGGAGGCATGGGTGGCATGACCAGGGAGAGAGGGCGGATGGGTTGGGAAGGGTCACTCCTGTTGTGACTTGGAAGACTGTCCTTGCAGGGTCTTTTCGTAGTGGGGGCAGGCGTTGATTTCCGCCTGTTTTTCCAGCATTTCCTGCTTTGTTCGAAAAACCCAGGTATTCGCTTCGGAGTAGCAGTAAGTTGCCAGCTCACACTCGTTGCAGTTCTTCATGATCCTTTTCCTGTTCTGACGATGGTGCGCTCGGCAGGTCAGGAGCCACGGAGCTGATCAGGCCTTTGAGATATTCCTCCCATTCGACCGGGAGGAGATACTTCTTTCGGCTGTTGCAGCTTTTGCACGCGGGTACCACGTTGCCTCGGGTGGACCGTCCTCCCCTCGCTACCGGTACGAGGTGATCCATGGTCAGCTCCTGCGGGGCGACCTTGCGATGGCAATAGTGGCATACCCCCTTTGCCAGCCGGCGCTGCCACCATTGAGTCCGGCGCAGCTCCCTGGCTTTCTCTTTTTCCCGTCGAACAGCTTCGGGAGAGGTTTCCACCAGGAAGACCCTATCCATGGCCGCCATTTCCATGAATCCAGCCAACTCTTCATCGGGAGGTCTCGGCAGACGGAGCGACCATGCCTTTGGGGCGGGTAACCAACCCGCCCCTCGCCGCCTACCCCTCACGCCTCAAACCTCACTCCTTACTGCCTTCCGCAGTCCCTTTGAGGGGAACGTAGAAGGTATTCTTGCCGCGCTTGACCAGAAGCAGCAGGCTCTCATTCTTCTTGGTCTTCTGCACGGCCTGGTTGTAATCCCTGATATTCTGTATCTTCTGCCGGTTCACTTCCTTGATCACGTCGCCGGGGCGCAGCTTGGCTTCTCCGGCCGGGCTTCCGGGCTGCACCTCGGCAATCACCACCCCGGCTTCACCTTCATCCAATCCGAAGCGCCGGGCCAAATCTGCAGTGAGGTTCTGCACAGCCATCCCCCAGGCGGTTTCCTTGGGAGCGGGTGAGACCGCTGCGCTTTCCTCCGGCATGGTGCCGACCGTCACCTTGAGATCTTTGTGCTTGCCGTCGCGAAGCATCTGCACCGTGACTTTGGTGTTGGGAGCGGTTGAGGCGACCAGGCGCGACAGGGCATGGGCGCTGTCAACCTCTTTACCGTTGAAGGAAATGATGACGTCACCGCGCTCGAGACCGGCTTTATCGGCGGGACCGTCTTTGACCACATCGCCGACCAGGACCCCCTTGGTCTGCTTGATGCCGAAGGACTCCGCCAGTTCCGGGGTAATATCCTGAATCATGATGCCCAGCCAGCCGCGAGTCACTTTGCCGGCCTTGAGCTGGGGCAGGATTTCCTTGATCAGATTGATGGGGATGGCGAAACCGATGCCCTGACCCTGGGCGACAATGGCCGTATTGATGCCGATCACCTCGCCGTTCATATTGAAGAGCGGCCCCCCGCTGTTGCCGGGGTTGATGGCGGCATCCGTCTGCAGGAAATCATCATATGGGCCGGCGCCGATCACGCGTCCCTTGGCGCTGATGATCCCGGCGGTGATGGTGTGACCAAGGCCAAAAGGATTGCCTGAAGCCATGACCCAGTCGCCCACGCGAAGGGTATTCGAATCCCCCAGTTGGGCCGGTCTGGGGAAGTCGCTGCTCGCCTTGACGCGAATCATGGCAATATCGGTCTTCGGATCACGGGCCACTACCTTCGCATCGTACTCTTTGCCCGACTCGGTCTTGATCTTGATTTCATCAGCCTTTTCCACAACATGATTGTTGGTGAGAATGAGCCCGTCGCTGTCAATGACAAAACCGGAGCCGAGGGCATGGGTCTTCATCTGGCCCTGAGGCGAGTCCCCAAAGAAGCGCCGGAAGAATTCGTCTCCAAAGAAATCCTTGAAAGGTGAGTTGGGACCCATGAACGGCTGCATGGGATTGTCTTTCACGACCTGGGTAGTGGAAATGTTGACAACCACATGATTGACCCGCTCTGCCAAGTCCGCAAACGATGGAGGCCCTTGAGTTCCCAGGCTGGAGGGAGCCGCCGCCGACTCTCCCGCAAAAGAAGAAGCCAATAGGAAGGCAAAAAGGATTATCCAACCACTGAAGATCAACATGCTAGCCTGAGGTCCCCGATATTTCATAGAACTCCTTTCTGATTCCAGGATCGGCCTGGCCCGCAATAAGCCCACATGGGACAACCCGGTCACCTGCAACTCATGTTGACCTGTGTCTCTTCCTGCCATGACCATTTGCCTCGAACGCTAAGAACATAATCAAATTGGGGAAAAAAGCAAGGCAAGGTTGCAGGCGGGGCGGGACGAGGAGGATTTAGCAAGTAGTCGGGTGGCGGCTTCAGGGTCTTTCAGGTCCTTCGTTGCGCCCGTAATCTTCAATGGCCGCACGGTTTTTCGGCAGGCAGAGAAAGAAACGTTGGGATTCAGCAAAGTCTCGGAGCTGCACGGTGAGTTTTACCAGTGGTTGGCCATGCCGGTCAACCAGGCTCTCGAGATGCTGAATGAGGATATTCGAGGGAGAGCGAGCGATGGCGGGAATCAGGGAGTGGACCGTTTCCAGTGAGACCTGGATATGGAAGCAGAGCGGGTAGCGCCAGGCCAACTCCTTGTTCCAGGTCACATCGAGCAGTTGCTGGGGCTGCAGATCATGTTTCAGGAGCAGATCCTGGCAGTCCCTGCGATGAAAGGTCGTCCCCCGCTCGCTCAAGATGGCGACCACATGATCCTGACCGGGGTAAGGATTGCAGCAGCGGGCGAACTTATGGATGGCCTTGTCGAGTTCAGAAACGCTGAGCACGTTTCGCTCGAAAGGATGAGGCTCGATCGAGCCGCGATCGGGAAACTCATCGGGTCCCGCGGGCGGCGGTTTCAAATAGTAGAGGATCAGATGAGGCGAGAGGAGGTCCTGTCCCAGGCGGGTGAAAAGGTCCGGCAGATCTTTGAGGTTGAGGATTTCCAGGACGAAGCGGATGTTCTCTCCGACAAGGAGGTCTTCAGACAAACCATGGCGCCGAATCTCCTGCAGGAGGATTTCCTTCCCCACCTGCTGGGCGTAGCCCTGCCGCTTCTGGTTGAGCTTTCGATTGATTGCCGAACGAGAGCGGGGGGTGCGGCAAAGCTTTTCCAGGTCCGGGTCAACTTCGAGCGGCGCGAGGGAGGTGAGGATTTCGACCTGGTCCCCATCTTTCAAGGTGTGGGTGAGGGGTACCCATTCGCTGTTGATCATCGCTCCACTGCAATAATCGCCCACCTGGGTGTGAATCTTGTAGGCAAAATCCAGGACAATGCTGCCCTTGGGCAGGTGGTAGAGGTCCCCCTTGGGTGAGTAAACGAAGATCTCATCCGCTTCGGAGAGCCGGATCAGGGCCTTGCGCTGGGCGCCGGCCCCCGCGTACTCGCCGATCGTGCGCAGCAGTTCGCTGATTTCCTGCCAGTGCTCATCACTCATGGGTTCCTGTGCACTCCAGTCGGTCAGGATCCCATAGGTGGCCCATTCATCCATACTCGGGGTGCGCACCTTGACCAAATAGTTGTGGCCACCCTCATGAATGCGAACATGCAAGCTGCGATAGCCCGTATTCTTGGGGTTCGCAATAAAATCTCTGAGGCTGCGCGGAATGGGCGTAAAGATCGTCGAGACAATACCCAGCGCGGTGTAGCAGGGGATCAGCTCTTCAGTCTGCAAAATGATGGCGAAATCGATGCTGTTTTCGCTGTTGGCAATCTCCAACGTGCGCTTCAGCGGGTCATAGTAATTGCCCAGTCCTTTGGCGCGAGGCCTCAGAATGATCGGGCAGGAGGCTCTCGTGAAGGCCTCCTGCAGGGTTCGCAGGATTAGCTGGTATTCCGGAGACCGGCGAAGGGCCTGGATGAAGTGAAGGATCTTCTTGCTCTTGCGAGGATAGAGATATGAAAGCGCGAGATGATAGAGCTCTCGTTTGAGGGGATAGATATTGAACTTTGCGGCAATGGGAGCGTAAACCTCGATGGTCTCCAGGGCGATGCGCTGGCGCTTATTCTTTACCAGATGATGAAGAGTGCGCAAATTGTGCAGGCGGTCGGCGAGTTTGATCAGGAGCACGCCCAGGCGCCTGCTCGCGCTGAGGAAGATCTTGCTGTGGGTCAAGTCCTTGACCGTTGCCCGGTCCAGATGATGGCGGGTCAACTTGGTGCACCCGTCAACCAGTTCCGCTACGGCCGCCCCAAAGAGGCGCTCAATGTCTTCCACGGTTACCGCGGCGACATCTTCCACCACGTCATGAAGCAACGCGGCCGCCAGCAGGTGGGGGTCCCGGAATTTCAGCTCACGGGCGAGGATCTCGGCCACCGCACAGGGATGGCTGATGTAAGGGGCGCCTGACTTGCGCTGCTGGCCTCCGTGGAGCTCGTGAGCGAATTCCAGAGCGCTGAAGAAAAGGCGGTTTTCTTCATTATTTCCATCGATATACCTGGCCATGCGGGAACGATAGTGGGCCAGATCAAAAGTGCGGGACTCGCTTCCCGAAGCTGCCGGCAAAACGTACGGCGATTCGCTCTCCGCAAGTTGCAGAGCCGCAATCTCCTCGCCCATCAACCCTATTCTCTTTCTTTCTGGTTTCAGTCACCCCGCGGGAAAGCATAGCCCCATTGGAAATTCGCTTTAGCATAAAGTCCGCGGATCAACTGTCAATTGTTATTTTAGACAAGCCCTGAACTTCTAACAACCCTTCATGAGGAGATTTCCAGAGTGGTGGTGAAAGGATGGGAGCTTTGCGCTTGACTTGGCCGGCAAATTTGATTAGGTTGCCGACGTTGCTGGGGAATCGTTCAACGGCAGGACTGCAGACTCTGGATCTGCCTATCCAGGTTCGAATCCTGGTTCCCCAGCCAAAGGCGGTCCCATCGTCTAGTGGCCTAGGATATCGGCCTCTCACGCCGAAGACACGGGTTCGAACCCCGTTGGGACTACTCTCCATCCCAACCCCTAACGGGCCTTTCCCCGCCAATTTGGCGCAATTCCAAGAGAGGTCCGATCCCTATTGGAAGCATTATCCTCTCCTGGCTTCCAACCTCGCCACCATCCCAGGCTCCAATGACCGCCGCACCTCCCGGCAACAATAATCCCAAAAACAGCGGCATTTAGGCTACAATCCTCCCGTGAACCTGCTGGCGCAAATCGTTCATCCGGTAGGAGACCCCTTGGCGCAAATCCAGCGAGGATCCGCCAAGGGGCTGAAAGCACGTGATGACGACGTGCACCGGCGGCTTCAGACTGTCTGCAGCTTGTCATCTGTCTTCCGGAGGGTCCCTGGGGGGATATGAGCTGTCGCTTTGAAGACTTGAGATTCACCGTTCACTGAGGAGCCGTCCATGCCGGATGATCTTTTGGCCTGTCCATCATGTTCCTGCTTGTTTGATCTCGAATATCACATCACCGTGCAGGCGGGTGAACCATCTGTCCTCTGCCCTCGATGCGGTCATTCATTTCACGATATTGAGAGATGCCCCCAATGCGGAAATGCTAAAGAAGACAAAGAAATGACTGTCGAAAACGGCGAAGCGGGGAGGGTTTTCGTGTGCTCGGCCTGTGGCCATCGATGGAGTGCTGAGGCTCCCTATGAAAAAAACTATCCCCCAGTCAAGTGTGCGCATTGTGGCCGAGAACAGGATTTGGCGCAGACACGAGGCCTGGGCTACCGGGAATATTTCAGATGCCGGTGCGGTGAAGAATGGGAAGCGGACGAATGCCCCGAAACGTGCCCTCGGTGTGGGGTAAACCCTGGGGACGAGGCCCCCGCATTCCACACCGATACGGGGTCTTTTGTTTGTAAGTTTTGTGGACTCAAGTTCCCTTCCGTGACCTACTGGACTGAGTATTGGAGAATCTAGAGCTATCGGGCCGAAGTTCGCAGCCGGTCCCGCGATCGATGGCCGGGCTGTGAGAGCATGCGACAATGCTTCCGGCATTGACAACAGAGGGAGGTAGGGTGAACCGTTCGAGTGCGTTTGACAATGGGTGCTATATCCGGGAGCAGACCCGCTGCATCCTTGAACGGGTGGAGCGTTTCAACCGCAAGCTCTATCTCGAATTCGGAGGCAAGCTGCTCTATGACTATCACGCGGCCCGGGTACTGCCGGGCTACGATCCCAACGTCAAGATGCGACTGCTGCAGCAATTGAAAGACCAGGCCGACATCCTGCTGTGCATCTATGCCGGCGACATCGAGCGCAAAAAGATTCGCGCGGACTTCGGCATCACCTACGACACCGACGCCATGAAGCTGATCGATGACCTCAAGCCCTGGGGGATCAATGTGCTGGGGGTGGTCATCACCCGCTTCGACAATCAGCCGGCGGCCGTCCTGTTCAAGAACAAACTCGAGCGGCGAGGGATCAAGGTTTATTGCCATCGCTTCACCAAAGGCTACCCCACCAATGTCGACACGATCGTCAGCGATGAGGGGTATGGGGCCAATGAGGACATTGCCACGGAGAAGCCGCTGGTCATCGTAACCGGACCGGGTCCCGGCAGCGGCAAGCTGGCGACCTGCCTTTCTCAATTGTACCATGATTACCGCAAGGGCCGAAAGTCGGGCTACGCCAAGTTCGAGACCTTCCCCATCTGGAACATCCCCTTGAATCATCCTGTCAACATCGCCTACGAGGCCGCTACGGCAGATATCAGGGACTTCAACCTGATCGATCCCTTCCATCTCGAGGCCTATGGCCAGACGACGGTCAACTACAACCGTGATGTGGAGGTCTTTCCCGTACTGCGGCGAATCTTGGAGAAGATCACCGGGGGGGAATCATTCTACAAATCCCCGACCGACATGGGGGTGAACCAGGCCGGGTTTGCCATTGTGGACGATGCCGCGGTGCAGGAGGCCGCCAGGCAGGAGGTCCTGCGGCGCTATTTCCGCTACCAGTGTGAATATGCGATGGGGTTTGCCGAGAAGGAAACCGTTCAGCGGGTGGAACTCTTTGTCAGGAATTTCAATCTCGACCCGACCTGCCGGCGCGTTGTCACAGCGGCGCGTCGAGTGGCAGACGAAGCCCAGCACCAGGAAGGCAAGGGCAATAACGGCATCTATTGCGGCGCGGCAATCCAGCTCAGGGATGGCACCCTGGTCACCGGCTCGAATTCACCGCTCATGCACGCGGCCTCCAGTTTGATTCTGCACGCCGCCAAGTGCCTGGCCGAGATACCTGCCAAGATCAAGCTGCTTCCCCCCAACATTACGCAATCCATCAGTCGTTTCAAACAGGAAGTGCTGGGCGAGAAGGCCGTGAGCCTGGATCTCCAGGAGACTCTCATAGCTTTGAGCATCAGCGCCACGACCAACCCGGCTGCCCAGCTGGCGTTGGAGCGGCTTGGCGAACTGAAGGGCTGTGAGGTGCACACTACGCACATCCCAACGCCCGGTGATGAGGCGGGGCTTAGACGCCTGGGGGTTAACGTAACGAGCGACCCCAACTTCGCCACCAAGAACCTCTTTATCAGCTGAAGCGGCGTCGGGTCATGGGGCGTGTCCATCAAGTCGTTCAAATCGTTTCCCCGCAGGCGGTCAGCCTCGCAACAGGAACCGCCGGACCTTCCCGGTCTCGGTTTTGGGCAGCTCGGCCAGGAATTCGATCGAGGTCGGGCACATGGACGCCGGCAGCCTTTGCAGCACGTGGGAGCGAATGACTCGCGCCAGCGCTGCTTCCTCGGGGACCCCGGGGTTGAGCACAACGAAGGCAATCGGGCTTGCCAAGCCTTGCCACATGTGCCAGGTTACGGCGCACTCCGACACTTCCGGAACCTCGCGGATGACCTCCTCCACCCGGATTGGCGACACCCAGTTGCCCCCCACCTTGAACATGTCGTCGCTTCGTCCTTGATACGTATAGCAGCCGGCCTCCTGAACGAAGATGTCCCCCGTGCGCAGCCAACCGTCCTCGAGCATGGTCTCCGCAGTCTTTTCCGGTTGGTTCCAATAGTACGGGGCGGTACTGATGCCCCTTATGTGGAGGTGACCCGGTTGGCCCGGCGCAACGGGCAGGCCCTGGTCATCGACGAGTCGGGCTTCATAGGGCGGTATGAGAAAACCGGCGGCACCGGGACGGACCGCTCCCGGCCGGTTGGAGATGAAGATGTGCAAAGCCTCGGTGGAGCCGATCCCGTCGAGGATCTCCAGTCCCGTTAACGCCTTCCAGCGGTGGTAAACCGCCGCCGGCAGGGCTTCGCCGGCGGAAATGCACAGGCGCAGGGAAGCGAGCGATACTGTTTCATCCAGGGCCTGCAACAGCAGATGGTACAGGGTCGGGATGCCGAAGAAGAGCGTGGGCCGGTATCGCGATATGATTTCGAGAACATCCATCGGTATGGAGGCGTCGGGAAATAGCACGACGCTCGCTCCGTGGAACAGGGGAAAGGCAAGGCTGTTTCCCAGACCATAGGCAAAGAAAAGCTTGCTCGCGGAAAAGCAAAGATCGTTCTCAGACATTCCCAACACCCGCCCGGCATAGACCTCGGCGGTGAAGGCCATATCCCGATGACGGTGAGGCACCCCTTTGGGGTGGCCCGTGCTTCCGGAGCTGTACAGCAGAAAAGCGATATCATCCTCCCCGGAGGGA
>CAZDKX010000197.1:0-9331 GCA_964505935.1 uncultured Syntrophobacteraceae bacterium
CAGAGCGAGGCCCAGCTCCCGGAGATCGATGTTAGAGCGAAGCCATGGCAAAACCCAGGCCGGCGCGGCAGCTGGTTGCGAAAGCGCGGCGGCGATGACCGCCTGGGGAAGCAGGTGGCGGCGGAAGGGCGGCAGCGCCCTTTCAAGCTCGGCAAAGGCCCGCGCAAACACCTGCTGATCCCCGCACCAGAGCATCCAGTGGGGGCGCAGCAGGTCTCGAAACCGGTCTTCGAGGCACCCCCACCGGGCCCACACCGACACTTCATGCAGCGACCAGCACTCCGGCATCATCTGGTCAGCACCAGCAGATGGAGTCGGGACTCCGCCACCCGGGCGGCCTCCACCGTGGGGAAAAAAGCCCGGAAATGGCCGCTCGCCGCGTCAAGAAAGGCCTCCGCCGGCGGGCGCAGCTCACCCTCAGGAAGCTCGAGCCGGGCGGAAAGCTCCACCTCCTGCCCGAGCGTTTCTTCCACGCGCCCGCCGACGAGCAGCCCATCCTGATGTTCACGCCAGACGGAAATGACGGCAAGGCCGGGTGAAAAGCTGACCCCGGACGATTCGGCATGAAGCGTCAGAATATTCACCGGGACAATTTTCTGCTGGCTCGAGGCGGCGAGCGGGACGGCGTCGTCGGGAAACCGGGCGAGCACCAGCGCTTCGATCAAGGGCCGAGCCTCGTCGGGCCAGGTGATACCGGGATTGCTCCTGCGGATGCGGTCGAGCACGGTCCGGTCCTCGGGAAAAGCCTCTCCCAGAGATTCCATCAGGTCGGGCTCGCGGCCGCCCATGAGCTCGGCAACAGCCCTCGTGGCAAAGAAGGCTCCAACCTCGAGCTCCAGTCTGCGAAAGGCCTTAAGGTGGCTGTGCTCATCCAGCGGCGGCTCCTCCTTCGCCTCGCGGTCTCGCATCGCTTTCAGGATCTCCTCTGAACCCGTGGCCATCAGCCGGTCCAGATAGCATCTTCTCAGCGTATAGGTATTCCAGGCTTCGGCGAAGAGCCCTTCCCCCAGCGGAACGTCGCCCGGCCCCATCAAGCGCGCATCGTCATAGACCTGAGAAACTCTCATCGCATCGCCCAAGCCGGTTGCTTCAGCCAGGATCAGGACCAGGGGCGGATTGTAGTAGCGCTTCCTGGGCCCCCACCCCGCCAGGGTCTCCAGGAGCGACCACACCTGGCCCCCGGCAACCGGCGGCACCGACCCGACCTCACGAGGCAGCGGCAGCCGGCGGGCAAGCTCAAATTCCTCGGCCGCCGCCGCGCCGCTTCGGTGAAGATCCCGGCAGAATGCACAAATTTCCAGGTGCGCCAGGAGCTCCGGCGCAGGCCTCTCCGCCAGGACGTGCCTGTCGGGCGGACAACCTCGCATCTGACGGGCAATCTGCCACGCCAGCCGCATTTCCCAGGCATCAAAGGCTGACATCTTGGTCACACTCCAAATCAGGGGCACTTTCTCTTCAGGGCAAGGCTTCAGGCGTCAGGCTTACAAACTTCTAACAGCCGCACCACAAAGGCTTCAAAGAGCTTCTCGTCCAGGTCGGGCGGCGACAGCCCCGGCCAGAGGAGGCAGAAGTCCCGAAGCACATCCAGAGCCGTGCGATAGAGATAGGCAACTCCGGCGGCGCTCCGGTAGCCCATCTGAGCGGCCGCCTGGGCCAGAGTCAACTCCTGCCCCTGGATCAACGTAAAAACCTCACGCTGCCTCGGCGCCCAGGAGGCCGCCAGCTGTCGGGTCAGTTCCTCAAGATGAAGCCGGACAAAAGACGCTTCCCCTGAAGGGCTTTGCTCGCTATCCGAAAGGTTCAGAGCTTCTGAATCAGAAGCCTCGTCATTTGCCTCCAATGAAATCGTCGCTGCCGTGGAGAAGCCCGGATAATGCGAAGCCATGAAACGAACGAGCTCTCTTATGGGGAGGAAACAGCTCCTTCCGAGGCGTCGGCACGCCTCCTCCCAGAAGAGCCGCGCCAGGGTGAGCAGCGCCGAGCGCTTCTCCAGGTCCTGCACGCTCACCTTCGACAGCGGCGAGTCCCAATCACCGTACGCATGCGTCCCGATGAGGCTCGATCCTTCCCAGGAGGAAGCTCCGGCGTCCAGGCTGAAGAAGGCTCCCTGCCTCGTGGCCCGGTATACCACGCCCTCTGCTTCGTGGAGGACCTGGCGCAGGCGCCGGTAGAGCGCGCGTCCCGGGTCCCGACCATAGGTTCTGGCCTGCTCCTTCAGGTCATTGAGGAATTCCTGGGCGATTTTCAGCATCAGCAGGTGCCCGCCGCGGGCGACGAAGGGCATCTGGTGATTTTTCCGGTACCAGGTTGCCGGCCGGGATCGAAGGAAAATCCAGAGGTCGTCGGCCAGGGCTTGGAGGCAGTCAGCTTTTTCATCAGGCGGCAGCTTCCAGGGGTCTGCGCAGGGGAGCAGGTCGGCGGGAAGCGACAGCCGCACAGCCTGGCGCATGATGAACTGAGTCGCCGCGGCCAGGGCGGGACGGCATGCGGAAGACCCGAGCCAGTCGTACCATTCGGCCTGCGCATCCATCAGGAGCAGCACTCCAGGCAGGCTTCCGGAACCCGGCCCATGAAACACAGCCACTCGACGAAAGCCGGGTCATTGGGAAGATTGAAGTCACACTGCTCGACGAGATACGAAGGGCGATCCATTTCGCGGCCGGTCAGCTCCAGCACGCAACCCTTGCGAATACAACGACGGACCCCCCAGTTTTTCGAAGAACAGGGGCACAACTTGTGGCCGAGGTCGCCCAGGACCTTGAGCACAAAAATGGGGTGCGTGCGGGAGAGCTTGCGCAGCGCAGCTGGAAATTCACCCGTGATTTCCCGCAAATCCTCATCCCGGGCCCCCCGAAAAAACATCCGCTCCCGCCAGAAGCGGGGCGGCAGCCAGGTGAGACCCGCTCCCAGCACGGACAGATCGGGAGCCGGACGGGCAACTGGCGCCGTCGGCTGCTCCCAGATTTCAGCAAGTTTTGGCTTAGCGTTAGCCATCGCTGAAGACATCAGCTCTCTTGGTTCAGGTCACCTGGAAATCGGCAACAACCTCACGCGGATCCGGTTCTGTTCAAACACTACCACGCTGCCTCTTTCCAGCACCTCATGTAGCTGCGGCAGATTCATGATGATCAGTGATGCTTGCTGATGGGGACGCCGTTCCGTACCCCGTCGAAACAAAATGACGGAGGGCTTTGGATGTTGCCACAATGCCAGAAGGGCTCCGAAATCCGTGTCCGCAGAGACAATGATGCGACCTTCGGTCATGGCCCTGGCGAAAATCACGGAATCCGCTTCCGCCTGCAACCCGATTTCCCGCACATGCACGGCATCGAAGCCCGCCTCGCGCAGAGCATCCGCGACAAAGGACGACAATGCATTATCAACAAGAAATCTCATGCCACTCCAACCAATGGCAGTTCACGTTCTCGTACGGCTTCAGCCGCATATCGGAGTGCCTCGACAATGTCTTCCTGCACCAAGTCCGGGAACGCTCGGAGGATCTCTTCTCTGGTCATGCCATCCGCCACCATATCAACGACCGTGGCAACCGGAATGCGCAGGCGGCGCAAACAGGGCACTCCGCCCATCTGATCGGGGTTTATCGTGATGCGGGTATATGCCATGGGCCTTCTCACTTTCCTTCAGTGCATGTTTTCAAGAATGGGCATCACACGGCCGTGAGCGCGCGCTGATGAACATCGACCGGCCAAGCTGTAGCTTTGGAACGAGCGTTAATGCCCAGAACCTCGTTGGTCGTCATTTCGACGAGATCAACCAAACGCCATTCCCGCGTGCTCTTGGCGGGAATCCAGCGTGTTATTCAGGGAAGAAATCATCCATCTACAACAGCATGCCGGCCCTGCGGGCTTCGGCCACCAGGCCTTCACTGACCATCTCGGCAAAGACCGGATTGAGATCCCGGTCGAAGATCCCGGTCGCCTGCTCGATGGTGCTCAGGGCCTTCCATGTGTTCTCATCCGGCAACCCAACAATGAGGATATCGATGTCCGAAGCCCCGTCAAAATAGCCCGGACGCAGGATCGAGCCGAACAGGATGACCTCCCGGGCGCCCAGCTTTCTCAGTGCCTCCCCCGCCGGCCGCACTCGCTCGAGCAGCTCCAGCCGCTCCCGCTCAAAGGCCGCCGCCCGCTCCTCATATATCCGCTTCAAGCCGGCGCGGTATTCGCTCAGATCCTTTTCTTCAACCATCACCCGAATCCAGGAACACGAGGAATCGGAACAAATCATCTCGCACCACCCGCCAGGTTTCCTCCAAGGTTTCCATCAGGGTGAAGATTCTGCCCGGATCGATGCGATGGGTATAAAGATGCCGAAAGAGATGGCGAAAAGCACGATATTCATCAAGCCGCTGAAATGCCGCTTCGGAAAGAACCGCGGGTCTCAGTCCAGGTCGGTCCACACTCACCGCCATGAGCAACTCCCGGTGCCATTCGGCAGGATGGCTCCGAGCCCCGTCAACCTCCCGCACGATGATTTCGAAAAGCCGCTCCAATCCCGTGTAGAAGCTGTGCAGACAGGTTGCCAGACTGTCGGCCAGGATGTCCTCCGCTCCCGCGCCCAACAGCTCAGCGCGACGGGCGTAGCGCTTCATGCAGACCTCAACCAGCTGATCGAGCTCGATGATTTCCCGGCTGATGAGTGCCGGTAGAAGGCTCGATTGCATCGCAAAATGTCCTCGCTGGAACTCCTCGATAGCCTCGATTCACATCGGCTTGAGGGAGAACGTTGTGTCACCAGGAACCACTATGATGACACAGCCTAAGCATACCGATGTCAACCCTCGATTTCGATTATCTTGTATGAATCTCTACCAACCGGTTGCACACGAACCCTCGCCGTAGCAGTCTTTCTTTTCTTGCCAAGCACCTTGTCCGTCAGAGAGTCGGGGATAAGCTCTTTCCCTCGACCTTCCGCCTTTCGATTGCCCAGGACAGCAACGACCGTCTGGTCGTTAGGTCTCCAGCTGATACTTGCCGCTTCCCACGTTTCATGCTCAACAACCCTTGCCTCCTTGGAGGCGTCATGCTTTTGCGCTTCAGACGGAAGCGGCTCGGCATCAAGAGTCGTGCTCATCTCCGTCGGGGCAGCGGAAGCTCGTTTCGCTCGAAGCTCTTCCAACTGGCCAGTTTCCTCCACTGAAGCTTCTCTCAACACTGCCCATCCAAACGGTCTGAGCCCCACGTTCGTCGGGGGCTTTTCGGATTCGGCTGCAAGCCAGAGCGTGCTGGCATGGGCTGAATATTTGGGCCTTTGGTTTCCACCCTGCATGATTTTGATGTCCCGATGACCCTGGATGGTTACGCACTCTGCACCCGAATGTCTGCCCAAGCGAATGAGACGTTCGTTAGCGTGCCTCTCCAATTTAGGCTGCCCCGCTGCGATCTCCAAGAGTTCTGCCATCTCACGCTCCCATTCCGCGGTATAGAATGACTCGCTGCTTGCCAGAACGGAGGTGGTTGTCAGGGGCCGTTTGATGCCGGCCTCTTTCTCCGGTTCGAGGATCGATATCCACCCTTCAAAAAGAGCACCCGGTTCAATCACCTCGAGAATCTGGTACGGACCTCGGGCCTCGAAGTTGCTCGGTTTCTTTTTACGGTTCACGGCGTAGACAATGCGCGTGGTAACCGGACCCAGCGGCAGGAAATCCGATACTTTCAGCATCCTGAACGGATCGGTATCGAAACTTCCACCATCAAGCAAGCTTTTCTCCAGCTCCTTTGCCGGCGCCCCCCGGTGTCTTTGATGCTTGCACTCATCTTCGGCACGTTTGTTAAGATAGGCTGTTCGTAGGGCACCTTTGATGGCAGACCCCGGCAGGTAGGCGGTTTGGTTGATACTGTTGTAGCTTGTCCGTGAAATGGAAAACCGGTTCATTTCCTGCTCGAGCTTTCTCGCGTCTCTCGGAGAGAGTGACAGGGTTTTCTTGTAGTGCTTGATGAAACCCGAGCTAACCGCCACCTCTAATCCCTCACACTTCCTCTGACTCATGAATTGATAGATTTCGAGAATCGAGGCAATCGTCCCCTTTCCGCACATGGCAGAAAACGACTCTCTCTCGCCGGACTTCAACTGCTTTAGGAATTCCAGCGGATCAAAGGCGATGAGCTTGCACCGTTCCTTGTCCATGGTGAAAGCCATCGGTTCATAGACTTCATCGCAGCCAACGTGAACCGGCGAGAGAATGCTGAGAACATACCTGACGGGTCTTGTCATTTCCGCATCTCCAATTTAAGAGGCAGGAAAAGCGAGTAACCCTGCGCGACCGACTGAGGGAGCGCCTTGGACACATTCAAAACAGCCTTCCCGAGGTAGGGCCTGGCGAAAACGCTCGAATCCCCCGGGACCAGTATCGCGCCTTCGTCCGCCATGACGATCGGATTTTTGAAAGGGTTTGCCAAGCGGGCAAGGACATCGCCATGTTTGCCAAAACGGACAAAAGGCGAATAGAAGAGCTCCTTGAATCTTCCCTGCTCCGGCACACAGGGGCCCAGCACATAGCAGGCATTGGGCGAGTCATGCCGGGGACCGACACTGATCTCAGCAGTACCACTTATGCTGAACCGACCGAGGCCGGTCGAGGCATTTTTCCCGTAACCGAACTGTCCGATGCGCTCAAGCCCTTTACAGACCCGATCAATGCTCGTGGCCTCCCCGCTGATCCACACAAAGATCGCCAGTTCCGTCTGCGGGTAGAAGCAAAAGGCACTTTCTGAGAACGGTGCAAACATCCCCTCGCCCGTCGTCCCCGTCAATCGGTTGATTGTGTTGTGGGGTTGTTCGAAAGAAGCCACAAAATGCTGCGGATCCCTGCTGTGCCGACGCTCTCTTTTTTCGCGGACAGGCTGCGTTTTCGCAAGCTGGGCAAGGTCGCTGTCCGTCGCAAATCTGGCAGTCTTGACATCGATTCTCAGATCTGCACCCACCAGCAGCCACTTTTTGCGCTTTGCTTCCTTGAACGTTTCATGACGTGCCTTCCGGTCTCTTTCTCGTGTACTATCAAAGAGATAATCGAAGGGAGCGTCCGGCTTCTTGAGGGCATAGCACGGCTTATCATGGAAGAGCTTGGGCCAGGCGGAAGAGAAGACAGCAAACGGGACCTTCTCGTACTGAGCAATCCACTTGTCCAGTCCTCCACTGAGAAGAGAAGGATCATATTTCGCCTGCCAGCAGAAATGGCCGAAAATGGTGTCACCCTTAAGGGGACTTCCGAATCCGGCCTCCGGTTTGATGGCAACTTCGTAAAGCTTCACCGTCTATCCCTCGTCGCCGAACGGATTCAAGTCCTTGAAATTCTGGTCAATGCCCTTGTCATCGAAATGGAATTCGATCTTCCCATAGCCCCGGCTTCCGCTCCCACCCAGCGCGTCCAACTCCAGGAGTTTCAGGCCAAGGAGGAGATAGTTCAGCAAATCATCCTCTTGAGGGCTCAGCAGTTTAAGGCACACAGAAAAGTCGAACTCAGCGTCGGCCGGTACCCTCTCCGTGAATCGGGGATTCTCTGCGGTGCCCTTGATGCGGTTGATGCTGTTTTCAGATTTCACCTCGGTCAAACTCCATCGTTCTTTACGAGCCTTCTCCCGCCAGGTGCTGTTCAGTGGGCAGTCGGCGAAAGAAACGCGCGTTGGACCCAGCTCCGTGATTTCCTCTGCATCCGCACCACTCGCGCCAAAGATCTTCAGGATCTTCTTGCACTCCTCTAGCTGTTCCCCTTTGAGTCCAGTCACATCCCTGGCCTTGAGCGGTTCTCCTCTCGTGAGAGCCATGAGGCCGCTTTTCATCTCCAACAGTGATCGGACCTTACCCTTGAGGGAAGAGCCCGGAATATAAGGTTCCAGCGTGTTCGGATGTTTGATGACGGGATTGTCAGTGCCCCCGATTCGCATTTCCGTGTCCCCCGCCCCAATATGAAGGCCGCTTCTGAGGATGATTTTGCCTTTGATCTCTTTGATATTCATGAGCTGCATAGGGAAATCTCCTTATGTCAGTTGGAAGGACCGTACTTGCGATAGAATCCCATGAACGCCTCGAACAGAGTGGAGAAGACATCGAGGTCTTCAGGAGATTTGACCTGCCCCACCGACTCCCTGATAAAGCTCACGAAGTCATGGGTTACCAGCTTCCTGCCCTCAGCATAGACGGCCTTGGCAATCAGCATGTTCAGATACGGATGGATATTCTCCCAGTCTTTGGGATCGCTCCGGGACTGGGTGTTGAGCCGAACCACCTCGTCATAGAACTTCCTGATTTGAGTTCGTTTGTTGAGCTTCTCATCAACCAGTTTCTTTGCCAGGCCCTCGGCATCGGTTGAGAAAAGCTCAGGTCTGATAGTCCGGCTTTCCTTGTCCTTGTAAAACTCAATCATGTCATGCTCCCTTCCTGCGATTGTATATGACATCCCAAAGGGCAATTCTGAGCATACCTCCATATTGCTTGAGCCAAACCGCCGCCTTCTCGAATTCCTCGATCATCGCCCGGCGCGCCTTCTCATTCTCCTTTCCCCTCAATTCCTTCCCCACATTCCTCATCGTGGTGTAATGGAAGAGGGCATGCCACTTGAGACAGTCTATGTCTTCCTGCCGCACCTCGGATGCTTGGAGAACCGTCTTTTCCTTTTCAGACATTTCAATGAATTCATTCAAGCGGTAGAGCATCGCTTTGTTGATGAGGCTCTCGTCCAACCACTTTTCAAGATACTGCTTGATCTGCCTGAGCTCGAGGAAATTCGGCCATTCACAGGTCTCTCCAAACAGCGTCAGGCGGTTGCGCCCCTCATTTTTCGATTTTCCAAGAGCCGCTTCCGCTTGGTGGGCCAGTTTGTTCAGAGGGGTGTGGGCCTTGTGCAGTGTAATCCCTGCCGACAAGTGCACCTGGGGGTTGTGACAGACATATCTCGAGAAGTGCTCGTGGATGACCGCTGCAAGCTCAATAATCCTGTTCCACGGTCCTATGAGAAAGAGATCGTCGCCTCCGGCAAATACTGTATAAATGTGCCGAAATCGTGGCTCTGAACTCAGCAGATGCGGCAGATGAAGAGTGAAAAACCAGTCCATCTGGCGGCTCATGGTAGCGAGGCGAGAGAGGGTGAAGCGTTCCTGCCCTAGCCCCGCAGACATGAGGAGCCCCAAATGATCCACATCCGCCTTGAGTATCCCAAGCCCTTCCAATCCCTCGAACCCCTTGCCGTCCGCTGAGTGATTCAGGGATTGGTTGGCAAGGTGGGTGAATGTCTTCGGAACCATTTCCTGGATGAGGCTGATGAGTTCCTCCTTTTTAACGTCGCTTTTCGGTCCGGCAAGGAGTCTCTCGTCAT
>CAZDKX010000198.1:0-9298 GCA_964505935.1 uncultured Syntrophobacteraceae bacterium
GGCAACGCTAACCCCGGGCCAGTTCCTTACTGGTAGCCCGCCCGGTTACACGGCCATCTTGCTCATTTCAGCATTGAGATCATTCAGTCTGTCACGCTTGGCTTTCAGATCGGTAAGCTGCTGGCGCATCGTCACCAGCTCGCCTTCCAGAGCCGCCGAGCGACCGGACGTGTCGCTATCTCTGGGGACCTGAGACAGGGCCTTTTCCTGGGCACTGATCTCCCCCTTGAGGAGGGAAATATTCTTATCGCAGGTCTTCCCGGTCTGCTCCAAGGTAGCCAGATTAGTCCTAGCCTGCTGTTTGCGCGCCGAGACGTCCCGGACCTTGTTCCGGAGCTGATCAATGTTTTGTTCGGTCAGGTTGATCTGCGTATCCAGGTCTTCGTTGGACCTGGCCGCCGCTTCGTTGTACTGCCGCGCCTCGGCGATGCAGGCCTCCAGGTAGGCCTCGTCGTTGGCGTACTTTTCCTTCTGATTGGCCACATACACCCCCGCAACCAGCCCGGTAACAAGACCGGCTCCGGCGCCGATGGCGGCACCCGCGGCCACGTTCTTGCCGGCAGCGAGGGCCACCAGGGCCCCAACCGCGGCGCCCGCCAGGGCCCCCAGGGCGGCACCCTGGATGCTCGTGGCGGTCTTCATCCCGCTCAGGTCTTTCTTCTCTGCGGAAGGCTGCGGCGCCGCCGCAGGAGGAGGTTCCGGCGGAGCGATCAGGTCACCCCGGGCCACGTACTTTTGCAGCACCCAACCCTGCAGCTGAGGATTCTTTTCATCCGGCGCGGCAATGGAAAACCATTCGCCCTGTTCTTCCTTGATGGTCAGGGCATCGCCCGGCTGCAGCCGGCCCATTTCCGTGGCGGAGAGGGAGGGGTCGCTGCGCACCGGCAGGAAGTTCTGGACGTTGATTACGCTGCCCTGATACATGGGCGGCCCCAGAGGAGGCGGGGTAGAGGCGCCGGCGGTGGTATCGAGGCGGATTTGCTGCTGTCCCGCGCACGCGGAAAGCAGGCCGAGAACCAGCAACAGGCAGATGCCCTGTCCCCAATGCCCAGACTGGTGAATGCGTCTCAAGATCATGATTGGCCCTTCCTTTTTCGAATTATCCACCCATCACTGTTTTACCGGACCAGGGATTGGCACCCGAAGCCATCCCGGCAACGTCCTTCTCCAATATTTCCTATTTCAGGTTCGCCAGGTCCGTCTTCCAGGACTCCGCATTGCGTTGCCGGAACTTCTGGATATGGGAATACATGCATTCCGTGGTGCGCAACTGATCACCGGCGCCTTCCTGTTTGAGTTTCTCCATGACGCGATGGTAGGCGGATTTGACCAGATCAGGGGCATTGGTGCCCTTCTTGTTGAGGTTCTCAACCGAGTAGCCGTAGGAGTTGAGGTTCTCGTCAACGGCTTTCTCGATCTGAGCAAGATTGGCCCGGGTTTTTTCGATGGCCTGGTGGTCCGGTACCGTTTCCCTGGTCAGGTCCTGCAGGAAATCTTCCATGAGGGCTTTTCGCTTCAGCTGCAGCCGGACGGTGTGGGCAAGGTGGGCGCCGATCCGAAAGAAGCTGTCGGCATCCATCTGTTCGATGTCGTGTATCTGTTTGGCAATCCCGTCGTAGGAGCTCTTGATGGCGCTCAACTCGTGTTTGACGCCCGGGTCGGAGACCTGCTCGTAGAGACCGTCGACCTTCTTGCGGGCCTCTTCAAACGAGAGGCGAACCCCCGGGTCGACGGGATTGGCTTCCTCTTTCCATTCACTTTTGATTGTTTCCTTCTTCCTGGGACTGGTGATGAGGACGGCAGCCAGCACGGGTCTGAAGCCCATTTGAGCATCCCGCTGGGCGTCCTGCTTCTCCTTGTTGTAGAAGGGCGAGTCTTCCCGCAGGGAGCTCCGGACCTCACTCTCATTGGTCCGCAGACTCCCTCCCTTGACCACAAAACCACCCGGGCGACCGTAGTGATAGTTCAGCCGGTAGGCATCCAGGCACATCTCGCTGACATTCCCAAGGATGTCATGCAGTCCCAGCGGATTGGGCTCTTTCAGCCCGATGGCCTGGGGTCGGGTAACATCGCCGGCTTTGAAGAGCTGCACGTAGTCGCGAATTCGGCCGTCGGGGATGAAGCTGTCACGGGCGAAATCGTTGGCCGGGACCTTCTCGCCGCCACGGCAGGCAAATTCCCATTCGATTTCGGTGGGCAGCCGGATGTAACCCGGCTGATCATCGTCGACGGGAAGCGCGTCCTTGTGGTTCTGGAAGAGCCAGCGGGTCAGTTCATCGCAGAACTGAACGGCTTCGAACCAGGAAACGTTGGCCCTGGGGAGCGCCGAGAGGGTTGCCGGGGGCTTCTTCCCCATCACCGCTTCGTACTGCGATTCGGTGACCTCATATTTGGCAATGTAGTAAACGCCGCCGTTCTGGTCGGCATGGAAGCTCCCGCCCAGGGAACAATTCCTGGGGAATTCAAAGGGATGAGGCTTCTGATTCTCCGTCCCAAGGGTGAACAGCCGCGGGCTCGTGACCTTTCCCTGCACCAGGATCGGCCGAAAGACCATGGCCCCGCCGCCCGGAATCGGCACCACCAGGTCCCCCTCACCCGGTCGAGGATTGAAGTATTTCTTGTCCCACTGCGCCTCATAGGCATGAACCGCGCCCACCAAAAGCATCAGCAACAGGAAGGTGAATACTGGAAGGCAACGCAGACTCCGTTTCATCGCATGCTCCACTTACTCATCGCGCAAGGCCTCCGCCGGGTCAATGCGGGTAGCCTGCCAGGCGGAGAAGAGGGAAGAGAAAACAACCACCACAAGGGTCCCGACAAGGGCTGCCCCAAAGTGGTTGGCAGCCAGTTTGCATATTTTTTCGCCCGGCATCAGGTCGTTTCCAAAAACCTCATTGATGATGGCGGCAATGCCGCTGAAGCCGGCCATGGCCGTCAGAAACCCCATAACTCCCAGGATGACGGCCTGGGAGACCGGGACCTGAAAGATGAGCCAGCCGGAAATTCCCATGAGTCTCAACACACTGAGGTCCCGTTTCTTCCTTTCCACCGACGAGGCGAGGCTGGCCATCATCGCCGCCATGCATCCGACGATGCCGACCACGGCCACGAGCCAGAAGACCCTGGTAAGGCCGCGGTCCATGGCTTTGACCCGGGCAATATCCTCGGCCCGGGTGCTGACGTCGATGCCTTCATCCGCCAGGAGACGCCGCAGGGGCTCCACTTCATCAATGGAGCGGGCATACATCCGGAAGCCCGCGTAGGTCATGCGGCCGAGGAGGAACTCCTGTTCGTTCCAGTCGAAGAAGACCTCGCGCTGTCGCAAGGTGTTAACGATGCCGAGCAGCTCAGAGGAGACCAGCCCGGACCCGCCGGTCTCGGTTCTGGCCGCGATCTGCGCCGGAAAAGACAGGGTGTGGCCCGCCTCGCTAACCGTCACAGTGACCGTATCACCAGTTTCACCCAAGCCGCCTCCCGCCGGCAGCACGACTTTCAGCAACGGAGCAGCATTCTTCCTCGGTTTGCCTTCCGCAAAAGCCGGCAGGTCCGGCTGCCCCAGCTTCTTGAGGACTTCGGGTGCCCCCCAGTAGCCAAGCAGTTGCAGGTCGGCGGCGGCGCCGGTTGCCTCTCCGGTCAGGCGCGCCGTTATGGGTTTTACATAAGGGATGACGATGGCATTTCGTCCCCGCAGCTTCTCGCGCACCACGTCCAGGCTCTCGGGTCCGACGGGGCTGCGGAAGACTTGCAGGAGATATCCGTAGAAGGACTTGGGAAGGGCAAACCCCAGCAATCGGGGGCCTTCGTCGGGACGGATCTCGCGGATCTGGCTGAGCCCCGTTCCGACCGCCAGGGCCAGTTGGTCACCCTCGGGAAGCGACTGTGGGAAGAGCAGGATGAAGCCGTCATATTTGGGGTAGGCCAGCGGCAATTCCCCCGGCCAGCCATAGCGGGCCACCGCTCGCCCGTCCCGATAGGCTTCCGCCGCTTCAACGAGCACCAGCGGCGTATACATCGCTTTCAGAAGACCGGCGCGGTCCGATAGCACCGCTTTAACCTGCAACGTCAGGGAAGCGCTTTCGAATTTTCCGGAGCGGGAACGATTGATGGTGCCCTGCAGACGGTCGCCGGTTTTGGCGCCAACTTCGTCAGCGGCCTGGCGCGACAGCACGCACTCCCCTTCGCCGGGAATTTCCGCCCCGTTGTCGAGCAGCAAGGCATCGCCGGGGCCGGTTGGCACGATATCCAGGCGTACTCCACGCGGCTGGTCACTTTGCGTCAGCCGCACATCGATGCTGGCCGCAATCTGCCGAATGGTTGGCAGCACAAAAGCAACATCCGGGCGGGAAGCCATCCGTTCGAACCATTCCTTATTGAAGCTCCGCGTCACCATGGGGATGATTTCGCGGTTCCGGGGGTCTTGCACCAGGCGGGAGCGCAGAGTGGCGATGGTGCCGTATTTGAGGCCGAAGAGAAGCAGCAACGGCGCAATGACGGCGGCTATGGCCAGGACGAGACAGAGGGAGAGTCGCCATTCGTGAACAAGGTCGCTCAGAGCAATCCCCAAGCCTGTACCAACATCGCTTATCCAACTGTTCGCTGCCATCGCGGGGCATGCCTCACAATGCGATCAGCGTGGAGGTGGTTATCTCCACGCCGTTCCGGACGAAAGTGGCCAGGGTGAAGCCGATTTGCCGGTCAGCCACCCGCTCGATGAGGCCACGATCATGGGTAACCATGATGACCCCCGTCCTGCCGGCTTTGGCAAGCTGGCGGAATTCGGCCACAATGGCCTGGGCCCGCTCACGGTCTACGGCGGCGGTGGGCTCATCGGCAAGGACCACGGCAGGCCGATGGGCCATGGCGCGGGCGATGGCTACCCGCTGCCGTTGGCCGCCTGAGAGAGACTGCGGCTTCTTGGATAATTGATCCTCTATGCCGAGCATCCGGGCGATTTCCTCGACACGCCCTTCCGTGGCCGCGCCCATGCCGTTCAGACGGCAGGTGAGAGCGATATTCGCGCTTACGGAAAAGAACGGCAGCAAGCCCCCGGTCTGAAGGACATAGCCGATATGCTGCCGGCGAATGGCGGCAAGCTGTTGCTCACGACGGTGGTGCCAGCAACTCTGTACATCAACCGGCCCCTCTCCGTCCGGACCTGGCGCGAACTTGAAGCATCCGCCGGGGTTTACGTCGGGTCTCAGCACCAGAGCCAGGAGATCCAGCAAGGTGCTCTTGCCGCAGCCGCTCGGGCCGACGACGGCGACGAGCTCCCCGCCTGCCATCCGGAACCGGGGAACTTGCAACTCGAAGGCGACGTCCCCCGTCCGCCGGGTCTTGGCAATGTGCTGCAAGTCATATAGCAACGTCATGAGAGAGTACTCTTCAGGGCAAGGCGTTCAGGTCGAGGAACATGACGTGGTCACCCGGTTCATCTCCACTATTCAATTCGATCCATTTGCTCTGGTCGGCGTAATAGTTTTCATACAGCTTGATCTTGGCCTGGACCTTGTTTAGAAATTCCGCCTGATTATCGGCACTCATGCTGGTCCACTCATCGTTGGTCATCTCCAGGATTTCGCTCTTGTAGGGCAGGCCTTCGATGAACTCCGGCAGGAGCCCTATCTTGCCGAGGGACTGCTTGCCCGTGCCCCGGATGTCCGTGGCCACGGCGCTTTGCATTTCATCAAAAAAGTCCGCTCCGGTAACACTTGATTTGGTACCGGCTTCAAGCACCCTATCCAGAGACTTCTTCAGTTGATCGATGTTGTTCTTGGTGATCAGCAGCCGGACGTCCATGGGGTTCCTGCCGGGCGCTTCCAGGTCCCGATCCACCACCCAGGCCTGAATATCGGTGGGGACCTTGACATCACCCTTTTCCGTTTTACGGCTGCCCAGCCACTCGAGCTGAGCGGCAAGGATGGCTCCTTTGAGCTCCTCGGCAATGTTCGGAGGAGCGGATGCCGAACTGCCGCCGGGTGCCGAGGGGGCCGGCGGAGGGGAACCGGGATTCAGTCCCGGCACCTTCCCCTGCGCGCTCTCCTTCAAAGCTGCGATGAACGTCGCAACCACTTCGTCGGCCTGCTGGCGAAAGAGCTCCGGATCCGCGTTGTCAACCGGGAAGTAGAGCTCGCGAGTTGACTTCGGGTTCTTGCTGGCGATCGTCCTGAACTGAGCGGCCGCCTTTGAAACATTGCCGGTCTTCATGGCGTCCGGAGAGAGTAGGTGGAGGGAGGCGATGACGGCCGGGTGTGGTCGACGGTCATCGGCTACCCGCCTCACCATCGGGGCGTTCAGGCCGGTGGTTCCCATGGGGTCGGGCGGATCGTGGGCGGCAGCGTCACCAATGTGGATAATAAAGAGGGAAGCATCCGGCCGTGCTTTGAGCGCCGGGTGGTTGAGGGCGGTCATGATTCCGGCCCACACATCCTCATCGAAACCCTGACTGCCGACTTTGGCATCTTGAAGGGAGCTGACCTTCTGATTGAAGGTGTTGATATCGGTCCCTTCCTCGAGGTTGCAGAAGATCTTTGAAGTGTACTCGATACCAGGTACCAGCGCGACGTTGTCCCGATAGGCGACCATGCCGTAGCTGATTTTGCCGCCGATACGCGATTCCTCAATCTTCCTGGCCGAATCTCTCACCACCTGGCGGGTACCTTCGATGTAGGGTTGCATGCTGGCGGTGGCATCGATGACGAACACCACATCCGCCTTCCAGTCGCGGATGACATCGGCGTCACTAACCCCGCCGGCTGGAGCGAAGTCCTCATCGCGGACTTTCGCTTTCTCCGTTGCTCTGGCGGACCCTTTCACCGTCGTGGTGATCTCGAGGACCCGCGTTTCCCGGCCATCCAGATCCACCTGTTCGAACTGCAGCACCGGCATCAGGTAGGGTCGGAGGTGGAGTGAGGCAAAATCCGCGGGCTCCCGGGCGACAACGGCGAAATCTGACGGCAGCTTCTGCTGCGGGTCTTTCACCACCTCATCGATGGTCCGGCGAAGGGCTTGCACCCCTTCCGCCCGTCCGGAATCGCCCACTAGTTTCAACAGGTTCTCTTTATCGCGGAAGAAGAGTGTCTGGCTGCGTTCGGCGGGATTGGTGAAAGACATGGTCAGAAACTGCTTCCATTCGATGACGTCTCTGGCCTTCATCCAGCCCTTGACGTTGCCGCGATTGTCCGGCCCGACTTCATACCATCCCGGGTTTTCGCCGGGGGTCGAGTAGGCATAAAGAATCGAGAAGGTGGGCACATTTTCCGCCACCGGCCTGGCGCCCTCCGCGGGCTTGTCGTAGAGGTTCGAAAAGGGCCTGGTGAGCAATCTCATGGGCAGGGTCTTCTTCCCTGCCATGATCACGGGTGCCCGCTTTTCGCCGGCCTGCCGGTCGTTGACAACAGGCTGGATGCCAGCAGCTTCTTCAGGAATATCAGAGGGTGGTGCGGGGACCCCGGAATCCACCCCCGTGCGCTGCCCAACGCCGGGCGGAGGAGGCGCCGGCCGGGCAACAGCCGGCAGCATCATGCCAGACGTCACACAGATCATTAGGGTCAGGAACAACGATTTCCGAACATGAGCAAGCTTGATGAACTCCATGAAGTCCCCCTCGGATGTCCCAATGCCGATAAAAAGACCTCAACCACTCGGCTGACCGGAAACATGCCGGCCCCGTTCCTTCTTCACAATGAACGACGGAAAGGATTTTTCGTTGCTCGGTCTTCATTGGCGCTTCTTGCGTGCCGCTCCCAGGGATAGTGACGAGTCTTCAACTCTCCTTGATCAACAGCGAACAAAGGCCGCGGTCAATGACGGTGTCCCAGCATGCCTTGAATGGTCTCTCGGCAAGTTGACCGTATATCTTTAGGGTTTTTTGAAATCACTCCGGGGCAAAGCGGTGGGCATGCGCTCACTATCTGTGCTCTTCACTTTCTTCTCCAGCAACTCAATGCGAGCTCCGGATGCGGCTCTGGCAGCCGGCGCGATCCGGTAGATCCGGTCGGCATGGTCCCGAAAGAGATCAACATGGAGAAGGAGACATGCATTTTCCGGTTTTTTGTTTCACCCTGCAAAACGACCCGCAGGTCCTGTCCCAGGACCTCCCGCAAGGCGTAGGTCAGATTGAGCTCGATTTCTTCGAGGATGTTGCCGAAAAGCTCACGAGAAAGCTCATCCAGCCGATCTGCGACGCGGGGCTGAACTTCCAGGAAGGCCTCCAATTCCTGCAGGCTGCCCCTGTTCCTCGCCAGCTGTTGCTCGATCGTCTTTTAGCGCCAGCTCAGCGTGTCCACCCGCTTGCGCAAGGGTATGGGCGAAGAGAGACTCCGGGCTTCCGCAGCGGTGAGATCGCTCTCGAGTGCCGTCAGCGGCGAGAAGTGTTCCAGGGCAGCTTCCAGTTCGGCGCATTCCTGAAGCAGTTCCTTGCGTTTGCTACGAGCGCGATCAGTCCTGGTCTTCAGTGCCTGTTGGATGCGCAGCAGATATTCGGCTTCAGTGGAGGCGGCAAAGAAGCTGGCAGCCTGCGAGCCGGTCTGATCCAACAGGAAAATGGGATAGCGCTGATTGCCGATATGAATATCGACGGCGCCGCTTTCGGTCTCCACCAAATCCAGCCGCAGCAGACGGCGGATGTCGTCCGGGGGGGACCCTGCCGAACTTGGCATACACTTTCGGATGTTCTCCCGAGGCAACGCCATCGTGAGCAGCCTTATAGAGACGATAGACGGGATTGCTCTTGCTTCTCACCCACTCGACGGCTTCACCCGAATTCAGTTCGACGCGCACCAACGCCTGGGAAGCCCCATGTCGGATCACATGGTGGGGCGGAGGATCCTGGGCCAACGACCGCAGCGCTTCGACCACGGCGCTCTTCCCCGAATTGTTCGGCCCCGTGAGCACCGTCACTCCCGGATCCAGCTCCAGGTCGGTGTCCCTGTGGGTCATGTAGTCTTTGATCCTGATACGACAGATCATCGTTGACCGGCTGCTTTCCAGGTACGATACGAATTCCCGCGGCTCAATTCATCTCACTCAAGAATTCTCTCAATGAGCTTTCTTCGCATTCTTTGCCTGGAGAAACAAACATCCCAACGCCGACAACTTCTCACTCGACCTCACGCGGCTCGGTGACCAGCCTGAGGCCATCAAGAATCTGGCGAACCCTGGCCTTTGGCAGGGTACCGATAAGATCGCCCAATTGCTTTCTATCCACCGTGAAAACTTGCGAGACAATGACGACGCTCTGCTTGGGGAGGTGATAGGAAATCGCTTTTTCAGGGTTTTTGGGTAGCAGGTGTTGTCGATG
>CAZDKX010000199.1:0-9252 GCA_964505935.1 uncultured Syntrophobacteraceae bacterium
TGCGGGGATGCCGACCGACATCCGTCATTTTTGGTCCCAGGATTCAGATGGAACAGTCCATGGTGGGATAGGTTTTGTCAAGCTGAGCCATGGTGCCGCCGATGGACGGGCGTTTTTCAACGAGTATGACCTCATAGTCGTTGTCGGCAAGATCGAGGGCCGCCTGGATTCCCGCAACTCCTCCGCCAATGACCAGCGTTCTCTTGACGAGGGGCAGCCTTTCCGGTTTGAGGGGTTGGAGCTGCCGCACCCGCGCCACGGCCATCCGCGTCAGATCGATGGCTTTGCGGGTGGCGGGGTCCGGTTCATGCATGTGCACCCAACTGCAATGTTCCCTGATATTTGCCATTTCCAGGAGATAGGGATTGAGGCCTGCGTCCTGCAGCATCCGGCGAAAAGTGGGTTCGTGCAGGCGGGGGGAACAGGAAGCCACCACCACACGGTCGAGTCCCTGTTCGGCGATATCGTCCTTGATCCCCTGCTGTCCGGGTTCCGAGCAGGCATAGGGGACATCGCGGGCAACCACTACGTCATCAAGGCCCGAGATGCTCTCCGAAACCTGCCGGCAGTCCACTGTGCGCCCGATGTTCAACCCACAATGACAGATGTAGACGCCGATGCGGGGTGGAGCATACTGTTGACTGTTCATCGTGTTCCTGTCTGTATGAGTGATCAGTGATCAGTGATCAGTGAACTCATTCCCATCTAATGGTCTTCGCCAGGACTGAGGTGAGGTCCATCATTTCCATCTGGAGTTCTTGGCCGAGAATTGGATCTTCCATGGCGCAGCGCAAATGGATCTGGCATTTTGGGCAGGCGGTGACCAGCAGGTCACTGCCCGTTTCTCTGGCCTGGCGCAGCCGTTTGACCTGGAGTGCCTTGCTGTAGCTGTCGCAGCCGGTCCAGGCGCAATTGCCGCAGCAGATCGCAGCCTTGCCGTGGTCTCGCATTTCCGTGAAGCTCTGTGGCTGAAGCCGGCGAAGCAGCTTTCTTGGGAGGTTGGCACCGTCTTCCAAACGATTCAGGCGGCAGGAGTCTTGAAAGGTCAGTTTTCGGTCAAGGGGTTCGAACCCCACCGCGCCTTTAGCGATTTCCCGTTCCAGCAGTTCGTGGAGGTGCGTTACCTTGAAAGGCACCTTGACGCCGTAGGCGGGATAGTCAAGGCTCAAGGTCCGATAGCATTCCGGGCAGGCGGTCACCACCTCTTCGATGCCTTGCGCGGCAATGTTGTCCGCATTCATCGAAGCCAGTTTGAGGAAGTTGTCCCGGTCACCTGACCAGAGCAGATCGTGTCCGCAACAGCGCTCGTCGGTGAGGAGGCGGGGAAAAATGTCGAAAAAATTGAGCAGACGAAGGCTGTCGATGAGGATATCCGTGGTTCGAGTCCCGAGGTGATGCTTGAAAAAACCGTCGAAATAGGGCGCACAGCCGCCGAAAAAGAGCAATTTCGATTGAGCGTCGGTGCGAAGATCGTCCGGCAGCCAATGCCAGTGTTGGATGGGCAAACCCGGTGACGCCATGGTGCGCATGAGTGATTGGAAAAAGCCGTCATGGGCCTGGAGGTTGCGCATGCCCGAGGTCCCCTGGAGCTGGCGAAGGTCCCGGATGAATTCAGGGAAGGTCACTGCGGAGGGACAGCGGTCGTAGCAGATTCCGCAGGTGAGGCACGACCAGGTGTCTCGGACGACTGCCGGGGCCTCGATGCTGCCGGAAATGACGGCATTGGCTACGCCGCGAGGGGAAAAGGGCTTGCCGATAAGCGCCAGCGGACATGCGGAAGAACACTTGCCGCAATCCTGGCATGCATAGACGTCATGGGTGGTCAGCAGTTGGGAGACGATTTGCTGCATCGTCTTCGGCGCCTCACCGGCGCCTGGCCCGCCTTCACCCCCTTTGGGGGCGTATTCGTGAAGGGAGGCGGGGCGCGGTACCGCCGGGGGAGTGACCGGATTCTTTCCGAGCCGCTCAATATCGTCATGAAACCCGCGCAGGAAAGTGAGCAACGCTTCGGATTCATCCGGCAGGCAGGTGGCCAGTTGCAGGCGTTCCTTTCCCAGTCCGAGCAGCTCCAGGATGCCGCGGGTATCATTGACGTTTCTGACCGCGGTCGGCGTGCCGCTGCCGTAGCGGCAAGACCCTGGTGCACAACCCACCAGGGCCACCCCGTCGGCTCCCATCTCGAAGGCCCTGAAAAGCAGTGACTTGGTGATCCTGCCCGTGCACGGGATCCGGATCATCCTGATTTCCAGGGGGATAGGGGAGCACCGGTCCTGGAGGGCCTGATATGCTGCGTGCGGTCCCCAGTTGCATATGAATAAGACGATCCGCAGGTCATTCATCGAGAGTCATCACTCATTACTTACCACTGCAACACTTCATCGATCATCTGTTCTAAATACAGCCGGTCGCGATAGGGGCAGTCCGCAGCGCTGGATGGACAGACGGCGATGCAGTTGCCGCATCCCTTGCAGAGGGCTTGATCGACGACGGCATGCCAGCCGCCCAGGGCATTCGCAGCAAAGCTCACGGCGTGATAGGGGCAGATCTCGACGCAACGGCCACAACCCCGGCAACGAAGCTCATCAATCACCGCTGTGTAACCTTTGCTTTGCCTGGGTCCGCGGGGCATGACGGAAGCAGCAAGGATAGCCGCTGCGGTGCCTTTGGTCCGCTCGGAAACGCCGATCCCGGGCGGATTGGCCAGAAATAGCCCGGGAACGGAAGTGGCTCCCGGAGTGAAGGCCGGGATGCCAATGATTCCCTGCTCCTGCATGGACGATTCGATCGGGTGCGGTGCCAGTTCTTCCGTGGGTTGATAGGGAATGCCCCGCCGGGAATGCTCTCCCAGGATTACCGCCCCGACCTGGAATTCCTGTTGATACCCCGCAAGGTCGATTGTCACCTGAAAATTTCCCACCGTACCCCGCAGGCGCCTCACGGTTGATCCGGGGAAGGCCTGAAGGTTCTGATGAGCAAAGGAGTCCTGCAAGGGTCGGTCGCTTGAGCCGAAGAGAAAGACCTCCATGCCGGCGTCCGCCAGTGCCATGGCACTGGTCAGGGTGGCTGCGGAATCCGTGATGACCGCCGTGGTAAAATTGTAGCGACGAGCCAGGGCGGGCAGGGACTTGAGTCGGGTGGCGCGGCCCAGGGAACGTTCGATGAGCCCTTTGAAGCGATGCAGAGCCAGTTGGGGATTATCCCGAAGGAGGCGCAGGACTTCGCCCCTCAAGTTACAGGTTTCCACCATGGCCCGGCTGACGCCGGTGGCGTTGAAAAGGGCGCTCTTCAAGCGACTGCGCTGATCCGTGCAGGAACTGCAAATGAAATCGAGCGGGCAACAGACGCACGATGCCAGGACCACTCGCGTCAGTCCATGGTGACGGATGGCCCTGAGCATTTCCGTGGTACCCTCGGCCACACATGCCGAGGGCAAGGTTTCGACATGAAGTACCCGGGGATGCTCGGCCAGTTCACCAAGATAATCGTCAAGCTCTCCAGCCCATCCCAGAGAGTCGTTGCATCGGCAGACAAAGACCCCGATGCGGAATTCCGGGGAAAGCTGTGGGTCGGGGGGGGAGAAGGATAGACCGTGTCCCTTGAGCCGCTGCGCGCCGCCGCCCAGCATGAGCATCGCTTCCATGGCTGCGGCAAAACCCCGTAAGGTCAGCGCATGAAGATCGTCCTGCGCGGACTTCCTGCTGTAGGCGCGAATCACGTCCTCGCCCCGGATGGGGGGGGCTGCTTCGGGATCGGCGATGATGACCACGCCGACGTGTTCAAAGCCAGTATCCGAAACGCTATCATGCCGAATGGCACCCTGTGAACCGCACTTCTTGAAACATTGAAAGCATTCCGCACAGGCTCCGCAATTCAAACAGCGTAAAACCTCGTGGGCCGCTTCTCCTTCGCTCAGTCCTGAAGAAACTTCCTCAAAGGAAGTGGTACGCTCGCTGGCTTGCCGGACCTGCAGGCGAGCTCTAGCCGCTTTGACCAGGTCTGCGGAAGGCTCGCGCCAGTCAAGGCCGGGCGCTTGCCGGTTGGCGAGTGCTTTTTCCCGGGGGCCTGGACTCTCGTCAGTGAGATAGCGATGGATGGCTGCCGCCGCCCGGTGCCCGGCAGCAATGGCATCGATGACAGTGGCCGGACCGCTGACGGCATCGCCCCCGGCAAAGACGTCGGGCATATTGGTCTGTCCCGTATCCTGATTGACCTCCAAGGTGTTGGCATGAGATACCGCAAGCCCCGCCTCCGCGAGATACCGGGCTTCGGGTTGTTGACCGATGGCAGGGATGAGCAAGTCGCAGGCCACCATGAATTCGGAGCCCGCCACCGGCACCGGCTGCCGGCGACCACTCGCATCGGGCGCCCCCAGTTCGGTCCGCAGGCATTCGACGCCGGTGACCCGGCCATCGGCCCCGGCAATGCGCAGCGGCACCGAAAGGTACTGAATCTCAACGCCTTCAGCCAGCGCCCCTTCAATCTCCTCGGCATAAGCAGGCATTTCCTCGCAGCCGCGCCGGTAGATGATGGTAACCTTCTCGGCTCCCAGGCGCAGAGCAGTCCTCGCCGCATCGACGGCAACATTGCCCCCGCCTATGACAACCACTCGTTTTCCTGGCAGCTTGCCGCGCCCGAGATTCACTTCTCTGAGAAACGCCAGGGCGTCAACCAGCCCTGCCAGGTGGTCCTCTCCCTCGATATTGAGCCTCAGACTGGTGTGGGCGCCGATGGCCAGATAAATGGCGTGAAATCCCCGTGCCCGAAGGTCCTCCAGGGTGAAATCGACTCCCAGCTTCTTGCCCGTCTGTGTCTCAATACCCAGGCGCAGGATCGCGTTGATTTCCTGTTCCAGCACCTGGGGCGGCAGGCGGTAGGCGGGGATACCCACCCGCAGCATGCCCCCGAGGACCGGGAGCGCCTCGAACAAAGTTACCTGGAAACCCTTCAGGCGAAGGTCGTAAGCCGCGGTCAGCCCTGCCGGCCCTGAGCCGATAACCGCCACCTTCTGCCGGCGTTCCGCAATCTCCGGCGGAGGCAGCTCGTCAAAGTTCACACGATCAGCAGCGAACCGCTTCAGATCCCTGATGGCAATGGCTTCGTCCACTTCCAGGCGGCGACACTGCAATTCGCAGGGATGTGGGCATATCCTTCCCAGCACCCCTGGCAGTGGTACCCGTTCTCGGATCAGTTGCACCGCCTCGAGGTATTTCCCCTGCCCGATGAGCTGGACATAGCCCTGGACATTGAGACCCGCCGGGCAGGTGGTCCGGCACGGGGGCTCCCTCCGTTTTTCGATGACCGGGCGTCCCGGAAGGCTCTGTCGGCCATGGAAACGAAGGGCCTTCAAACCATTGCCGGTGGTCACCGGGCAGACTTCGGCACACTGGCCGCAAAGGATACAGCGCTCAGGATCAATGAAGGTCTCGGTGTTCTTGAAATGCACGCAGAACCCCTGAGGCGTATGCTTCAGGGAGCTGATTTCGCCGGGGATGACACAACGAATCCTAGGGTTTCGCAGGATCCGGAGCAACCCCGGGCGCAGCGCGTGGTTCAAGAGGACGCCCGAACCCAGCCGATATTCCTCGCGGGCAAGCTTCCGGTCGAGGTCGGGTTCCGGGTCAACCAGGGTGACCGGAATTCCCATCTCCCCAAGTTTATTGGTGGCGGCAAGGCCGGCAGGGGTGGCACCGATGACCAGGACCCGGTACAGGCGATCTTTGGGGCCCCTCATGCTCTGGTCCCCTTACGGCCGGAGGCTTTCTTCTGTCGCCCCCTGAGGGTGGCAGCACCGTAGTCGAAGCCTTTGTTGAAGGCGGCCACGTTCTGGTCGCGGGTCCGTGGAGGCACGGTGTCAGCGACGGTGGTGCGGATCGCATCCAGGGATACGGCCCCCGTGACGGCGGTGAAAAAGCCGAGCATGACGACATTGGCCATCATCTTGTTACCGAGTTCTTCGGCCATACGGGTGGCCGGGACGGCAAAAAAATCGTAAGAACCGGCTTCGATGTTGGTGATGAGGTCCTGATCCACCATCACCATGCCCGTCTCCTTCAGCACTCCGTGGAACTTGTTGTAGCCTTCCTGGGAAAGGCACACCAGGATGTCGGGATTCCTGACGTAAGGGAAATGAATGGTGCTGGAGGAAATGATGACCTGAGCGCTGCAGGCCCCGCCCCGCGCCTCCGGGCCGTAGGACTGAGTCATGGTGCTTTCGCGATGGTCAATGAGACTGGCTGATTTGCCCAGGATCTGGCCGGCCAGAACGATCCCCTGCCCCCCGAAGCCGGTGATGATGATTTCCTTGCGTGAAAAAGCCGACATCCTCTAGGCGCTCCCTTCCAGACTCGGCCTGCAGGTTTTGTCGTACCGCTCGGTACAGGTGGGCCGTTCCAGGTCGATGAACGTGCCGAGAGTAATGCCTCGGGCAAAATCGAGAATGACCTCCGAAGGATGGGCCTTATTCCTGATGATGGTGCGGTCCCGGTAAAGCTGAAGGGTTTCGAGGGGCTTCTCGCGGTTGCGCCGACCATAACCGGTAGGGCAGGGCGCCAGCACTTCGATAAACGAAAACCCACGCTTGAGCAGGGCCTCTTCGAAGGCTTTGGTGAGATCGCGGGTGTGCAGGATGGTCCACCTGGCCACATAAGTTGCCCCTGCGGCATAGGCCAGGAGCGGCAAGCTGAAAGGCATCTCCGGGTTGCCGAAAGGTGTGGTGGTGGTATGCGCCATGTTGGGAGTGGTGGCGGCGGCCTGGCCGCCGGTCATGCCGTAATTGAAGTTGTTGACGCAGATCACCGTTAGATCCACGTTGCGGCGGGCGGCATGGATGAAGTGGTTGCCGCCAATAGCGAAAAGGTCTCCGTCCCCGCTGAAAACCACCACATTCAGCTCGGGGTTGGCAAGCTTCATGCCCGTGGCAAAGGGAATCGCCCGGCCGTGAGTGGTGTGATAGGAATCGAGTTTGATGTAGCCGGCAGCCCGACCTGAACACCCGATCCCCGACACCATGACGGTTTTTTGCAGATCAATCCCGCATCCCTGCATGGCCACCAGACACGATGAAAAGGCCGTGCCGATGCCGCACCCCGTGCACCAGACATGAGGCAGACGCTCGGTGCGAAGAAGCCCGTCCAATGGGTGTTCCAGATGAGACTGAGTCTTTGGCATGGGTTCTCGCGGTTCTCTTCTGCTTAGCGGTTCGATTTCGCCGATACGATCTCTTTGAGCATGGCCACAATAGATTCCGGCGGGATCACCGTGCCTCCGGCATGGCCGACCAGAAAGGCAGGGGTCCGTCCCCCTGAACACCGCTGCACTTCGAGGTGGATCTGCCCCAGATTGATTTCGACCGTGACCAGGGCCTTAACCCTCGCCGCCAGGCGTCGCAATTGCTCCTCGGGAAAAGGCCACACCGTGATCAACCGCAGCAATCCCGCCTTGATCCCCAACTGTCTGGCTTCATCCACCGCCGCAAGGCTGCTGCGAGCCGAAACGCCATAGGACACCAAGGCTATGTCAGCATCATCGAGAAGGTAACTTTCCGTGCGCACAATAGCGTCCAGGTTCCTGCGAATCTTGTCGGTCAGACGGGCCACCATGGCCACCTGGGCTTCGGCGGTCATCACCGGATAGCCCCTGACGTCGTGGGTAAGACCCGTGACGTGAATCCCGTAACCCTCTCCAGCAATAGCCATGGGAGGTACGCCATTTGGGCCGGGCAGGAAGGGTTTGAAACGGTCCTTTCTCCCCTTGGGCCGAGGGCGCGATTGCAGCTTGATCGTCCTCGCCTCGGGGATGGTCACCCGCTCGCTCAGGTGCCCGGTCACCTCATCCGTCATGATCAGCACCGGCAGGCGATAGGTCTCGCTCAGGTTGAAAGCGTTGATGGTTTCGTAGAAAAGCTCCTGCGGCGAAGCCGGCGCCAGGGCGATGATTTCATAATGCCCGTGAGACCCCCAGCGGGCCTGCATCATGTCTCCCTGGGCGCCGAGAGTGGGAAGCCCCGTGGACGGGCCGGCGCGCTGTACATCCACTACCACGCAGGGCGTTTCCGTGCAAAGGCCAAGGCCCAGATTCTCCATGATGAGACTGAAACCGGGGCCGGACGTGGCCGTCATGCTCTTTACGCCCGCACACGACGCGCCAAGAATGGCTGCCATGGCCGCGATCTCATCCTCCATCTGCACGAAGGTGCCGCCGACTTCGGGGAGGCGACCCGCAAGATGTTCAGCGATTTCCGTGGCCGGCGTGATGGGATAGCCGGCAAAAAAGCGGCAACCGGCGGCCAGCGCCCCTTCCGCACAGGCCGCATCCCCCGTAATGAAATGATTGCCGGTCAAGACCGCGGGTCTCATGGAGCGGCGGGCACCTCATGCGAAACTTCGACGGAATAGATGGCCATGTCGGGACAGATGATCTCACAATAATGGCAATTCACACAGGCCTCGGGTTTCTTCACCCTCGGGGGGCGATAGCCCTTGACGTTGTAACGGTTCGACAGTTCCAGGACCTCCCGGGGACAAAAGGCAATGCAATAGCCACAGCCCTTGCACCGTTCCTCAACCAGGTGCACGATACCCTGGGAGATGGTGAGCTCCTCTGCATCGAGAGGGATTCGCCAGTATTTCATGGGCAATCGTCCTTGGCCAGAGGGCGCGACGCCTTCCAACCCTGTTCCGCTCCTCCGGAGCGGAGATCCTCGGCAACAGCAAACAATCCTATTTATAAGGATTTGGTCGGCAAGTCAACCTCTATAATCTTCCAATACGCTTGTTATTCTTGATGGTCATCGACTTTTGCCGGGGGTCTTTGAAATCAAAGATGCATATGAGGCAGCTGCCGAGAGATATTCAATCAGCTGCAGCCCGAGCGATGAGCAGGATGAACACAGTGGTGATATTATGCGCGATGATTGACGGTTGCCCTCCAGATTCATGAGGGGGTATCGCAGGACATTCTGAAAGGGAGCGACGCTTTCACTGGCGCCAGTTGCTTGAAGGTGCTTTGAAGATAACGATTTCGAGGCGCTGAATAAGACTTGACTCAAGTCAAGGAAATGATGAGACTCAGCGGGTAACTGGAAGCTGCTCTACAGTTCGGTGACTCATTTCGCTGCCTGGATCAGCGGCATCCTCTGCTCTGAAAAGTTGCGAGTTACGGGTTGCGGGTTGCGAGTTACCAGTGGCAGTTGCCTGTCAACCGTGGTCCTTTTCATGGGTCTTCGGGTGTCCCGAGGGGACATGAGCAACTGCT
>CAZDKX010000200.1:0-9209 GCA_964505935.1 uncultured Syntrophobacteraceae bacterium
AAACAGACCCTGACCTGAAAATGTGCAACCATCTATTCGCCGTTGTCTTCCTCGAGGTGGTGTCACCAAGTCTCCAGTTTCAAATATCCCGCAGTAATTGCCCGCGCCGGGCACGGGAGGTCTCCTACGATTGAAATACCGTTTTGCTCAATAGGAAATACTCACTTTACCTACTACTCAAAAAAATGCACGTCTGCTAGTCAAAAAACCTGAGATTGAAGCTCACTCTACCAATGATCAATCAAGACAAGTCGCCTTCTCCTCGGTCTTTTACCATGACGCCAGCAGTGTGGGCTGACCCTGGGCGGTTCGTTCCGGGGTAACTACTAAGAGAGACCGCTTATATTTTACCCTCGTTATGGGATGGAATCATGGATGTGCAAGAGACAAGCGCAGAGCAGCTGGATGATGTTCTGGCGCGATTGTGCCAGCAGTCTCCCATGCCGACGGCAGCCAGGATTGTCGGCGGGAAGGATTTGGACCGCGATGAGGAGCAGGGCTACAGCCCGCCTGCAGGTTTGGATGCCGTGTTGTCGGCTCTGGCCTGCTCTCGGACCATGGCAGGCACCCAGAAAGGCCTGCAGACAATCCTCGATGCGCTCCCCTTCCGAATTTTCTGGAAGGACCGGAATTCTGTCTATCTCGGTTGTAACCGAGCTTTTTCAGTCGATGCCGGTCTGGAATCACCGGAGCAGATCGTGGGCAGGGGTGATCATGAGATGGTCTGGACGGACCAGGCTGAACGTTGCCAGGCTGATGACCGGCTGGTGATCAGCAGTGGACGGCCCACGATCGGTGTCGAGGCCACACGGATCACTCCAGATGGTCGCAAGATCTGGCTGCGCACCAACAAGGTACCGTTCCTTGATGATGAAGGTCGCATTGCCGGCGTTCTCGGCACCTACGAGGTCATTACCGAACAGAAGAAACTTGAGGAAGAACATGTAAGAATCAAGAAGCTCGAGGCCTTGCGCGTGCTTGCGGGAGGTTTGGCCCATGATTTCAATAATCTCATGACCGTCATTCTGGGGAGCCTGTCCCTGGCGCTCATGGATGTAAAGCTTTCTGACAAGACCTACCGGGTCTTGAAAGAAGCTGAAAAAGCGTGCCTCGGCTCGATGCGATTGACCGAGCAGTTGATGAGCTCGGCGAGCACGGAGCCACAGTTCAAAAAGCCGGAATCCATCCCCGAAATCCTCGATAATGCAGTGAACAGAGGGCTGGCAGGCTCTCCCGTAAGGTGCGAGATGATTGCCGACAAAGACATCTGGACGGTCCACTGCAATGCCAGGCAGACCCATCGGGCGCTGACCAATGTCATTGTCAATGCCAAGGAGGCCATGCACCCGGGAGGCGTCATCAAAGTAGCAGCCCGGAATGTGCAACTGCAGGAAGGTGAGCTTCCGCCTCTGAGCGGAGGCAGGTATGTCAAGGTGTCCGTGGAGGATTCCGGTGTCGGCATCCCCGAAGACCATCTCCCGAGGATCTTCGATCCTTACTTCAGCACCAAGGAAAGAGGCAATAAGAAGGGAATGGGCTTAGGGCTTACCATTACCTACGCAATTCTCAAGAGACACGAAGGCCACGTCCGGGTGGAATCCGAAGCCGGCGCCGGCAGCACCATCCATCTGTACCTCCCTGCCTGCTGACCTGCGGCCATGGAAATTTGGAGGCCCGATGAGGAGTGGGTCCCCGGCCAAGACGCGAATTGGGCTTTGTTGAGCGTGAGACGGTGGGCAACTAGCATCAGGGAGGACGTGGGCACGCCCGCTTACCGCGCCAAGCCCAATGGGAAAGGCGAAAAAGGAAGAGAGTTCAAGCGAGCAGCGCGCCAGGCCCCCTAAAGGCCGAAGAACGATGCAAAAGCAGAGGCCTGTTGTTCACTGAGCTCGCCGAATTCCATGCCACAGCGCCTGGTTTCAGCATCTTTCAGGATGAAGGCAGGCTCCTTGCGGATATCGTATACGATCCTGCAGGGGATGCGAGAGATATAAAGGTCCTGGGAGGCGGAAAAAACATCCACATCCACATATTCCACCTCCTCGCCCTCCTCGAATGCCAAATATTCGAAGGAAATCCCCGTCTTGCTGATGTCTTTGACGCTGCCGATCCTTTCGAAACTGGGGCGAAAGGTAAGGAAAACCTCATCCGCTACCGGGAATCGCTCATGCTGGCGTCGGTCCACGCTCCTCTCCCAAACGGTAAGGTACGAATCCAATGCCGAGGACACAATCATTCATTTTCCTCCTAAACAAGAGAAGTAAACTTGATAGTTATGCACAAACAATGCCCCCAGTGGATTTTATTTGCACACTTTTGTGTGCAATGAGTAAGGGGTTGAAGTTGCAGAAATTCCTGGAGGGGCTTGCAGGGGGAAGGAATGAGTCTAACGCTCCTGCCAGGGACGGCAGGATGAGAAAAGTGTAAAGAAACCCGACATTATTTTTGCCCTGCTTCGCTAAACCTTTGTGGGACAAGCATTTATGAGGATTGCCAAAGTGTAAGGAATTCCGACACAATTGCGGCAAAAAGGGAAGCGGTTCGCTCCTCCCTAGCTCCTCTCGATCCCGAGCTTCTCCATGAGCTCATAGAGGGTTGGGCGGCTAATGCCCAACTCATCGGCAGCTTTGCTGAGGTTGTTGCGGGTTTTTGCCAGGGTCTGCAGGATCATCTCCCGTTCGAGGCTCTCGCGGGCCTCCTTGAGCTTTACCCCATGAAAACTGACCTTTTCCGTCCCCAGTTGCAGGTCTTCGGGCGTGAGTTTGGTTTTGCGGGCCATGATCACCGCCCGTTTGATCCGGTTTTCGAGCTCTCGCACATTACCGGGCCAGGTGTAGCCTTCGACGGCCTGCAGAGCCTGAGGGGTGAATCCGGTGATTTTCTTCCTTTGTTCAGCGGCATAGCGGTTGAGAAAGACCGTTGCCAGGAGGGTTGTGTCGCCCTGGCGCTCCCGGAGGGGCGGCACGATGATCGACACGACGCTGAGCCGGTAGAAAAGATCTTCACGGAAGGTGTTTTCCGCGATCGCTTTCTGGAGGTCCTGATTGGTTGCCGCCAGAATTCTCGCATCGACCTCGACTTCCTTGCGGCCTCCTACCCGTTCGATGGTATGTTCCTGCAGAAAACGCAGGAGCTTGACCTGCAGGGAAGGGGGGATTTCCCCAATCTCATCAAGAAAGAGCGTCCCTTTGTGGGCGGATTCGATGCGGCCTTTCCGCTGTGTGTGAGCACCGGTGAAAGAGCCCTTCTCGTGTCCAAAGAGCTCGCTTTCCAGAAGATTTTCCGGAATAGCGGCGCAGTTGATGGCGATGAAGGGAGCATCCTTTCTGGGGCTGCGCCGGTGGATGGACCTGGCGATCAGTTCCTTGCCCGTGCCGCTCTCTCCCATGATCAGTACCGGTACTTCCGTAGTCGACACCCGGTCAATGGTGGCGAAGATTTCCTGGATCTGAGGGCTGGTGCCCAGCAGATCGTCATAGGCCTTCCGGCCGGCGCGGTCCTGCAGTTCCCGGTTTTCCTGTTCCAGTTGGAAGACCGCAAAGGTGCGCTGCAGCACCAGCTTGACTTCGCTCATCACAATGGGCTTACAGAAAAAATCGCACGCACCCGCACCGATGGCCTTGATGGCGTTCTCCTTATCATCCTGGCCCGTGATGATGATGATTTTGGCAAATGGTTCTTCCGCCAGCAGTTCAGAGAGCGTGCGCAGACCTTCCACGTTGCTGTTGGGGTGAGGGGGAAGCCCCAGGTCAAGGGTTACCAGGGGCGGTTTCTCTCTTCGGAAGATCTGTCCGGCGCGCTCCCGGTTCCCGGCGAGGAAGACCTCGTAGTCTTGCGCGAGCGCCCACTTCATGGAAAGCTGGATGTCTTCGTCGTCTTCGACGATGAGCAATTTGGGTTTTTTCATGATCGATCCCACTGCCTTCGTTGGTTCCAAGTATCCTTTGTGGCTCACCTCAATCCCTTGTCACCGGCAGGAGCACGCGAAAGGTGCTTCCCTCACCCGGTCGGCTTTCCACCTCGATGCTCCCACGGTGAGCCTCAATAATCACCTTACTGTGGTAAAGACCGATTCCCAGCCCCCGATCCTTGGTGGTCTTGAACGGTTGAAACAGCTCTTTTCGCATGAAATCCTCGGGCATCCCACAGCCATGGTCGCTGACCGAAAGCGTTACCCAGTCACCTTTCAAGCTCGTATGGACGATGATTTCGTCGCCGGCCTTCGAGGCTTCCCGCGCGTTGAGCAGGAAATTGACGAGGACCTTCTGGAGCTGTTCGGGATCGATCCACACCTCCGGGATTGCCTCCAGGTCGGTGGTCACGGAGTGCTCGCCGGTGCCGTCAAGACCGGCAACCGTGGCCCTTACCAGCTCGTTGAGGTCGCATTCCCGCCGCCGCAACTCGAGCTTGCCTCTCAGCAAAGACATCCGACTGGTCATGGTCCGGATCTTGTCCACGCTCTTCGCAATCAGGTGCATGGCATCTTTGCGGAACTCCGGGTTTTCGTAATGGACCGGCAGATTTTCGAGAGTGAGGGAAAGCGTCGAAGCCACATTCTTGAGGTCGTGCACGAAGAACGCCGAAAAGGTCTGAAACGCCTCCAGTTCTTTGGCGCGGCGGAGGCTTTCGAGAAGTCGATGATTGAGCAGAATGCCGGCCGCCTGCTCGCAGATGGTTTTCAGCAGATCGAGCTCTTCGTAGGAAAAGGGCTCCCTGCCGGCGCGATCGTTGAGGGTCATCACGCCGAGAAACTCACCGCTCACTGCCAGCGCGGCACAATAGCGGATCGCTTCGGCGGAGGTGAGGGAAGGCGGTCCCGCGGCCCCCAGGGACGTTGCCGGTGGCAGCGACTCGGAGCTTGTGGTGGGTGACGGCGCCGCGGTCCGTCCCTGGGAACGGCTCAGGTCGACCGGTGCCTTCTCGTCGCGCATGGTAATCATCAGGATGGCCACTTCCTTCTGGATATCCTTCAAAGCCTGCTGGTCCGACCCGGACAGCACTGTTGAAGCTGCCAGCGACGGCGGGTTGGGAGCATCTTCCACCAGCCAGATACTGACACCGGAAACCCCGAAGGTCTCAGAGACGGTCCTGCCAACCGCCTGGCAGATGCCCCGGGTGTCCACGAGGGAGGCTGTGCGGGCCGTAAAAGTTGTCCAGATTTCCCGGTAATCGTACGTGGGCCGCTCAAAGTGGCGGTGGATGAAGCGGGTGATGCGCAGACGCACATCTTCGGAAAGGATCAATACGGCCGATCCCAGCGCTGCCAGGAAGATAAAGAAGGCATTGTCAAGCAGCAGGCGGCCGCTTTCAAAATACTGAGCCGCCTTGGCCAGGGCGCCCAGGAGTAGGAGGTAGCTTCCCACCACGATGAGGGTGAACGAGTTCTGCAGGACTTGTTGAGAGACGTAGATATCGGTTCGCCGGAGCCGGTCTCGAAGCATGGAGACGATGATCAGGAGATCAGCCAGGACCAGCACCATGCCGTTGAGGAGAGAGAACCTGACGGTGGTGGCTGAGAAGAGCAGCGTCTCCGAGATGTTGTAGACGCGAACCGCGAAAAGCGAGCCGATGCCCAGCAGGGTGAACTTGATGCGCCAGCGCGCCTTGCCAAAGGAGGCTCGAAGCGTCCTTTCCAGATTGATCAGAATGAGGACGGCATTCATCAGGAAAAGGATCTGAAAGGCATAGCCTGCCCAACCCAGCCTCAAAATCCAGGCGGTATCAGCCTCGAAATAAGCGACGTTGACAAAAAGCTCGTGCCCGAAAACCACCACCAACAGAAGCGGCAGGGCACTGACGACGAGGGCCTGAAGCTTCCAGGCGGCCAAATAGTCGCGATAATTGTCGCGGGCAAAGGTGAGACTGAAAAACAGCCAGGGGCAGGGCAGCAGCGCCGCCGCTGCCAGGCGGTAGTACTCCCATTCGAGCACCCACGTCAGCTCAACCCCCCGCCCCGCCATCACCGCTATGACGCGCTCCAGGGCGAGGGCGATCATGCCGGCGGCAAAGGTTCGGTAAGCAAAGGAGCGATAATCCCGTACCAGCGCATAAAGCGCGAGGGCGACGCTGAGGGTGGCGCCGATCAGAGAGATGATGGCTTCAATGGTCATGGCTTACCCTGACGCTGAGCGGCCATTTGGATACCCTCCAAAACCCGTCTCCGCTGCACCGTGCTAAAGCTCCTCCAGCGTCTTGCGAGCTTCATCCGCTCCCGTGAACTTGGGGTTGAGTTCCAGGGCGCGTTGGAGGGCCTGTTTGGCAGCAGGTGCGTCCCCAAGGCGGAATTGGGTCATACCAAGGTGAAATTGCACTTCAGCATTGGTTGCCAGTTTGGCGGCACTTTCTTTCAAGTAGGAGAGCGCCCATTCAAAGTTGCCTTTCTTGTAGAGAATCCAGCCGAGGGTATCCGCGATCTGGGGATCTTCGGGGCCGCCTTCCCTGGCTTTCTGCGCCAGGCGAAAGGCTTTTTCCTGATCTCCATGAATTTCCGAGTAGATCCAGGCCAGGTTATTCGCTGCCGGAGCGAAGCCCGGGTTCTGGGTCAGGATCTTTTCGTAGGCTTCCTGGGCCTTTTTCTGGTTGCCCTGCTGCTGACTGATCATGCCCGTGAGCATCAGCAGGGCAAGGTTATCGGGGTTCGCCTTGAGGGCCGTCTCGAGCTTGGCCGCCGCCTGGTCGAAGTTTTGTGAAGACGCATAAATTTCGGTGAGGGCGACGAAGGCGGAAATCATCTTCGGATCGAGTTCGGCACACTTCAGAAAGGCGGCTTCGGCTTGCTGAGTTTCCTTACGGGCCAGGTGGACGCGGCCCAGCAGGAAATGGAGCCCCGCAACCTCCGGAGCACGCGCCAGTTCCTTGTTGACACGCTCGAGCGCGACGTCCGTCTTCTTATCCGCCAGATCCAGAGCCACCAATTCCGCCACCGGCTCTGAACGATCGGGAGAGAGTCTGGCAGCGTCCTCGAAATACTTCCGGGCTTCGTCCTTCTTGCCCTGTTCGCGCAGGGCAAAGCCGAGCATGAAGGGCCCACGGGCATCCGCAGGATCCATCTCGATCAGTTTCCTGCTGGCGTCAACCGCCTTGGCCCATTCCTTGTTGCCGGTATAGGCAGTTGCAAGCAGATAGCAGGCCCTGGCAGTCTTGGGCTGCTTTTCGTAAAATCTTTCCACGAGCTCGATCACCGCTTGATAGTTGCCCTCCCGGAGTTGGATCTCCGCCAGTCGGACCCCGGCTTCGGTGAAATTGGGCTCAGCGTTCAGGACTTCCTGCAGGTTGGTTTTGGCCTGACCGACGTCCCCCGCCTGGAGATAGGCGAGGGAGAGCAGGTAGCGCACTTCGACGGCCTTGGGCTGCTGCTTCAGAATCTCCTGGAAATCCTGGATGGCCTCACCGTTCTGACCCTTGGCCAGATACTGCCGGCCGCGCATCAAAAGGCCCTCGGGGTCGGTCGGGTTTTTCTGGAAAATGGGTTCCAGCGCCTTGAGACAGCGCTCATCCTGGCTCTCCCGGCAGATCAGGTTGGCTTGCCGGTAGAGGGCGGGAAGATAGTTGGGGGTCTTCGTCATCACTTCATCCAGGACCTGCCTGGCGGCGTCGCTCTTGTTCCGGCGAAGGTAGAAGTCGGCAAGGTTGACCTTGGCTTGAGCGTTCTCGGGGGCGAGTTCAACCGCGGCCCGGAATTCCTGTTCGGCTCGCTCCGGTTCCTTCCTGGTCTCCAGGAGCTTCCCCATGGCCAGATGCCCGTCACTCAGGCCGGGTTCGAGCGAAAGGGCCTCTTTGAACGCCGCCTCAGCTTCCGCGAGCTTCTTCTGCTTCAAATAGAGGGTGCCCAGCGCCAGTTGAAACCGGGCTTTGCCCTTGTATTCAGCTTGATTGCCCTGGAGACGCCGGAGGGCGTCGGTGACTTCTTGAGGCGTGGTGGCCGCATCGGCCAGCAGGAGTTGGGCTTCGAGGTGTTTGGGCGCTCTGTCGAGAATCTTGAAGAGGTCCTCTGCGGCCGGTTGCAGCGAACCGGTGATGATGTTGAGCTCTGCCAGACGCAGCAGGGCATTCACCCCGAACGGATCAAGCCGGGCCGCTTCTTTCAAATGCTCTTTGGCCTTGGCAAGATCGCCCGTCTGAATGGCTGCCAAGCCCATGAGGTAGTGAACCTGGGCGTCTTCCGGGTGCGCCTTGAGGGCCGTCTCGAGATCTTTCAAACCTTCCTCGGTCTTTCTCTGCATGAGGGAGGCGCGCCCTCTGAGTTTGAGTGCCTCGGGGTCCGAGGGGTTCTTCTTCAACAACAAGTCGAGGTATTTCGCGGCATCTTCGAGCTTGTTTTCATCCAGTGCGAGGGTGGTGAGGCGGTAGAGGGCGGGAAGGAATTCCGGGGCTTCCGCCGTCGTTGCCTCGAGCACCTGTCTGGCCTGATCCGGTTTTCCCGTCCGCAGGTAAAAATCAGCCAGCTTGATCTGGGCCTGCGTGCCTCCCGGGGCCAGGCCGGCGGCTGCCTTGTATTCCTGCTCCGCCTGGTTGAGGTCCTTCTTGATCACGTTGATATCACCCAGCGCCATGTGTGCCTCCGGTACGTCCGCCTTGCCGGAAAGGGCATCCATGAAGGCGCGTTCGGCCCTCATCAGGTCCTTCTTTTTGAAGTACAGGGCACCGAGCGCCATGTGATAGCGGGGCTGATCACGGTAATCGGATTCAACCTCCTTCATGCGCTGCAGTGCCTCTTCGACCTCCTCGGGTGAGGTGGAAGCTTCACACAGCAGCACCAGGGCCTCGAAGTGCTTCGGGTCGCGTTCCAGCATGGCATTCGCTTCCTGCCTGCTTTCCGCCGGCTTGCGACCCAGGAGGTAAAGGTTGCCAAGCTTCAGCCGTACCTCGAGGTTTTCCGGGTTGAGGTCCCGCGCCTTGAGCAGAAAGCCGAAGGCATTGGCCGGCTCTCCCAGTGCCAGGTACGCCAGGCCGGTGCGTTCGAAGGCATGCGCATTGCTGCCGTCGAGCTGGATCACATTCTTGTATTCAATGACCGCCTCTTTATACTTCTGCTCCGCGAAATAGTTGTCTCCCCGTTCGAGGTGTTTGGCTTTCTTCGCCTCCGGCGAACCGGTGCAGGAAATCATCGCCAAAGGCAACAACAAACCAAGCAGGGCAGAGCATATCCGGCGTTTCAACATAACTGTCAGCTCCATGGTTATTGGGTTATTGGGTTATGGGTCATGGGT
>CAZDKX010000201.1:0-9199 GCA_964505935.1 uncultured Syntrophobacteraceae bacterium
AGGAGAAGGAACCGGTCTTGGACTTTCAGTAGTCTATGGGATCGTGAAGGAGTGCGGAGGTGCGGTTGCCGTTCAGAGCGAACTTGGTAAAGGTTCCAAGTTTAGTATCTACCTGCCCGCAATCGAACATGGTGCGGAATTGACGGGTGAGCCTGCCAGTACTATTCCTGGGGGCAAGGAGCGGGTTATCTTCGTTGATGACGAGAATATTTTGGCGGAAATGGGCCGTGAGATGTTGGAAGGACTCGGCTACGAGGTCATTGCAGCTACGAGCAGCGCCAGTGTGCTGGAGATCTTTCGCGCACAGCCAGACCGCTTCGATCTTGTCATCACCGATATGACTATGCCAGGTATGACCGGGAAGGAACTTGCAACGGAGCTCCTTGGAATAAGGTCGGATATTCCTATCATTCTCTGCACGGGATACAGTGAAATAATTAGCGAGGACGAGGCCAAGTCAATGGGGGTTCGGGAATTCGCAACAAAACCACTCAACCTCAGGAGTATGGCCGAGCTGGTCCGCAAGGCCCTGGACAAGAAAGAATCATAATCAGGCGTCCCCAAACATGACTTTTTTGGCAGGCAATCACTGGAAGTGTGCGGTTGAATAATAGTTGGCGAGTAAAGTGGCGCCGGGGATTCGCACCTCGACGCGCTCACAGATCCGGACGCCAGCCTCTCAACTATCCGGTGTCTATTCTCCTGGAGGTGGAATGCATTTATAGGCCTTCTGCAATAAAATGAGGACAGCTGCCTTGAATCCATACCCTCGGTGTGGTTCCGTTGGGTGTGGATGGCATTTGGATATCGCCAACCATCAATTTCTTCTCCCGCCGTCTTTCATAAACCGAGCTCACCCTGCGAAGTCAGCACCAACTCTCTTCGGAAGGGTTATCGTTCGGGCACTGGAAACTCAAAAACATCTCTCCTAACGGTCGAATCCGCATCCTTTCAACATATTGGTTAAATATACTGATCACCCAACTCGGTTATGAGCTTCTCCAAATCGCCTCCCGATTGTGGGAGAAGATCCTGCGCAGCTCGTTCCAATCGTTGCCGCAACAGTGGATCATTGAGCTCGTCGAGCGACCTCAACGCTCCTCCCCGCCGCCCCAGTCGGAACAAGAGCTTTTCCTCCAGAGGCAGGGCCAGATAGCGATCGATCACGGCAAGCATTGTATCTCTATCTTCCGGAAGCCTACCGGTCACCTCTTCAAGGAGGTTCATGATGTGGTCTGAGGTGACGGTGCTGTGGATGCCTTCGAGCGATTGCACGAGCAGTCGTATTTCGCGCGCGGTATCGTCATCGGAAAGAGGGGTGAAACGGCCATCGCGTTGTTCCTGGTAAAGCGGCGCGCGAGCCGGGACACGCAGGCTGCGCACACGGATGAAATGCGGGTCGATGGCGTTGAGGACGCGGGCCGTCTCCAGCGCATGCTCCCGCGACCACTCCCTGCCTCCCAGGCCGGGCATGATGTATTCGGAAAGGGTCATGCCGGCATCGATGACTTTCCTCCCGGCGGTAATGTGTTGTTCCGCGGTGCATCCTTTCTTAACCAGGGTGAGTACCCGGTCTGAGCCGCTTTCCAGACCGACATGGATACGGTCCAAACCAGCTTTGCGGATTTGCATAAGCTCGTCGAGGCTCTTGCGCGCGAGGGTGCTGCTCCGGGCGTAAGAAGTCACTCTGCGGATGCCCGGAATCTTGCTGTGCAGGTAGTGAAGCGCTTCAACCAAGACTTCCGACGGCAGGACAAAGCTGTTGGCGTCCTGGATGAACACCCTCCCGGTACCGTAACAAGCCCACAGAGCCACGTATTGATAATGGCTGCCATGGGTTGAGCGAGTCAGCACCTGATTGAGAACTGGCCGGCTCACCTGCCCCCCCTCTCCCATGGCCCAGGAAAGCTGGTGCAGGTCTGCCAGGATGTTGACGACGGCGTCGATGTCTCGCTGAATTTCCTCCAGACTCCGTCGACTGAATTCCTGTCCTTTGTAAAGCGGGCAGAAGGTGCACTGATTCCAGGGGCAGTTCCGGGTGAACCGCAGCAGCAGGCTCCCCGCTTCGCTGGGCGGCCGGATTGGCCCCTGTTCATAGTGAAAGCTTGAGACTGGATACTCCAAACGAGACAAGGCCCATCCTCCAGTACCTTCGTTGGTCAAAGACATGTTTCAGGATCGCCATAAAAAGTGGTGCAAGTCTCTCGCGATGCTTTCAAGAAAGCTCAACAGAAAAGCGTTCGAGCTGCCCTGCTTTCAGCGTGCAAAGCAACCGGTGCTGAGGACAGCACCCTTCACCGGCAAGCCGGCGGCACCCTGTTTCCAGCTGAAGCGAGAGTACGGAGGAAGTCTCGATGAAACGGTCAGACTGCCTATAGAAAGCCGGCAATTACGTTCTTGATGGCTACCAGGTCTTCCAGATGGTGCTGCAGGATATCATACACGATGTTGCGATCGATCTCGAGATAGTCATGGACCAGGGTGTTTCGAAAACCCATCATGCGGAACCACTTCTCCTCCAGGTCAGCCGATAAGTAGCCTGCATTCAGGAGCAGCGATGGGATGTCACGATAGCAGTTGACCACTCCGAGTTCAAGGTCCGCAACGAGATGATTGCCCATATCCGTGAGTGCTTCGATAGCCAGTTGGAGAAATCGCTCGGTACTGCCGTACCGCTCGGGATTTGCCAGAAGCTCCTCCAGTTCGTAGCGCTGCAAACCCCTCAGAATGGCCAGGTACTCATCGAGCTTGGTCAGACGTTTGTAGAGAACTTCCCGTCGCACCATGGAGGGTCCTCATCTTGTAGGCCTCACGCTGCACCTTCAGGTAAGGTTCGAAGTCGAGATACTCGCGGACCACTTTGGAATAAAAACCACCGCGGTCGAAATTCCCGGCGGCGTAGAGGAGACGGTTGTGCCTGACGGCTTCGAACCTGAGCACGGTATCCGCGGTATCAAGAAACACCAGGCTTACCTCGCAGAACCCGGAGCGGGCCAGATCGGTCTGGATGTCGAGCTTGCGGGCGTGGGCAGTGGGGTTTGCGGGCACTAAAGCCAGGTCTAAATCGCTTTCGAGATGGAGCCGCCCGGTGGCATGAGAGCCAAACAGATAGACCGCCAGAATCTCAGGGTAGCCCTGAAACACCTTTCGTAACGCACCCCAGTCCAGATCCTTGACGGCCTGCATCGACTCTGATCGCATTCCCTGTTCCCTGGATCCACCGTTGGAGGGACTCCCAGTCGCCGCGACGGTCGCGCCATTCCAATGCCTTGCGCAAAAGACCGACGCCCTTTATAGCTGATTATTTGCGGCAGAGCAATCACCACCCTCCTGCTTCTCGACCGCGGAAAGGATTCTCTATTTCCGACACTGTTCCACAAGTATGGATGAATCCGCCTCTCTTTCGAACTGCCAGATGCGAGATGCCAGTTGCTGGGCTTCTTCAGGACCAAGCACCGGCTCGACCAGCCACAGGAACTTCCGCTGCAGTTCGCCATCCGTGGGCAGGGAATCCGGCGGTTCCCAGTTGGCTTCAAGGGTCCCGGAGGCGAGGGTCCTGCCGTCCGTGGTCCGGATCAACACCTCGGCGCGGGCTTTGGCCGGGAAGGCGCGCTCATGGGCTTCGTCCACCTCGACCGTGACGCGGTCCGCGACTGCGAGGAGGGCGCCGTCGTAGATGCGGGGCGGCAAGACCTGGCGGGGTCCCACTTCACCATCCACAAGGGCTGCCGCTACGGGATAGGCCAGGTTGTACTGGGCTTCCTCGGTATTTCGAGGGTGAGCGCGGCTGAGCGCCGCCGCGGCGGCAAAGGTGCGGACATGAATCGCGTGGATGGCCTCCACGGACAGGCGATGCTCTCGGAACAGCTTCAGGGCGCCTTCAATCGGTGCCTGGGCCCACCGGCAGGCGGAATAGGGCTTGAAATAGAGGTTTAGCATCTGGTAGCGGGTCCCCAGTTCCGCTATCCATTCCGGGTGGGGCGCATCGCCGAACAAAGGTTCAATGCCCGTGAATCCGTCCCTGGCCATCAAAGCCGAGGACATGGCAACCATGGTGCCCCAGCCGATGCTGTCTTTCACCATGGAGGGAGTGTCAATGCCTTTCATCATGGGAGCGATGGGCGCATGATACTCGGCAATGCCCATGGCGTTCCGAATGCACGCCGCGGGGAGGCCGAGCAATTTCCCCGCCGCCGCCGCCCCGCCGATAGCACCCCAACTGCCTGAGGCGTGATAGGTCTGATAGGTTGCGTGGCGGATCAAGCCGGCCCGGATGGCGACTTCATAGCCGGCTACAAGCGCCGTGAGAAATGCCTCGCCGGAGGAAGCCGGCGCCAGCTCGCACGCCGCCAGCAGCACCGGTACGACACATTGCCCAGGATGGCCCTTGACCAGCCGAAACCCATCATCAATGTCGAGAGCGTTTGCGGCAAAGCCATTGGCAAGGGCCGCCCCGACAGCGGAGGTGCGCTTGCCGCTGACCAGCAGGGTGGCGTCATCTCCCCTGAAATGCCGCTCGGCAAAAGCCGTCATGAGTGCCCCCACCGGCGTCTCCATGCCCGCAATCGCGGCCCCCAAAGCATCGAGAAGGCAGCGCCTGCCCTGATGCTGCACTGCCGGGGGCACATCATCCCATTGAAGATCAACGACGAATTCCAGGACCTTCTGGTTGGCGTTCACTTGTCAGACTTTCTCCGAGCCGGATGGCAGGGCCTGTTGCCCTCGGCTCATGGCGTCCCTTAGCAATAGGAACGGCAATGCTGGCAAATAGCAAAGGGTGTCCCAAAAGCTGTTCCCATTCGGCACCAGGCGGGCGGGGGCTTAAAGAGTCGCCAGAAACCAGGACTTCCGCCTGCGCGGATGGGTGTCAACCTGAAGCAAGAGCATAGTATTCCACCACGAAGAGCACGAAGGACACGAAGATGTAATGCCGCTGGTTCCCAAGCTCCAGCTTGGGAACCAGCGCACGGGCCCAGGAGCTTCTCCGTGAACCCTTCTTCTGTCATTTCGGACGAAGTGGAGCGAGGTGAGAAATCTGGAAAGTCAACCACTTGCGGAAATCAGATTGCTCGCCTCCGGCTCGAAATGACACTCCTCGGACAAGCTCCTAGAGCAACCCGGCGCTTTGGAGCCAGGCCTTGGCCACGTCCTTGGGGTTCTTGTGTTCGATATCCACCTGGTAGTTGAGGTTGGTCATGGTCTTGGAGTCGAGCTTCTTGGTGAGGCCGGAGAAGACCTTTGCCAGTTCAGGGTATTTCTCGGCGGTCTCCTTTCGCACCACGGGCGAAGCGTTATAGACGGGAAAAAAGTTCTTGTCATCCTTCAGGACCACCAGCTTGAAACCTTCGATGCGCCCGTCGGTGGCAAACCCCATGGCCACATCCAGCTGACCATCCTTCAAGGCGGTATAGAGCAGACCAGGATCCATCTTGACGATTTTGTCTTCCGGGAACTTGAAGTCGTAGGCGACCTGAAGCGGCCGGTAGCCGTCGGGCCGCGCGTAGAATTCGGCGTTCAGTCCGAATTTGACCTCATCCGGATGCGCTTTGACGTAGTTTGCCAAATCGGAGAGCGACTTGATTTTTAGCTTGTCGGCCTTTTCCTGCTGCATCATCAGGCAGTAGGTGTTGTTGAAAGGAATGTAGGGAAGCCAGACGATGCCGTTCTTCTCGAGGTCTTCCTTCTTCACGGTTTCGAAACACTTCTGGGGGTCAGTGATGGGTTCCTTGTACTTCAGGAAATTGATCAGTCCCGTGCCGGTGTATTCGACACAGATGTCGATCTGCTTGTTCACCAGGGCTTCTCTCACTACGGCCGTACCGCCCAGTCCCGTTTGATCTTTTGCTTCAAAGCCGTTCTTTTCCAAAAGGAGGATCACGATTTGTCCCAGAATGCGCTGTTCGGTGAATTGCTTCGATCCCACGATCAGCGATTTTTCCGCGGCCGGGGATACCGTGGGGGCAAACAGCCAACACAAACATAAAACTGCCGCCAGCAAACTGATTATAGCCCTCGATGACCTCTGCATTTTCGCTACCTCCCTTGTTGATCCTTGGTTGACGACAAGAGTTCCCCCGGGTCCCCCGTTGGGACCAGTGGAGGCTTACGCACCATCATAGGCCAGGCCCGGGCTGATGATCCATCTCTCCGCCACGCCGAAGAGCCAGTTCATGCCCACGGCGAGCAGCGCGGTCGGTACCGCTCCGGCCAGCATGTAGGCGGGATCGACCATCATGATGCCGGTGAAGATGAGGTCCCCCAGACCGCCCCCGCCGATGAGAAAGCTCAACGCGGCCGTGCCCACCATGATGACAATGGACGTGCGAATGCCGGTCAGAATGATGTAGGACGCATTGGGCAGCTCAACCCGGAAAAGCAGTTGGGCCGGCGTCATGCCCATGCCTCTTCCCGCATCCAGAATGACCGGCGCCACGTCAGCCAACCCGGCGACGGTGTTTCGGATGATGGGCAGCAAACCGTAGATGATGAGCGCAAAAATGGCGGTTTTCTTGCCGATTCCGAGGTAGGTCATGGCCATGGCGATCACCGCCAGGGAAGGGACGGTCTGGCAGATCCCCAGGATGTTCAACAGCAGTTCCCGGTACTTCCGCATGAACCCGCGGGTCAGGAGAATGCCGATGGGCACTCCCAGGCCAACGGCGATGCTTCCCGCGGTCAGGACCAGCTGCAGGTGCTGGAGCGTGAGTCGCCAGATGTCGCCCGGATGGTTTCTGACAAATTCGAGAAATCCCTGCTTTTCAGAGAAAATGCCGGCCAGGTAAACGAGGACGAAGCAGACGAACATCCAGAAACGGCTTCCGGTGCTGTGCTCTTTATCGTCCATCACAGGATTCTCCCCTGGGCCGTCACTTTGTCCCAATGTCCGCCCTTTTCGTCGTAGGTCTCGCCCACCACTGAAACCAGGGTTTTGGTATTGAGAATGCCCTGGAGGATCCCGTCGTCGTCAACGGCCACGACGATCCCGATGTCGTAGCTGAGCATTTTGCTCAGGGCCTCCTTCAGGTTTTGTCCCGGCCTCACGGTGAGGGTCATGGGGCGCACCACATCCCCCACCTTCCCGCGATGGCCGCGAAGCTCGGACAAATTGACATAGCCGAGCAATTTATCGGTGTCGTCCGTCACCAGGAGATAGTTCAGCTCGTTCTTCAGCATGCACTCAAAGATCGCCTCACTCGGGTCTTCGTCATGACAATGAACCGGATTCACCATCATCGCATCCCTGACCGTGAGGAGATCAAGCCGTTTCAGGGCCCGGTCAGCTCCCACGAAGGTTTTCACGAAGTCGTTCTTCGGCTTTGCCAGGAGATCCACGGGAGGACCGAACTGCACCAGCGCGCCGTCTTTGAGCAGAGCGATTTTCTGACCCATCTTGATGGCTTCGTGAATGTCGTGGGTCACAAAGATGATGGTCTTCCTGAGTCTGCTTTGAATCTTCAGGAATTCGTCCTGCAGCACTTCCCGCGTGATGGGGTCGATGGCCCCGAAAGGTTCATCCATGAGCATGACCGGTGGGTCGACGGCCATGGCTCGGGCAACGCCCACGCGCTGCGCCTGCCCGCCGCTCAGCTCCCGCGGGTAGCGTGAACGAAAAATGTCGGGGTCCAGCCCCACGGTGGTCAGCAGTTCGTCCACTCGGTCGTTGATTTTCGGTTTCTGCCAACGGAGGAGCCTGGGCACGACCGCGATGTTTTCAAAGACCGTCATGTGCGGGAAGAGGCCGATCTGCTGGATAACATAGCCCATGCTCCGGCGCAGGGTGATGGGATCAAGCGTCATGACGTTGGTGCCATCGATATTGATCACGCCGGAGGTGATCGGGGTCAGCCGATTGATCATCCGCATCAGGGTCGTCTTCCCGCAACCGGAGGGGCCGATGAAGACACAGATCTCGCCTTCCGGCACCTGTAAAGTGATGCCATCCACGGCCGGAGTGTTGCCGCCGGGGTAAATCTTGGTGACGCGATCGAGATCAATCATCGTTCCAGCCTCAACCCTTTGCTCACCATCAGTCTTTCCAGAAGACCGAAGACGAAATCGGCGATGATGGCCATGATCGCCACGGCAAGGGCCCCGGCGTTGGTCATGGCGCCGTAGCTCTGCGAGATGCCCATGAAGATGTAGTGCCCCAGTCCTCCCGCACCAATGAAAGCGGCAATGGCGCCGATGCCGATGCACATAACCACCGCAACCCGCACCCCGGCGAAGATGACTCCCAGCGCCATGGGCAGCTGCACCTTGAAAAGCACCTGCCAGCGGGTCATGCCCATGCCGATGCCGGCGTCGATGATGCTCGGGTCCACACTCCGGATGGCGGCGTAGGTGTTGCGAATGATGGGGAGTTGAGAATAGAGGACCAGTGCCACCACGGCGGGTACAACACCAATGCCTTTGCCGAAAATCGAAAGGAGGGGGATCATGATCCCAAAGAGGGCGATGGAGGGAATGGTCATCATGATCCCGGCGAGGTAGAGGACCACCTCGGCGGCTTTGCGGTTGAAAGTGATCCAAATGCCGATAGGGACGCCGGTGCAAATGGCAATAACCAGGGAGATGGAAACAAAATAGGCATGATGGGCCGCCAGCCCCAGCAGCTCATGCCAGTTCCTTTGTATGAACTCCCATGTTTCCACGGTGGATTCCTCGGTTCGTTGCCTGCGTGCCGAGAGGAACACTCAGTACCGCGCCACACTATGAAGTCACCGTTACCACGAAACGTCATTCCCGCATATTTCTGGCGGGAATCCAGGTCCTGAGAGTCCCATGGACCCCAGCCCAAAGCCTGCGGGGGTGACGACGGGACTCCCATTACGGGGAGCGATACTCAGCTCAGGTCAGCCGCTTTGCCTCCGTGGGGTTGTGAGGAATTGTCGAAAACAACTTGCACGCGTCTCAGCCCTACTTAATAAGCGTTTTGGCCAGCCTGGCCGCGCTTCCCGCATCCGGGGCATAGCCGTCGGCGCCGATTTCCCGAGCGAAGGCTTCCGTCACCGGGGCGCCGCCGACCAGGATTTTTACCGTGTCGCGCAGCCCCGCTTCCGTCACGGCGGCGATGGTGGTCTTCATCATCGGCATGGTGGTGGTCAGCAGCGCCGAAAGTGCCAGGATGTTGGCGTTCCTGCGTTGAACCTCCTCGACGAACTTCTCGGGGCCGATGTCCACCCCGAGATTGAAGACCTCG
>CAZDKX010000202.1:0-9155 GCA_964505935.1 uncultured Syntrophobacteraceae bacterium
CCTATGGTAAACATCTCCTCGAACTGGTCGAAAACGAAAACAGGGGTGAGGAGATAGTTCTGCCGGCTCCAAAGCTCGAATTCAGCTTGATGGAGATACTCCCAGAGCGTTGCGGCGGGGCCGAAAGCGGGGTGGTCGACACCCTGGGCCTGCAGTTCCTCGCGAAAGGCATGCAGAGCCTGTCCGATGAGCGGCGCGGCAGCGTCGCGGGGATCAAGCCGGACATAGATGGGGAGGAACTGTTCCTGCCGCAGGCGCGGAAACAGCCCCGCCTTGAGGAGGGAGGTCTTGCCCAGTCCCGATTTGCCATAGAGGATCGTGAGGGGCGCGTCGCGCACGAGGCGAAGCAGGGCCGCCGTCTCCTCCTCGCGTCCGTTAAAGAACTCCTGCCCGTGCTCATCGAATTCATGGAGGCCGGGCCAGGGGTTTTCAGCATCAAGATTCACGTTGCTTGGCACCTGAGTCTCCTCATGACGACCTGCGTCGCCGCACCTGCCGGATGGCATCGCTGACAGCCCGGCGCAGTTCGTCGTTCATGTGCCCCCCTGGCGCATGGCTGAACTGAAATCTCCGGAACTCATCCGGCACCAGCCGATACCGGGTCGCATTGCCGTCGAATTCAGGATCGACGACGACCGGGAAGATGAACGCGCGGCCCTGAATCATTTTCGAGCGCTCGGCAGCCTGATACCACTCACCCCGGAAGAAGCCCTCCTCCCGCCCTTCCGTGCCGGCGGAGAGCAAGGGAAGAAACAGGGCACAGCGCTGCACCGCGCCCTTGATCGCGGGTTCCCACTCCGCGCCGGGCCTCAAAACACTCTTATCGAACCAGATGACGCCTGCCGTCATCTGGTCGAGTTCGGCAAATAAGGTTTGCGCAGCGGCAAGATCGGTGCGCGAATAGCTGATGAAAATCTCACCGGCACCGGGAGGGTGCTCGCGCTCAATCCCAGGGGCGACGGCTTCCGCGACTCCAGGATGGCGCTCATGCCAGCGGCGGGCAAGCTCGTCAATGAAAGTCGCAGCATCGCCCGGGTAAACCCGGGTGTTCTGACTGAAGCGCTCCAGAAACATGGTCAGGCTTGCGTCGAGGGTGCCTTCATGGCAGACCAGGAATTCCTTCTTGGTGCGATCGCCCGCGGAAAGCCGAACCTGATTGGCAAGCCTGATGAAGAACCGGTTCAACCAGTCTCCAAAGGCACACCCGATGATGAGCAGGTGGCTCTTGCGCACTTCCGCAACCAACCGCTCAGGCACCCTGTCGCGCCCTGCCTGCAGATTGTAGAGGAACTCGAGGATATCCTCGTCATGGATCGCATAAAAGGCAAAAGGGGAGGCTCGGCCGAAGAGGTAAAAGACTGCCGTGTAGGACGGACTGCGGATTTCATCAAGGTCCCGTGCCTGGTCACCGGGGAGGTTGGGCGCATGGAGGATCTGGCTGGTGACAGGCATGCCGCCGCCTCGCTCTTGATCCAGGGCCCGAACCAGCAGGTCATCGCAGGTGGTGGTGACAAAGAGATTGAAATTGGGGATGCCCGCAAGCCGGCGCAGGGCCATGGGAATTATGGCTTGGGGGCCGAGGAGGTCCTGGAGCAGATCGTTGATTGGCCGGTAAAGATCCTGGGTACGCCTGCCGCGGCGGGCAAGGGCGCTTACCGCGTCGTTCAGCTCCAGGTGGGACCTGAGCACCACCCCGCTGTCCCTCTCCTGTCCCTCAGCGGCCCCACTCACCGCCTTCAGCCCATATTTCTCCAGCAGGCGCTCGGCAAGAGCGCGGTACAGGCGCACTTCCCGCCCCTCCTCCGCAATCGTAAGGAGCTCCTGGCCCAGGACTGGAATGACGGACCGGACCTCAATGAATGCGAGCAGATCGTCCCAAAAATCATTGATGTCAGCAGGATCCATGGGCGTGCTCTCAGGGCGAGGGTTCATCTGGCTTTTTCTTTGGTTCTTGTGGTCATGCTAGCCCATCCCCAGGCAGGATGCAAGGATTTAACAAAGGGGAAGCCATATGAAACCTTGGGAAACTTCCAGGAAAAGCCTTGCTTGACCCGCTCCAAAGGATCTGTTAGGCAAAAACCTCTATAAAGGAACATGCCGGTACTTGCAGTAACTCATGTTGCTTCGGAACACCCGAAGACAGATGAAAAGTTGCCGGTGCCAACCAGACCGACTCGCAACGCGTAACTCGCAACTTTTCAGGGCAATTGCTCATGTCCCGGTGGGACACCCGAAGACAAACCAAAAGGCTCGAGTTACACTGGGCACTCGGGACTCGTTACTCGCAACTTTTCAGGGCAGACAAGGAGAGGTCATGGTCAAGCGTATCGAGGTTTTCCCGGAGCTTCCGCTCCCTCAATGGGTGCCCGAGGGGGCCGCGTGGCGGACCGAGAATGAGAAGGACGGGAGCCCGTTGCTGCTGGTACCGGGCGGGACCTTCCTGGCTGGCGGCCCCGGTGCCGATGAAGGGAACGGCGAGCCGTTCCCGGTGGACCTGCCACCCTATTATCTCGGATTACACCCGGTGACCAACCGGCAGTATCTGCGTTTCGTGGAGGCGACGGGCCACCGGTCGCCGGACCCACCCTATGGAACACCCGTATGGCAGGGGCCGAGCTTTCCGCCTGAATTCTCTGACCACCCGGTCGTGTATGTGAGCTGGGAAGACGCGAAAGCCTATTGCCTGTGGGCGGGCCTGCGCTTGCCTTCGGAGCTCGAGTGGGAGAAAGGGGCACGGGGGGTGGATGGACGAGAGTACCCCTGGGGAAATGCTTGGGAGGAAGCGAGATGCCGTAATGCCAGGAACCGAGGCGACGGGATGACCTGCAGCGTCTTCAGCTACCCCGAGGGCTGCAGCATCTGGGGCCACTCCCAGATGGTGGGGAACGTCTGGGAGTGGTGTGAAGACGGTTATGACGAACAGGCGTATGAACGCTATCGGGGAGGCAACCTGCGGCAGCCCTCGGCCGGCAAATTCCGGGTCGTGCGTGGGGGCTCATGGGTCCTGGAACAGGAAGAGTATTTCCGATGCGCGTTCCGCAACCGCAGGCCGAACCTTCGCAGTGGCAGCTATGGCTTTCGCGCGGCAAAAACCGTAGCTCTCTGAGATCTCACCCCCTCAGCGCTCGCAAAACCGAGCGTGCTCACGTCGTTGGCACACCGGCATACCCCCGAATTTGCTGGGTGACCTCAGGTGCAAGCCCCAGACCGGTAGCCAGCTGCTCGAGATAGGCTTTCTCCGCCGGGGTGTCCACCTCGATGGCAAGCAGTGAAGCCGCATAGATCTGCGCGGCAACGTCCTGACGACCCTGGGCCGCAGCGATCAACTGCTCCGTCTCCATCGGCTTCTGCATTTCCGCGATGAGGTATTGCTGGTCACCCTCCTGAATGCCGTCCTCCTGCAATTTGCCGACGATGCGTTTCACTTCGCCTGGATCAATCTTGCCATCGGCCTTGGCGGCATTGATCATGGCTTTCACGATCAATTCAGCGTGCTGTTCCAGCTGCTGCCGGTCAGCCTCCGTCTTGGGTTCCGCCAAGCCCATCGGCACCTCGGGGGTTGCGGTGCCGCTGTCTTTCAGGGCCTTGTAGGCCATGGCCGCCAGGAGCGCCATCACCCCGCCGCCCAAAGCCCCCCCCATGGACTTGCCGCCGCCACCCAGGAGGGCCCCGGCCAGCGCACCCAGGCCACCAATGGCGAGATTGTCCTTGCCACCGACCGCCTGACCGGCATCGCCCAGGACGCTCCCCAACAATCCGCCCAGCCCCCCGCTTCCCCCCGCAGCACCCCCGAGCATCGATGAGAGGCCTTCCAGCAAACTGCCACCCCCACTTCCAGCACCCCCACTCCCAAGCATGGAAGAGAGGCTCTCCAACAGGCCGCCACCGCCTTGACCACCGCCACCAAGCGAGTTTCTTAACCGGTCGTTGGACGATGCCGTCATTCCTGATTGGATGAGAGAACCTAAAATCTCGCTGAGACTCATGACATTCTCCTCTTTCTATCAATTGGAAGGAGCCCTAAAACGATGCCCTCGGACGGATCATTTCACAGATCATTTCAGAGGAATCCTGATTTTCTGGCCGACAAAAATGAGGTTCGGGTCCCGGATGACCTCCCGGTTGGCTTCAAAGATTTTCGGGTAGTCATTAGCATTTCCCAGGAACTGCTTGGCAATGGCCGACAGCGTGTCCCCCTTCTTGATCACGTAATACTCGACCTTGGCCTCGACAGGGGGGGCTTGCACGCCTTCGACCTTGACTTCCGAGACCCCCTGCACGTTCCCGGCCATCAATACAGCCTTTTCCAGGGCCTCGGCGCTGGATGCCTGTCCCGACAGGGAAACCACCCCGTTGTCGAACTTGACGTCCAGTCCCGTAATCCCAGGATTTGCCTCTTCAATGTGGCTCTTGATCTTCTCCGCAGCGTTTGCCTCACCGCTGCCAAAGATCTTTTTCCCAATGTCTTTCACGAAATCGAAAAGTCCCATGGTAATCCTCCCAATGCTGAGCTTTCAGTTCTCGAAGGCCGGCTGATCAAGTCTTCTCTTTGGTCTTTTTCCCCTCATCAAACCCGAACATGCATGACTCGGCCCTCCTTTCCCCTACACCCAAAACAGCTCCGCCTCCCAAGCTCCCCGCCGGGAAGCAGGTGAGGTTTTCGACAAGCTCTGCCGCAAAGCACCCTCATGACGCTCCACCGACAATCGAAACTCCTGCCTCGCCTGACATTGCCGGCAAGGGGGTGACACGTTCACGGGAGATCTCGTCATTATCAGCCAGAAAGCGCATGAAATCCGCAATGAAGGCGATCAGCCGATACGGAGTAATCAACTCGATGATACTGGGATCGAATTTCAGCTTCCCTATTTTAGACCAATTCGATTCTTCTTGGCATAATTTTTGGGGTGGCAGGAAAAAATCTCATGGAAGGCCGGCAAAACCTGATTTTGCTTCAAGCTTGGTCCTGCGATGAAACGATGAGGCCATCAACCTCATCCTGCCAGCCATTTTTGAGTTGATTCCGGGGGGTTATTTCGATAGTGTCGCTCAAGGTGTCTGGAAGGCCGGTTGGGCAATCAGCCGAAAACGGTCGGCAAGACCTGTTGACGGGGATTGGATCGGCGCGGAGATTCCCCCTGAGGGGATATGAGAATATGAGACGAGAGATTTTCAGGTATTTGTGGCCTTATCGCGTTCCGTTCACGATTGCCCTCTTCCAGGTTTTCGTGATCAGCGCCTGTGAAATCCTGAAACCGTGGCCGCTGAAGATTGTCATCGACAATGTGCTGAGCGGCAAACCTCTGACGTGGGGCTTCGCCGCATCCTACTCGAGCGAGATGCTTCTCATCCTCTCCTGCGTCGGACTGGTGCTGATCTACCTGTTCCTGGGGGGGTTGACGGTCCTCAATAATTACACCACTATCAAGATCGGTCAGCGCATGGTGAACGATTTCAGGAGTGACCTCTACAGCCATCTGCAGCGCCTGTCCCTGGCTTTCCACAGCCGCAGGCAGGTGGGCGATCTCCTGTACCGCATCACGGCGGACACTTATTCCATTCAGGCCATCACCATGAACGGCGTCTTTCCCGTCCTGACGGCGGTCACGTTTCTCGGCATGATGTTTTTCGTCATGATCCGCATGGACTGGCAGTTGACGCTGCTGGCGCTCAGCATCTGCCCCGTCCTGGTTGCCCTCATCTCGCTCATGAGCAAGCATATCACAGAAGCCGCAACGTACTTCCGGGAGCGGGAGAGTGAAGTCTATTCGGTGGTGCAGCGGGCCATTTCGGCGATCCGGATCATCCAGGCCTTCACCAAGGAGGAAGAGGAGCACCGGAAGTTCATGACAGCCAGCGTCGAGAGCCTCGACGCCAGTCTGCGCCTGTTCACGCTCCAGACCTTCTATTCCGGCGTGGTGAACGGGACCATGGCCATCGGCACCGCGCTGGTCATCTACATTGGCGCCAAGCACGCCCTTTCGGGCGATCTCAGCGTGGGCGACATCGTTGTTTTCACCGCTTATCTGGCGTCGCTCTATGCCCCGATCAACACCCTGAGCCAGACCTGGGGGGTCATTCAGTCGGCCAAGGTCGGGGTGCAGCGGGTGTTCGAGATCCTCGACATCGAAAGAGACATGAAGGACGGCAGCCGCCTCTTTTCCGAGCAGGGAGCGAAGGGTGAGATCCTGATAGAGGATGTGTCCTTCCAATACGTGGAAGACCAGCCCGTTTTGAAGAAAATCTCCGTGCACATTCAGCCCGGCCAGAAAGTGGCTATCGTGGGGCCGACGGGAGTCGGCAAATCGACCCTGGTGAGCCTCGTGCCCCGCTTCTATGATCCCATCGAGGGCCGAGTGCTCCTCGATGGCGTCAACACTCGGGAATATCAGCTCAAATCACTGCGACAGCAAATTTCCATGGTGCTGCAGCCGCCTCTGGTTTTTCCCATCACGGTCAAGGAAAACATCGCCTACGGCCGCCCCAAGGCAAGCGATGACGAGATCATCGCGGCGGCAAAGCTCGCAAGGATTCACGATTCCATCATGAAGCTGGCCAAGGGTTACGATACCCTGGTGGGCGAACAGGGCGCCACGCTGTCCGAAGGGGAAAGGCAGAGAATCACCATTGCCCGTGCCATTCTGCGGAATGCTCCCATTCTCATCCTCGATGAACCCACCTCCTCGGTGGATGCCGAAACGGAAGCCGCCATCATGGAGGGGTTGAACAAACTCATGGTGGGACGCACCACCTTCATCATCGCTCATCGCTTGTCCACGGTCAGGGAAGCGCACAAGATCCTGGTGCTGCGCGCCGGGGAAATCGTCGAACAGGGGAGTTTCAATGAACTGGTACATGTCGGCGGCTACTTCGCCTCCCTTTACCGCACGCAGTTCGGCCTGGTGGAGTGAGCCTCCGCCGGCGTTTCTCCTGAGCCTGTCCATCTCGGATCACAGCCTGAGGAGTTTTTCAGCAACCACCAACGCTTAATCCGACCGCAATTTTTCCACGAAGCAGCTCATGTCCCCTTGTGGACACTCGGAGACACATGAAAAGGACCACGGTTGACAGGCAACTGGTAACTCGTAACTTTTCAGAACAGGCCGTTCCGGAGGGCGAAGATGATCCAGAAGAAGGTCGCCATGCTCGGGATGCACGCCGTCGGCAAGACTTCGCTGGTGAGGCGTTATGTCACCAGTATCTTTGATGAAAAGTATCATACGACCATCGGCGTCAAGATCGACACGAAACTTGTGAGAGTAAAAGACCAAGAGGTGACCCTGGTGCTCTGGGACATGGCGGGCGCTGAAGACCACTTCACCGTGCCGACTTCTTACCTCCGTGGTGCCGCCGGTTACCTCCTGGTGATAGATGGGACGCGCATCGCCAGCCTGGACCGGGGCCTGGATCTTGTTGCCCAGGTGGAAAACGCGCTCGGCAAGATCCCTTTCGTGGCCGTCCTGAACAAAATCGACCTGGTGGACCAGTGGCTGCTGCAGGAGGACCACCTTCAAGCCCTGACGGCCCTGGGTTGCCCGGTGATCCGCAGCAGCGCCTTGACCGGCAAAGGCGTCGAGGAGGCATTCCAGGCCCTGGCCGAAAGACTCGTGTGAGAGACCATTTCAAACCTCCGCCAGAGAGTGGGAGGAGGAGAATGATGGGTGCTTTACCGTGAACACGGAGAGGGGGGACGGTTAGAGGGTGATGACGGTTTCGGCCCGGGCGAGTTCAACCTGGAGCCCGAGTTGGTCGCTGCTCCGTTTGAGGGTCTCGTCGATCCAGTTCATTTCGGACCAGTCGCGATTGGGATCATGATGCCCGATGTAAGAGGCTTTGATCCGACAAACCTCAGCCATATCAACGATATCCTCGATACAGCTGTGTCCCCAATCCACTCTCGGGACCCCACCGGAGACGCCGATCCCCTGGAAGCCATCGTATTCCGCGCGAAAAAACTGGCCGTCGCGATACATCACGTCCGCCCCTTGAGCGTGCTCTCTGAGCCGTTGTTCGGCCTGCAGGCTCGCCCGCTGCCTGGGATCGTCGGGCTGGCTGCCATGCCGCAACTCGTGATCGGTGCAAAAAATGAGCACCTTTCCGCCGTACTCGATGCGATAGGCGAGGCATGGGGCGGGATGGAAGACTTCGAAGGCGTTGATCTTCGTAGCGCCGATCTGGAGTGGCTCATCGATCGGGTGGTATGAGTGGGCCAGGCGATCTTCGCTGTTCTCGGGCGGGGGGGTGCCCAGGAGGTCCCGGAGTTCACACGATTTGAATTGCGCCGGCATCAGTTCATAATGCAATGGGGTCTGCATGCCCAGCAGGCTTGCATCCACCTGGTGGGTGAAGACGCCGAGATTCTGATCCAGGGCGCGGAGGTACTGCCGGTTGCCGTAGACGTGGATGCGGTTGCGGGGATCGAAGCAAACCGCGGCCTGGTCGAAACCTTCGGTATGGTCGTAATGGGAGTGGGACCCGAAGACGAACAGGTGGCGCTCAGTGCGAGCGGCCCATTTGCGCTGCAGATCCAAAGCACAGTTGCGAAACCCGCTGCCAAGGTCGAATACCAGATCGTAATCGTCACCGGTCTCGATGCGCAGGCAAGTCGTCCAGCCACCGTAGACACGCGCCTCCTCAATGTCAAACCTTTTACGGTAAGCCCGAAGCGTCTGGCGATTCATCTTCCCGCCCAGGACCTCCTCGATGGTGCACCCGATGCGCCCGTCGGGGTGGGCACGCTTCGCCAGATCGTTGAAAACCTGCTCGAGGAGGCGGGTATCCATCAGTTCCTGCAGGGCCTGACGTTCCGCCCTCGACGGGAAAACCGACCCGCTGCCCTGCACCCCGTAAAGGTGTATCTTTAAATTGAACCCTCCGTTGCCCATATGGGTCCCTCATACTCAATACCCGATGCCGGCTGCCGTTCTCCAACGGCGGTCTTCTTCCGGGAATGTACCTTTCTCCATTTCGCTTATCAAAGAAAAAACGTCAACGCCGTCCTTCTCGAATGCCTGGCGCCCCTGAGCAAAAGCTCATGCCTGAACCGGAAGACTCTTTCTCCGGATACCATATCCCCATATCAATGCATGTCGGTTTACCGCTCCTGCCGTTTCCGGATCTCCCCACCAGAGCATTATCATTTTCTTTGAGGTCGA
>CAZDKX010000203.1:0-2718 GCA_964505935.1 uncultured Syntrophobacteraceae bacterium
TTGAAGCCGGTGGTGTTGGCGTTGGCGATGTTGTCGCTGGTCATGGACATGGCCTGAGCAAAGGTGTTCAAACCACACGCGCCGATGTACAAAGTTGAATTGACTCCCATTTTGTTACTCCTTTGTGATGTTGAAGTGAAGGTTGCTGAACCTTATCAAACCTGAGTCGGATGACCGCTGTCGGATGTTCCGTGCAGCGATCAGGAAGACGTAACTTGCGTAATGGCAATGAGGTTGCCGGTCGAAACCTTGACGCCGTTTGGACCATCCAGGATCAGGTAGGGGCTGCTCTGATCCAGGCGATAAGAATAGGCGACGCCGGTGACCGTGCTGGTAACGTCGACGGCGTTGCCGCCGCTGCTGAGGGCCTTGACCGTGAAGGTGTAGGAGCCGTCGCCGACCTTGTTGCCGGAGTCGTCCAGGCCGTCCCAGTCCACCTTGTAGTCGCCGCCGGCCTGACCGGTCAGGTCCTTGGTGCGCACCACGTTGCCGTTTGCATCGGCGATGGTGATGGTCACACTGGCGGTGTCTCCCGAGTCGAGCTCGAAGGAGTAGGTAGCATTGGAAGCGGTCCCGTCGGTTACCTGGAGCGCATTGGACTGGGCAACGATCTCCTTGCCGATGAGGCCCACCATTTGCGCATTGCCGATCGAGGAGAGCGCGGATTCGAGCTGGGCCAGACTCGAATTGATGTTCGTCAGTTTTTCCACCGAGCTGAACTGGGCCAGCTGCGAGGCCATCTCATAGGACTCCATGGGATTGGTCGGGTCCTGATACTGCAACTGGGTGAGAAACAGCCTCAAGAAGGCATTGCCGTCGAGCTGAGAGTTGAAGATATTGCTGGTCGTTGTCGAGCTTGCGGCGCTCGTGGCGGTGGTGTCGGTGGTCGCTCCTAATGCGTTGACTGACATGACTTACTCCCTGTTCTCTCGCAGTGGGGTTATCGGATCCCGCTCATCACGTCTTTCTGCATCAGACAAAAAGACTGATGAGGCTGTTTGCATGACCAAATGCGCTTCGTCGGGTACCAGGCTCGGCGAAGCCTTTACCAGCAGATGGGGCCTGCTGATGGGAGCCGTTGCGCCGGGAGCCCGACCCCTGTTGATAGGAAGCGTGCTCGTCCGTTGAGCCCTGGCTGTTCACATCGATTTGAAACTTGTCCAGAACGAGCCCCTGTGATGCCAGTTCCTGGCGCAGTGCCGCCGAGCCCCTGTTCAGCAATTCTTTGACTTGTTCGCTTTCGGTTGAGATCAAAGCGCTGACTTGGTTGTCGTCGGTGCCAATCCGGACGCGCAGGCGGCCGAGTTGTTCCGGCTGCAGTTCGAGTGTCAGCTCATGGCGCTTCTGGCGGTGAAGTTCCTGGATGCGCTGCGCCAGTTCCGCGGTCAGTGAGGAGGTGTAGCTGGAAAAGAACTCCGCCGCTTTGTCTGCTGAAGGATTGGCGGCCAAGGTCGCCATCTGGAAGTCGTTCCTGAACCAGGTGGAGGGGTGATCCTGTCCCTGGTCCTGTCCCTGTCCCTGGCGCGGGGACTGCTCGGAGCCCTGGGGCACCGGGACTGCCTTTTCGCCCTTCATGTCAGCACTGACCTCGCGGCTGCCGGTCTCGAGGGGGTTATGACGAGTGGTCCGTTCCACAGCCTCCGGCGAGACGGGAGTGGGCTTGCCGGCAATGGCCTCACTGTCAACCGTGCCTTTGGCCAAAAGCTCGATGCTGTTCTGGAAGCCGGTTTCGCTCTCCTTCGCGGAGACCGCCTGGCCGGCAGCCGTCTGCATGCCGGTGTTTTCCGCAGCGGCGATGGGGCTGGTTGTCCTTGAGGGATTTGCCGCAGGGGCTTGTTCTGGATTCTTTGCAGCCGGGTTTGAACTGGTGATGACGAAGTCTTCCGTGGTGATGCCAGCATCTGGGGAAGGAACGACGGCTTCTCTGCCGGGCAGAGGAGTCGAATCCATTCCAGTCAGTGGGTTCGGGCTCGAGAGCGGCTCTTGCCGAGGATCGGCGGAGCGAGTGTCGGAGACAACCGGCTTCAAGCTTTGTTTGACGCTGGAGCCTTGGGTCAGTCCTGACAGTTCCCGGCTGCGTTCGTCCGAGGGGACTGCGGTAATGGTTTCAGCAAGGGTCGGGTCTCCAGGGAAGAAATCTTCATCATCAGGGGCCGTGAAATCTGCCGTGCCCTTGGGTGGCTGTGAATCGATGGGCATCTCTGAAACGAGCTTTTCGGGAACGCCAGGACCGGGTATAGCGGCTGTCATCGGTGATCTGGTGGGAGCCTCGGGACTCGGCACGGTTGCTGCGGGAGCGGCCGGCGAGGCAATTTCAACCTTTGTGGAGATGACAGAATCTGCCTGCTGAGGATTCTCGGTCGACGACAGAGCGGGCTGGCTGAATGAAGCACGAGGTGCATACCGTGCGAGGTGCTCGATCTGTTCCGCCTGCCTCGTGTTGGACTTCCCGGTGGTTGCCCGATTCAAGGAGAATTCACCTTCAACAGAAATCATCGGAGACATCTCTTCACTCTGAAATGCCGCAACGGGCGGACTCGGAGCCGGTCTCTCGGGTTGCGCTCCGGCAATCGGTCGGAGCATCGACGAGACGTCGTCGGCGGCATCGGGAGAAAGCGTGTTCTGGGGGCGACGGAGAGGTGAAGGGACCTCGGCCGGGGCCTGAGCTTTAACGGGTTCCGTCGGGGGAGCGTCCGTGCCGGCGATGGCGGCGGCAAG
>CAZDKX010000203.1:2818-9072 GCA_964505935.1 uncultured Syntrophobacteraceae bacterium
CGGCGGCAAGGGTCACCTGGGGGCGGCGGAGAGCTGAAGGGACCTCGGCCAAGGTCTGCGTTTCAACGGGTTCCATCGGGGGAGTATCGGTGCTGGGAACATCCATACGGGTTGTCGTGTGCAGGTGAATACCATCTCTGAAGACTGCTCTTGGTGCCATGCCCGTTGACAGCTCTAGAACCGTTGCTGCATCACCGACTGGCCTTACGGCAGATGCCGTGTGCAGGTCGGTTGGGGCATCAGGAGTTTCTTCAGCGGATGCGGTTGAAGCTTCTGGTGCATGATTTGAGGTGAAAGGTTCGACAACCGCACCGGCAGAGTAACGAGCATCCTGCTGAGCAGGCGAGAAAGAGCTGTTAAGAGTGGCATCCCGGCCTCCGGAGGTCCCCGGATCAGGAGAGGTGAAACCGGCGGCTGTCGAGGCGGCAATTTTTTCCACAACAGGAACAGTTGACCTGAAGGCCATAGTCTGTTCAGCCGAATTGGCATCAAGGATGAGGTCGTTTTCTGCGGGAGTGGAGCGCATTGCCCAGAAAGCCGTGGCGCCGGCGCTCGAAGCGCTGGCAAGGACTCCTGCCGATGAAAGAGGCACGCCTTGTTTGTCCATCGTGGTGGCGTCAAGGGTTATGTGAACCTGCGGGACAAGATCGTTTTCGACGCCAACCATGGGAGCCGGTCCATTCGGCAGCCTGGCTTCAATCAGCGTGGCGGGGTCATGAGAATTCACCCGGGGGTTCTCCGGGACGATCCGGGAGATCAGCTCCTGCAACGCTTGAGGCCATTCTCTCACCCCTGAGAGCCAGTCCGCTGCGTTCCGGGTATCCGGCGGGGCGGCCGTAATGACGGTCCCGTTGCTCGAACTCACACGCTGCCAGCTCTTGGGGGGCGTTTCAGGGCGGCTGGGCTCATCGGCTGTCAGGATCTCATTGCGAGTAGTTTCGCTGCTGACCGGAACTGCCGTCGGTCCAGCGGACAGGTGGCTGTTGAAATTGTCAAAAGGCCCTCTGCTGTCCCGTGAAAAAGAGGGGATCAAGTTTGTCGTCAGGGACTTGGTTTGATTGGGCAGTCTCGCTCTGGAGGAGGAAGAGGTCTCAACCAGCGGCTCTGCCGTGGCGGGGTCGCTTGCAGTGGTTTGGGGCAACGGTGATTTGGCTGATTTTGGTGTTTGTTTTACGCTTGCCCGGGCTGTCTGATCAACAAACTGCCGCAGCAGGTCGCGAAATTCACCAAAATCATAAGATGCCTTACTCGGAATCGCCAGACTCTTGAGCGCCTGCGCGGGAAGCTGCTTCTGCTGCAATACCGCCGTCAAAAGAAACTGGATTTCCTCGGCCGCCGCCCTGCCGTCAGGAGCGGCTTCATTCGCGGTGGTCGATACGCGGTCCAGAATCTGCGTGAGCTTCTGAAGAGAAATCCTACCCTCTTCGTCGAGAGCATTCCTGATGGTGGTGTTCACTGAGGGGGCAAGCTGGTATTGAGCCAGGACTTTCTCCAGGGCCGAGGTATCGGTGAAGGTCAACTCCTGGGAGAGTCTCCATTTGCTGAGCGCCAGGTTCTTGGTGGAGGGGGCAGCGGGTGTCGAGCCTTTGGGCACTTGCTTGATGATGGCGGTCGCTTCCCCGAGCCTGCTTCCGTTTTCGGAGGGCTGTACCAACGAAGATTGGCTGAGTGCCGGGGAGGAGTCCGAGGCCACATTCAGCGGCTGCAGCATCGCGGCGGCTGATGGTCCCAAGGGGGCGTTCTGGGCAAGCCGGTGTTGCTCGTGAAGCTGTTGAGAGAAATCTGAACGGCAGATTTCCTGCCCGATTTTCTCCTTGGCACTGGCCATGACTTCCATGAGCAATTGTGATGGTTGTATGCCTGTCGGCTGCATGAACGCTATCCCTTTTGGGTTTTTCGGAACGCTTTTACCGCTCGCCGTGTTCTTCAAGCAAGTTGGATACCAACTCGGGCATCCATGAAAAAAGGTGTATTGTCAATGAGTTGTGATTTCGATGTCAGGGCTGGGCCAAAAGGTGCAGGGAAAATTTTGCTGAGGTGCTACGCAAATCTTGCCGCTCGGAAGGGTGTCGCAAAAGGCCTCCAAACTCCTCCTTCGTCATTCCGCCGAACGCCGTCCGGCGTCAACTCAAAAGCGTGTTCAAGGAGTGTCATTTATTGTGTCCCTGAATTGTGACCTGGCCACGAAGAATACGAAGAATACAAAGAATGCGAAGGAAGCTTAAACGGGGGCCTTTGATGCTGGTATGCTGATTGATGCTGGATCCCAAGCTCCAGCTTGGAACCGAACCGGCTGAAGCTCCAGCTTCTTCTACAGGTGCGACAGACTCTCATTCGGGGGCGGCACGCGAAGCGGGAGCTTCGCATCTGCGTTCCCAAGCTGGAGCTTGGGAACGAGCAACCCGCAACCCGCAACGCGCAACTGTTCAGGAAAAAGGGGTAATTGGATTGGCCGTTAGCGCTGAGTCAGCGCTTCTGAAATCTTTGCGGCTTTCTTGAAGTCCATGATGGAGAGGATCTCGGCCGCTTCGTTGGCTTTCATCGTGGACAGCAGGCTCACCACCAGTTTCTCGTCCATGTTCTCGAGCAGCTTTGCTGCTTCCTTGGGCTTCATCGTGCCGTAGATTTGGGCGAGCGAGCGAATACTGGCATTCCTGGTTTCCGTCTTCTCATTGCGGAACGCCTGAATCTCCTTCTGGATGGCGATGAGTTCCTGAAGTTTCTGCTCAACTTCCTTCTGCATCTGGAGCAAATGCTTTTCCTGTTCCTGGAGCATTTGTTCCTTGCGCTTCAGTTCGAGCTCTCTTTGTTCCAAAAGGGCAAGCGTCTCGGTACTGGAAGGGATGCTGGCTTTGGCTGTCCTGAGTGGCTCTGTTTCCGACGCCGGTTTGTCGGAACGCTCCTTGTCTGCGAGTGGGAGGGCGTTCTCCGGGATTTTGGGAGTGCCCTTCTTCTGGTCCGTGGCCAACACCTCGGGGATGGTCAAGAGGGAGTTCAACTTCTTATTTTCGATCATCAGGTGACCCGTTGCCATAAAAAGCTTGAGGGAGACCACGGCGAGCATCCCCACAACGAGAATGGAACCAATGATGAAAGGGACCTTGTGCTTCATCCTGCTGTTTCCTTCTTACTCTCTCTCCAGGGGAATCCTCTTAATGAAGTCACTCATCACCGCCCGTTCATCCAGTTGTGTCTGCTCTTTCTTCGCCTGAGCCTTGCGATGGGCCGTGCGATCTTTCTCGTCGGTGACTTCGAGCATCTTGAGCTCTATTTCCCGTTGCAGGAGAAGCTCTTTGGCCTCGGCAATCCCTTTGGACAACTCCTGCAGTTCACTCTGCAATTGAAGCAATTGTTGTTCCAACGAGATGAAATAGTTCTGGAAAAGATGGTATTCGGCGGCCTTTATACCGGAGCGCTGTTTTTCCTCAAACGAAACGACGGCCTGGTCTCGTTCGGCAGTGGTCTTCTCATAGAGCGTTCGCACCACCTCATAGTGTTTGATTGCGGTTGCCAGCTCAGTTTGAGCCTGAGTGAGCAGGTACTGACGGTATTTCAAGAGGGCGTGAAAGCGAAATTTGTAAGCCATGTTACACGTCGAGGCGTCGGCAGTCAGCTCTGGAAGAGCGCAGCGAGGGTCTGCCGGGCTGCGGCGATCGAGCACTGCTCGTCCACCGGCTGTCTGAGAAACTGGCAGAATTTATCATACATGGCAATGGCGTAGTCGGTTTCGGGATTGGCGCCGGCGGCATAGGCCCCGATGTTGATCATGTCTTCACTGGCTTCATACCTGGCCAGGGTTTGCACGAAGTGGGCGAGGGGGGCCCGCTGTTCTTTGGTCAGGAGCGCATCCGTCAAACGGCTGACACTCTTCAGCACGTTGATCGCCGGATACTGATGTTTGTGCGCCAGCTTGCGATCCAGGACAATATGGCCATCGAGGATCGACCGGAGAGCGTCGGCGATGGGGTCTTCGAGGTCGTCGCCTTCCACCAGGACGGTGTAGATCCCTGTGATGGACGCATTTTCGAAGTTGCCCGCGCGTTCGAGAAGGTTTGGCATATGGGTGAACACACTGGGAGTATAGCCTTTGGTGGTGGGCGGCTCACCGGCTGCCAGCCCGATTTCCCGGCCGGCCATGGCAAAGCGGGTCACCGAATCCATCATGAAGAGGACGTCCTGGCCCTGGTCCCGAAAGTATTCGGCAATGGTGCAGGCAAGGTAGGCCCCCCGCAGCCGGATGGTGGCCGGTTGGTTGGAGGTGGCCACCACCACCACCGAATGACTCATGCCTTCCCGGCCGAGCTCGTTTTCAAGGAATTCGTTCACTTCTCGGCCGCGCTCACCGATGAGGGCGATCACATTGACGGGTGCGGTAGTGTGGCGGGCCATCATGCCGAGCAGCGTGCTCTTGCCGACCCCGGAGCCGGCGAAAATTCCCATGCGCTGACCTTTACCGAGGGGAAGCAGGCTGTTGACGCTGCGCACGCCGACATCGAGCTGCTCCGAAATCAGGGGTCGGCGCAGGGGATTGACGACTTTGGTCAGGAGCGGGTAGGGGGTGCCCGGAGGCAGGGGACCCTTGTCATCGATGGGATGTCCCATGCCGTCAAGAATTCGTCCGAGCAGGCCGGGACTGGCGGGCAGGGTGTGAGCCTGCGGGCAGAAGGAGACGAGGGCTCCCGGCTGGATGCCGTCAAGGGCCGTGAGGGGGCTGAGCTTAAGGCGCTGCTGCTGAAAACCAACCACCTGTGCATAAATGGGCAGCTCACCCTCGCTGCTGGCAATGCGGAAGATGTCACCCAAGGCTGCGTCTACTCCCGCCACCTCGATCATGTTGCCCACCAGCTGCACCACTTTGCCGGATTTCTCCCAGTGAGGGCAGCCTTTGATCACGGCAGGGGGATCAGCAAGGTTCAGCAAGCCTTCAGGCAGGGATCTCGTCGGTGATGGGTCCATCGTTTCTCAGGGCCTGTTCAATAAAAGAGAAGCGTTTTTCGATGGAAGCGTCAAAAACTTGAACATCACTTTCCACCCGGCAGCCGCCGCGCTCGATCCGAGGATGAGCCTTGAGGGTGAAAGTGCGACCGGTCCGCTCGGCGAGCTTCTCCAGGTCCAGGTGCTGTTCCAGAAGAGCCAGATCGTACGGGTGGAGATTTACGGTGAGGGTATGGTCTTCGAGGGCCTCCCCCAGCAGGGTTTCGATGAGCCCCGCCAGTTGGGTGCTGTCCGTGATCAGTTCTCTGCGGACGATATGGCGGGAAATCACGAGGCACATCTGGATGAGCCATTCGCGATAGGTGGCAAGAATAGACTGAGGGGCGCTCTGCATGGAATCCAGAAGCTTCTCGAGATGCTCTTTCACAATGGCCATGCTTTTCTGGCCGACTTCAAAGCCGTCCTTCTGGCCCTGCTCATATCCATTCCGATAAGCCTCCTCTTCCAGTTCCTGAGCCTTCCGTTCCGCATTCAACAGAAGCTCTTGAACGGATGCCTCGATATCGACGGCTGGCGCCGGCTCGCCGAAGGAGGTGCCGGTCCCTCCCATGCGATTGGTGATGCCGGATGGGGACCTCCTCTCCTGCTGCAATTCCGTAAATTCAAAGGAGGCAGCCGGCGTGCTGGCGGTGGCGACGACGCCTCCCACCCGATTGATGACGCCGGATGGGGACCTCCTCTCCTGCTGCAATTCCGTAAAACCGAAGGAGGCAAACGGTTCCGCCTGATCGGACGGTGCTCTGATGATCTTAGACAAGGGGATCTCCACCTTCGCCGCCGCCCATGAGGAAGATCTTGCCCTCCTTCTCCAGCCGCCTGGCCGCATTGATGATGTTCTGCTGCGCGGTCTCCACTTCGCTCAGGCGAACGGGCCCCATGACGCTCATGTCCTCCTCCAGGATCTGCGCCGCCCGTTTGGAAAGGTTGCCCAAGACTTTGCGCTTGAGCTCCTCGGAAGCGGTTTTTAGAGCCAGAGTCAGATCTTCGCTCTTCACCTCCTTCAAAAGCTCGCGAATGCCCTGATCATTGACGCCGGCAAGGTCTTCGAACACGAACATCAGTTTTCGAACTTTCTCCGCCAGTTCCTCATCGAAATCTTCAAGGGCCTGGAGGATCTTTTCTTCCGTCCGTTTATCACAATTGTTCAAAATTTCAGCTGCGACCTGAACGCCGCCCAGGATCTGGTTGCTGCCCTTTTCCACCGACAGCAGCTCTTCCTGGAGCACCGCATCCACTTCCCGGAGGAGGTCCGGCGGCAC
>CAZDKX010000204.1:0-8995 GCA_964505935.1 uncultured Syntrophobacteraceae bacterium
GACACCCGAAGAGGCATGAAAGGACGTAAGGTAACTGGCAACTCGGAACTCACAACTCATCACTCGGAACTTTTCAGGGCAGTAAGAAGGTTGAGGAGATGCTATTTGTGCACCAGTACCCCCTATTCAACAAACACCGGAGGTGCGGAAAATTCCTTTTTGCCGCAGCTTTTCCATTACTGGTGGTTTTTTGCTTTTTCCCAACCGCGCCAACGGCTCATGCCTTGCAGGTCACATTGGCCTGGGATTCCAACAGGGACCCCGGCATCGCAGGCTATAAGGTCTACTGTGGTACTTCGACAAGAGACTATTCGGCCAGCTACGATGCGGGCCTGGTGTACAGCTATGCCGTCTCCGACCTGCAGGCGGGGACGACCTATTACTTCGCGGCGACAGCCTATGACAGGCATGGCAACGAAAGCGCCTTTTCCGAGGAAGTCACCTATGTGGCCCCGGCGCCCAACAATCCCCCAATAGCTCAGGAAGGCGTGTTCAGTACTCATCAGGACACCCCCGTCAGCGGCGTACTCATTGCCGCTGACCCCGAGGGCCATGCCCTGACCTACCGCCTTGCTGCGCAGGGCTCCATGGGCACCCTGACACTCCATGATTCAGCTGCCGGCACCTTCACCTACCTTCCCCATGCAGGTGTTACCGGCGATGACAGCTTCACGTTTCAGGTCGTGGATCCGGGTGGCCTGACCGCAACCGCAACGGTCGCGGTTCGCATCGTATCGCTAAGCAACAAGCCACCCGTTGCCAGTTCGGGTACGGTGACCACCTTTCAGGATACTCCCATCAGCGGCAGCCTCAGTGCCAACGATGGGGATGGCGAGGTGCTTGAATACAAGATCGCGAGCGCCCCCACGTTGGGCTCGCTCTCGCTTGATGCAGCAAACGGGACCTTTACCTACACACCCATCGCCAATACCACCGGCACGGACACGTTCACCTTCAAAGCCAACGACGGGCGCGAGGATTCCAATGCGGCAGCTTTCGATGTGATCATCAACGCCCACGCGAAGATCGTGCTGGAAGCTGCGGATGGCTCTCTCTCTGCACCCATGACCCGGGCAAAAGACCCCAAAGCCGATGGCGGGAAATACATCCGGGTCCGCAATGGGAAGGGAGACGTTACCGACTCGCTGAACCAGGCGGGGCAGGCGCTTTACAGCTTCAGCGCACCCACTGCCGGCAACTATGAGATCTGGGCCCGGGTGGCCGCCAGCAACGTCAAGAACAATTCGTTCCTTGTGTCGCTGGACTACGGGGCCGGTATCGCCTGGCATACGGCGATAGGGGCCAAAAGTACCTGGTTCTGGGACCGGATCAAAGGCAAGAACGATCCCACTCCAACCTCCTTTTACCTTGATGCGGGGATGCATACGCTGGTGATCAGGCCGATGGAAGACGGCACGAAACTGGATTCCCTCCTGATTACCACTGACGCCGGGTGGATGGGTGAGAAGGTCTGCGGTGATGCGGAGGATGAGGGCACGGATGGTTGGGAAGTCTTTGATGCGTCCCCCGCCGGAGCCCTCATCAGCAATGTATTTGACGAGGATCGTGGCGGCTATGTGATCGAGCTCTCGGGTTCCCGGAAGCAAAACGGCTACCGGCTGCGTTGGGAGAGTCTCGGCAACCGGGTCGGCAAGGGCTGGTCCGTGATTCAATGGAGCATGAAGTACAATGAAAATTTCGTAATATCCGTTGCGGTACAAACGACCGCCGGTATTCGACAGTTGCAGTATAGACCCGTCAACGCGGACCATCTCGGAACCTCCCGCCGGGTCAGGCTGGGTCTTGGCACCGGAGCCATAGACGGGGAGTGGCACACCTTTGTGCGCGACCTGCAGGCCGACCTGTCCAGGGCGCAGGAGGGGGTGGAGATCCTGCAAGTGAAGAGCTTCGCCGTCCGCGGCAGCGGCAGGATCGATGACATCAAATGGCGAGAGTCGCTTTGATCGTTTGACACTGGTGCGCTAATGAGCCTTAACCGGTCCCTGAATTTTCACTGGAACAGCCCACCGCTTGCCTCAGAACCTCTTTTGCCACTTCATGGCCCCGTGCAGCACAGCCAGAATCTCCACTCTTTCGCCACGGACTCGGTACGGCACGATAAATGGCGTGCCGGTGATGACCAGCTCTCGCGTGCCGAGGATTCGCCCCGGTCTTCCTAGGGCCGGGCGCTGAAGCAGATGCTCCAACGCCCGGATGATCTTTAGAACCATCCGAATGGCCGCGTTGGGATTGTCCTGCGCGATATAGGCTTCGACATCGTCCAAATTACGATTGGCTTTTTCGGTCCACCGAAGCTGCAAGCCTGGCCTCCCACTTGGTTACTACCTCTTCGTGTTCCACCAGCTTACCGCTTTCAGCCTCGGCTATGCCCTCCTCGACCTGCTCGACTTGCCAGGCCTGCTCATCCAGGTAGCAGCGGATAGCCTCGGCAATCAGGAAAGACCGGCTGCGAGCCGTCGCTTTCGCCAGGCTCTCGAGGCGCTCCTTGACGTCGCGCCCAACCCGAACGGTGATGACCTCCTGCATGGGGGTATCCTCCTGTATGCTCTTGTATGCAAAAGCATAGCTTGCAAGGCGCGAAATGGAAATGGAATTCCGCTCGGGTCCCAGGAGGCTATGGGAAAACATTTCTCATCCACGAAGTCACACGAAGAGACACGAAGAAAGCATCCAGTTCCTGGCGATGGGAGAAATGGCGTGGACCTTGGCCGAATCATCGAGGCACAGGTGCTGGGGGACTGTCTGCTACCAATAGAGCTTTCTCATGCGGGCCACTTCCTCGCGAACCTCCTCCCGCAGGGCGTCCGGGGCCAAAACTTCGACGTCGGCGCCGAATTGGAGGATCATCATTTTGACCTCGCGGAAATCGGCTACCGGAAAGGAGAGTTCGAGGCCGCCGTCCGGGGTGGTACGAGCCTTCTGGGCCGGGTGCCAGAGCTGTTCGCGTACCCAGCGGGCGCGGAAGGGCGTGAAGCGTAGAGTGACCGGAAACGAGGCCGGGCCCTGGAAGATGCCGAAGGCGGCGTCCAGCATGGGGGACCATTGCTCGCGAGGCCGGGGCGGGAACGTCTCCACGTGAAGATTCAGGATTTCGATGCGGGCGAGATGAAACTTGCGCCAGTCCCGGCGGAGGCGGCACCAGGCGATGAGCACCCACGAACCCATGTAGTGCTGCAGATGATGGGGTTCGACCTGCCGCCGGGTGGTTTCGCTCGAGCCCGCCGAGTGGTAGGCGATCTCGATCACGCGGTGTTGGATGAGGCCTTCCACCACCCCCTGGAAAATCTTTCCGGAGGCCGGGCTGTGGCCGTGCCAGGAGGACGAAAAGGCCTCTCCCAGTCGGGTGTCGTCCAGGCCGAGAGCGGCCGCCGCATCCCGCAGCTTCAGGCTGAAGCCCCGGATGGCCTCGCCGAGGAAACCTCCGGCCGAAGTCGCCAGCAGGCGCCGGGCGACGAGCAGCGCCAGGAGCTCCTCCTGGGTGGTGGGCAGTCGGGGCAGCTCGAAGCCCGCTTCGGTGTAGTAGTAGCCTCTACGCGCAGCATCGTAAACGATGGGGGCCAGCAGCCGGTCACGGTAAAGGGTGATGTCGCGCTGGGCGGTCTTGTAGGAGATTTCAAACTCGGCGGCAAGGTGGGACGCGTTGGGGAAATGCATTCCCTTCAGGCGGCCGTCAAACCATAGGAAGCGCTCGAGTTGGGGAAAGGTGGCCATGGCTGGAACCTCCTGAAAAGTGGAGAGTAGAGAGTGATGAGTAATGAGTGGAGAGTGATGAGTGGTGAGTGAAGGGTGGGCATGGGAGTGCATGGATCTCGGACCGGTCAGGGTAAGGAACTGAGCAGGACCACCAGGAGCATGGTTGCGGGATAGTAGGAGGCCCGGTTGAAAAGGGCGGCGGCTTCGGGGGCGGCCCGGGTGGCGGCGAGCCTGCGGGCCGGCGGGATCAGCAGGGTGAAGCTGGCAACCAGGGCCAGCGGCAGGTAGAGGGGGTGCAGGGCGGCCGGCGTGGCCCAGTAGAGCAGCTGGCTGAAGCCGACGGTGGCGCCCAGACTGTAGAGGGCGATGCGGGCCGCGCTTTGGGCGCCAAAGTGGACGGGGACGGTGCGTGCCTGGAAACTCCGGTCTTCATCCAGATCGGCCAGATCGTTGGGGACATTCTGGCCGCCGACTTCCCACGAGAGCAGCCAGAGGAAGAGGACGAGCAGGAAGATGGGTGACGGGTGGGGTTCCACGGCGAAGACCGCGGCGATGCCCCCGGCGGTCTTGACCACGCCGCTCAGCAGGATGCGGAGATAGCTGATGCGGAACAGCAGGCAGTAGACGGTTTCGGCCAGGCAACCGGTGAGGAAGACAAGAGCGCACACGGGGTTCAGCAGCAGGGCGCCGACGAGCGCCAGCGTTGCCCAGCCCGCCGTCCACAGCACGGCCTCTCTCAAGCTGAGCAGCCCCTGGGCCAGCGGGTGCCGCACGTAGACCGCATCCAGGTCGTAGGCGGTGCCGGGTAGTCCGCCCTGGCGGATTTTTTCGCGATCCGTCCGGTAGTCGACGAGATCGTTCAGGGCATACACGGCGGTGTACCCGGCAAAGGCGGTTATGAGCCCCAGGATGACGATGCGCGGAGACGGGATGCCGCCGAGCCAGAGGAGAGCGCCAAGCGCCGGGGTGGTCATATCCAGCAGCGCGTGGGGGGTTCGGGAGAGTGCTAAAAAGAGGGTGAGGCGTGAGGGGTGAGAGGTGAGGGGTGAAGGGTGAGGGGTGAGGGGTGAGGGGTGAGGGGTGTCGACAGGAGGCGATGGTCTCATACCGATCCTTCCTGAACTGGTCCATTAACCAGAGACTGTTGGCCTGATTAATCTATAAATGACAGCCTGATACCATGCGGCGCAGGTGATCATCCCGTTTCTCCCTCTTGATGCTGACCATTAGCCACACCTGACACCGTGCTGACCTATTGGGAAGCATCGGTATAAATCCTGGAGAAAACCTCTTCGATGGCCTCCGGGGAAAGATCTCCCCGGCTCAGGGCGACTTCGCGCACGGTTTGTCCCGTCCGGTGCGCTTCCTTGGCGATTTCCGCCGCCCGGTCGTAGCCGATGAGGGGGACGAGATAGGTGGCCAGGGCCAGACTCTGTTCGATGGTCGCGGCGCACCGTTCGACGTTGGCGCTGATCCCGTCGATGCAGTTGCGGGCGAAGAGGTCCGCCGCCGAAGTGAGCAGGGCGATGGATTGCAGGAGGTTGTAGGCGATGAGGGGCAGCATGGTGTTGAGCTCGAAGACGCCTCCCTGGCCGCCGACGGTGATGGCGGCGTCGTTGCCGATCACCTGGGCCGCCACCTGCAGGACCACTTCCGGCATGACCGGGTTGACCTTGCCCGGCATGATGGAGGAGCCAGGCTGGAGCGCGGGGAGGTTGATTTCTCCCAGACCGCACCGGGGTCCCGAAGCCAGCCAGCGCAGGTCGTTGGCGATTTTCCCGAGGCTGACGGCCGTGCTCTTGAGGGCGCCGCTGGTTTCCACTGCGGCATCCTGGGCCGCCTGGGCTTCGAAATGATTGGGCGCTTCGCGCAAAACGCACCCGGTTGAGGCGGACAGGAGCGCGATCGTCTTCGGGGCGAAATCAGGATGGGCGTTGACGCCGGTGCCCACGGCCGTGCCGCCGAGGGCCAATTCAGCAAGGGACGGCTCGACGGCTTGGACCCTTCTGAGGCCCTGCTCCACCTGCCTGGCGTAGCCGGAAAACTCCTGCCCCAGCCGTATCGGGACGGCATCCTGGAGGTGGGTGCGGCCCATCTTGAGAAGTCCGCGAAACTCTTGCGCCTTCCGGGTGAGGCTCCGGTGCAGGACGGTGAGCGCCGGTACGAGGCGCTGCTTGAGTTCGGTCAGGGCGGCGAGGTGGATGACCGTCGGGATGACGTCGTTGCTCGACTGGCAGAGGTTGACGTGATCGTTGGGGTGGACGGGGGCTTTGCCGCCCTTCGTGCCGGTGAGGAGTTCATTGGCGCGGCCGGCGATGACTTCGTTGGCGTTCATGTTGGTGGAGGTCCCCGAGCCGGTCTGGAAGACATCCACCGGGAACTGACGGTCGAATTTGCCCTCGACGACTTCCCGGGCAGCCTGGTGGATGGCGTGGGCGAGTTTGCCGTCCAGCAGCCCCAATTCCCGGTTGACGGCGGCGGCGCATTGCTTGACCAGGCCCAGGGTGCGGATGAAAACGGGCGGCAGGGTGAGCCCGCTCACCGGGAAATTGGCGACGGCACGCTGCGTTTGCGCGCCGTAATAAGCATCCTCCGGCACCGGGAGGGGGCCGAAGGCATCTGCTTCCTGTCGTTCAGGGTTCATCGTCCAGCCCGCCGATCACCATGGTCTTGGCATTCACGAATTCCAGCAGCCCGAAATGAGCCATTTCTCTTCCTACCCCGGATTTCTTGATCCCGCCGAAGGGCAGCCGGGGGTCCGATTTGACGATGTGGTTGACGGCGACGAAGCCCGCCTTGATGTCCCGGGAAAGCTCCCGCGTACGCTCGGTGTTCCGGCTCCAGATCGAAGCCCCCAGCCCAAAGTCGGTGGCGTTGGCCAGCTCGATGGCTTCCTCCTCATTCCGGGCAGTGATGATGGGCGCCAGGGGGCCGAAGACTTCCTCCCTGAGCACCCGCATTTCGGGGGCGACCCCGGTGAGGACCGCCGGCTGGAAGAAGAAGCCCTTGCCAACGGGGGGGCTGGGGCCGCAGGCGACCCTGGCGCCTTTGCTCAGCGCGTCGTCGAGCTGGGCGTTCACCTCCTCGACCAGCTCCTTTTTGGCCAGCGGTCCGAGATTCGTGGCCTCATCGCCCGGGTCCCCCATCCGCAGCGCCCTCAGGTGGGTCAGGAAGGCTTCCTCGAAGTCAGCCGCCACCGCCTCCAGGACTATGAAGCGCTTGGCCGCGAGGCAGCTCTGCCCGGTGTTGGAGGTCCTGGCCTGCACCGCCTTTTCGGCGGCCAGCCGGACGTCGGCATCCTCGAGCACGATGAAGGGGTCGGACCCGCCCAGCTCCAGCACCACCTGCTTGATCTGCGCGCCGGCCAGGGAGCCGACCCGGGAGCCGGCGGCGACACTGCCGGTGAGCGATACACCGTCCACCTGATCCTGTTCGATGAGGGCCGCCGCCGTTGCCGCATCGGTCAACAGGGTCTGAAACAGGTGGGGGGGAAAGCCGGCCTCGAGGAACAGCCGCTCCAGTTCCAGGGCGGCCAGGGGCACATTGGAGGCATGCTTGAGCAGGCAGGCGTTGCCCGCCATCATGGTGGGCACGGCAAAGCGCAAGACCTGCCAGAAGGGATAGTTCCAGGGCATGATGCCCAGAATGACGCCGAGGGGTTCGAAGGTGACGTAGCTTTGCTGCGCCTCGGTCGGGATGATCTGGTCCTGCAGGGTCGTGACGGAATGGTGGACGTAGTAGTGGCAGAGCCGCAGACACTTGTCGATTTCGGATAGCGCCTGCCGGATGGGCTTGCCCATCTCGCGGGTGATGAGCTCGGCGCAGGCGAGCTTCCGCTTTTCGAGCTGGTCGATGATGCCTTTCAGCGATTCGAGGCGCTCGGCCACCGACAGCCGTTGCCAGGCGGGGAGGGCGGACCTGGCGCGACTGACGGCGGCCCTGCAGCGGTCGAGGGGGTAAGCTTCGAATTCTCCATTGAGCTCTTCGGTGTAAGGGTTGATGGAAACCAGTTTCATGATTTGTTCCTCATGTGCAGCCAGGAGCGAGTCGTGGTCGGTGGTGCAGCAGGAAATGCGGCAGTAGCCTAGGAACCGGGTGCTTTCCTCTCATCCAGCGGCTGAAAAACACAGCCAATCGGGCCGCAATAGTCGCCGACGTATTCGGCCGAGGGGCGATAGAGGGCGGGTTTGCCCTGCGCTTCGGCGAATTTTTCCTCGATGATGTGCGCGCACCAGCCCGAAATGCGCGAAATGGCAAACATCGGGGTCATGAGATCGGTCGGAATGCCCATCATGGCATAAACCGAGCCGCTGTAGAAATCCACATTGGTCTTGATGTTGGTCTTGCCCAGACGCGCAAACTCCCGCTCGCCGACTTCGTCGATTCTGGTCAGGATCTGATACCAGTTTTCATGGCCCGTCTTGCGGCCCAGTTCCAGGGACATCTTCTTGAGGATGATCGAGCGGGGGTCGATGGTCTTGTAGACCGCATGCCCCATTCCCATGATCTTTTGCCCTTTGGCCAGCCGCTCCTTGACCCACGCCTCCACCTCCTCCAGCGACTTCGTCCGGGCTTCAACTTCCAGGAGCATTTTTACGACCTGCGTGTTGGCACCGCCGTGCAGGCTTCCCGAGAGTGCCCCGAAGCCCGCCGAGACCCCGGCATAAATGTGGGCCTGGGTGGAAACCACTTCCCGGCAGGCGAAGGTCGAGGCGTTGAAGGTGTGGTCGGCATGGAGGACGAGAATGACATCCAGCATGCGGGCGGTTGCCTCATCGGGCCTTTGACCCGTGAGTTGCCACAGAAAATTGGCGGTGTGGGAGAGACCGTCATCCGGCGGCAGAGGGTCCTCTCCGTTGCGGATCCGGTGCCAGGCCGCCACCGTTGCCGGCACCCCGGCGAGGAGGCGGATCGCCTTGCGCAAATTAGCTTCCCGGGATTCGTCCTGGAGCTCCGGGTCCGCCATTCCCAGGAGCGGCATCGCGGCCTGAAGGACATCCATGGGGGCGGCCGCTTGGGGCAGGCTTCTGAATACTTCGTAAAGGAAGGGTGGGAGCTGCCGGGCCGCCGCGACTTCCCGGCTGAAGAGGGAGAGTTCGGGCGGCGTCGGCAACGTGCCTTTCAGAAGGAGATGGGCGACTTCCATGAAGGAAGCGCGCTCCGCCAGTTCTTCAATGCGGTAGCCGCGGTAGATGAGGACGCCGTGCTCGCCGTCGATGTAGCTGATCTTCGTGTCAGCCACCTTCACGCCGCGCAGCCCGGTATTTTTCAGACGCACTTC
>CAZDKX010000205.1:0-8955 GCA_964505935.1 uncultured Syntrophobacteraceae bacterium
ACCCATCACCCATCACCCATCACCCATCACCCATCACCCATCACCCATCACCCATCACCCCAAAAACGCAAATTCGGCCCTGACAAATTAGGATTTTAAAGGTAATTATCATTCGTGGGCAAGACCCGTGAGCAGTCGGAGACCCAAAGGTTGCCAACGTCCCTGCCCCGGGTTCAGGACCAGAAACGCGCAACCCGCAACTCGCAACTCGCAACGCGCAACCCGCAGCGCGGAACGCGCAACTCGGAACAGTGTTATGCACAAACCGACGCCCATGATGCAGCAGTATCTAGAGATCAAAGCGCGGCACCCGGATGCCCTGCTGCTCTATCGCATGGGTGATTTTTATGAGCTCTTCCTGGAAGATGCGGTGGTTGCCTCACGCATTTTGGAAATTGCCCTCACCTCGCGCGACAAACAGGCGGATAATCCGATCCCCATGTGCGGAGTCCCCTATCACGCCGCTGACGGCTACGTCGCGAAACTGGTCGCGGCTGGCCGGAAGGTTGCCATCTGCGACCAGGTCGAGGACCCCAGACAGGCGAAGGGGCTGGTGCGCCGCGAGGTGACCCGCGTCATCACCCCGGGGCTCATCCTCGAGAGCCAGAATCTCCTTTCCGACCAGCCCAATTACCTGGCCGCCGTCTCGCGGACCCATGACAATCGGGCTTTTGGTCTGGCTTATCTTGACATTTCGACTGCCGACTTTCGACTGGTGGAACTGGATGCCGAAGCAACGCTCAAAGAGGAGTTGCTGCGCGTAGCCCCGAAGGAAATCCTCGTTCCCCGTGATGAAGACCACACCTGGGCGGAACTGCTGCGCCGGCAGCTGGATTTTACTGTGACGGTGCGCGATCCGGATGATTTTGAAAGGCGCCGGGCCGAAGAACGCCTCATCCAGCAGTTTGAGGTCCATTCCCTGGAAGGTTTTGGCATTCACCGGATGGAAGCCGGCATCCGCTCCGCCGGGGCGATTCTTGCCTATCTCCAGACCAATCTTCTGGGCTCGTGCCCTCATCTCAGGAAACTGCTCCCTTATCGTCGTTCCGATTATATGGTGCTCGATGAGGCGACCGTTCGCAACCTCGAGATCTTCCAGTCCGCCAGCTTTCAGGGGCGCAAGGGGTCGCTTCTGGCGGTTGTCGACCAGACCTCAACCCCCATGGGCGGCCGCAAGCTGCAACAATGGCTCCGCTATCCCCTGATCCATCTGGAAGGAGTCTTCAGCCGTCAGCAGGCGGTGGCGGAACTGGTGGCACGGGCAAGCCTCCGCGCTGAGCTCCGGACCTCCCTTGAACAGATAAACGACATCGAACGGCTCAGCGGGCGGAACAGCGCCGGGGTCTCCATCCCCCGCGATCTCGTCACTTTGAAAAAGTCGCTCCAGGTGTTGCCCGCCATCCGCCGGGCGCTTGGCGGCTGCAAGGCCGCGAAGCTCACCGAATTGCTGGCCTCGTGGGACGATCTGACCGATGTGGCAGACCTTCTCCAGGCAACCCTGGCCGACCCACCGCCCCTCACCTTCAACGCCGGCGGGGTGATCGCTCCCGGCGTCAGTGCCGAACTGGATCACTATGTGAGCCTCAGCCGGGACGCCCGCAGCTGGATGACCGGCTATGAAGCCCAGGAACGCCGGCGCACTGGCATCGCATCGCTCAAGGTTCGCTACAACAAAGTCTTCGGCTATTATATCGAGATCTCGAAAGCGAACCTCGGCGCGGTTCCTGACGACTATTTCCGCAAGCAGACCCTGGTGAATGCCGAAAGGTTTTTCACCGAAGAGCTCAAGACTTTCGAGACGCAGGTGCTCGAAGCCGATGAAAAGCGCCTGGAGCTCGAACAACAGCTCTTCGAAGAGCTCCGCCGGCAGGTCAGCAGCCACTGCCAGCGCCTCCAGTTCATGGCCGACGTGATCGCCGACCTCGATTGCCTCGCCTGCCTGGCCGAGGTTGCCGCCCGCAACGACTACTGCCAACCACAGCTCAGCGAGGCTGATGCCATCGTCATCCGCGACGGTCGGCATGCCGTCATCGAACATTTTTTCCCAAGCGGTGCTTTTGTGCCCAACGACCTCGAACTGAACCAGGAAAACCAGCAGGTGCTGATCATCACCGGGCCGAATATGGCGGGAAAATCGACCATCCTGAGGCAGGCAGCCCTGATCGTGCTTCTGGCTCAGATCGGCAGCTTTGTGCCCGCATCCGAAGCCCATATCGGGCTGGTTGACCGGATCTTCACCCGCGTCGGCGCGGCGGACGACCTCGCCCGGGGCCGTTCCACCTTCCTCGTGGAAATGCAGGAGAGCGCCAATATTCTCCACCAGGCCACGCCCAAGAGCTTCATCATTCTCGATGAAATCGGCCGCGGCACGAGCACTTTCGACGGTTTGAGCATCGCCTGGGCGGTAGCCGAGTACCTCCACGACCTTCAGGGCGCCGGGGTCAAGACGCTCTTCGCGACCCATTACCACGAGCTCACCGATCTGGCGCGCACCCACAGCCGGGTGAAAAACTTCAACGTGGCCATTAAGGAATGGCAGAACGATATCCTCTTTTTCCACAAACTCATTCCGGGGGGCACCAACCGCAGTTACGGCATTCAGGTGGCACGCCTGGCGGGGCTGCCGGCGGAGGTCATTGAACGCGCCAAAGAGCTGCTTGTGCAGCTGGAGAAAGGGGAAACCACGTTTCTTGCGCAACCGGCGGTGGCCAGGAAGCGGGGGCGCCCCGTACGCGGCAGGGAACCGGGAATCCAGCTCGGCCTGTTTCGCCCGTCTGCAGAATGGCTCCAAGACAGCATTCTATCCCTTGACCTTGATCGGCTCACCCCTCTTGCTGCCCTGCAAACGCTTCACGCCCTCAAAGAGCAGCTCCAGGGCCGTGCTGGGAAAGCCGGCGAGGAAGGGGCCGCGTCGGCGAGTGCCACGGACAGAAGATGATGCTCGTGAAGAATAACATCCCCCCGGCGCTTTTGCTCGCGTTGCTGCCTCTGCTCATTGCCGGCTTCAGCGTCCGGCCCCTCATCGCCAAGGCAGGCGAGCGGGAGGTCCGGGGCCGCTCACCGATCGTGCGGACCGCCCCCCAATCGGTCCCCTCTGTCACCGCCGTCGCGGCCCCGCTGCCCAGTCTGGCAAAACAGCTGGCGCTGGGGGTCAAAAGCATTGTCATCGATCCTGGACACGGCGGTAAGGACTGTGGGGCGATCAGCTGCCACCGTCTCGCCGAAAAGGACATTACGCTCGCTATTGCCAAGGCGCTTAAGGCAGAGCTTGAAATCAGACTCCGCTGCAAGGTCATCCTGACCCGCACCAGCGACCGGTTCCTTGCGCTCGAGGAACGCACGCGCATCGCCAATGCCGCCAAAGCCGATCTTTTCCTTTCCATCCATGCCAACGCCCATATCGACCGGAGTCTTGCCGGCATTGAGACCTTTTTCCTCAACTTTTCCAAAGACCAGGAAGGCGCCCGCGTGGCGGCCCTCGAAAACGCCCCGTCGCGCCGGAGCATGAGCGACCTCAAAGCGCTGCTCCAAAAGCTCGTCCTCACCACCAAGATCAAGGAATCGGCGGCCCTGGCCGGGCAGATTCAGCGCAACATGGTTGCCAAACTGCGGGCAAAAGGTGATAAGGTTCGCGATCTGGGAGTGAAACAGGCGCCCTTTCATGTTTTGTTGGGAGCGGAGATGCCCAGCGTGCTGATCGAGACGGGATTCATCACCAATCAGGACGAGGAAAACCGGTTGAAGAGCAGGATATTTCAGCAGAATCTGGTCAAGGGCATCACCGCCGGGGTAGAATCATATCTGATGGAGACACGCAAAGTGGCCAAGGCAGGCAATCGCTCATGACCCAGCATGCCCAGGAAATCCAGCCGGGAACCGTCGTCGAATTCTTTGACGCCAAGGAAATCATCTGCGGCGTCTGTCTGGCCTGCAAAGATCACCGGCTGACTGTGCTCACCCAGTACAACCGTGAGCTCAACCTGGCTTCGAGCCGCCTCATTCATGCCGGCAGCCAGCCGCTCAACGTGAAACTGACCCGCGACGAACTGGTGCAGCAGTTAAACGATATTGCAGCCTTGCGCCGAACGCTCATGGAGGCGGTCAACATCGAGGAGCTCTGGTCGCTCATCGAGGGCGAAGGGGATGGTTTCACCGCGCGGGAGCTGGCCGAGTTTGTCTTCGCCGGCACCGTCACCGACCATCATGCTGCAGCCATGCAGCGGCAACTGCTCCAGGAACGCCTCTTCTTCCACTTCAAGGACGGCAGGTTCTTTGCCAACCCACAGGAAAAGATCGAACAGCGCCGCATTGAGCTGGAACGAGAGCGGGAAAGAGAGCTCGAACTGGCGGAAGGCTCCCGATGGCTCCAGGCCATCTGGCGGAGCAAAGGGCGCCCTGCCCTCACCGGTTCCGAAGAGAAGCTGATTGCCAATCTCAAGAGCTTTTGCCTTTATGGCCAGGAAGCTCCTACGGCAACCCTGGTGAAAGAACTCCTGAAAAGGGCCGAAATCCCGGTGCAGCCGGCATCGGTTTTTCGCCTTCTGGTCCGCCTCGGCATCTGGCATGAAAACGAGAACCTTTTCCTTCACGAACAGGGTATCACGGCGGATTTTCCGGAACCGGTCACAAATGTCGCCGAGCGTCTGGCCGCCGTGAATGCTGTGTTAAGGTGGGACCTCAACCGCCGCAAAGACCTGCGGGACCTCCACACGATTACCATAGACAGCGCCCTCAGCCGGGACTTTGACGACGCCCTCAGCCTTCGCCCTTTGGAAAGCGGGCTTTTCGAGGTGGGAGTTCACATCGCCGATGTCGCCGAGTTCGTCATCCGGGATGATGACCTGGATCACGAGGCGGAATCCCGGGCCAGTTCCATCTACCTTCCCGACGGACGCATCGCCATGTTCCCCCCGTCACTCTCGGAAGGCCTCTTCAGTCTGCGGGCGAGAGAAGACCGTTTCGCCCTCAGCTTTGTCCTGCACATGGATCTTGAGGGGGTGATCCACCATCAGGAGATCTTCCCGAGTCTGATCAACGTACACGAACAGCTGACCTACCAGGAGGTCAACGGACGCTGCCAGACAGATGCTTCGCTTGTGTTACTCTATCGGCTGGCTCAGCAGTTGCGGGCTCGCCGTCTGGCCCAAGGTGCCGTCATCCTCCCCCTGCCGGAAATCCAGGTTTATGTAAACGCCGCCGGCATGATCCAGATCTCCCGCTACGAAAAGGAAACCCCCAGCCAGATCATGGTTTCCGAATGGATGATCGCCGCCAATGCCCTGGCTGCTTCTCATCTGGCGCGGCACGAGATTCCGGCAATTTTCCGCACGCAGCTCGAGTGCAAGCCGGAAACGGATTTCACCCAGAGCGAGCATGAGCTCTTTCGCATCTACCGACAGCGGCGTCTCTTTGCGCGCGCCGGCCTGGAGCCTCTCCCGCAGCCGCATTGCAGTCTGGGAATGACGGAGTACACCACCACCACTTCCCCCATTCGCCGTTACGCAGACCTCGTGGTCCAGCGCCAACTGAAGCACGCCCTCGTCACGGGAACGGCTCTCTATAACCAGGATGAGCTGGGGCAGATGATCACCAGGCTGGGGGTGACCCAGGCCAAGATCTCGCTGGTGCAGCGCAAATGGACCCGCTATTGGATGCTCAAATATCTCGAGCAGGAAGATATCCGATCCCTTGATGCGCTGGTGCTGACGCAGAATGGGCGCTTCGCCCATCTGCTCCTGTGCGACTTCCTCATGGAGACCAACGCCCAGCTTTCGGACAAGAACCGGGCAAGACCCGGCGAGATGGTACGGGTCAAGATCGACCGTTTGAACCCTCGCGAAGACATTCTGCGCGTGCAACTGCCGGAGGTACCGAGACCCACATGACACTCTCGACGCTTTGTCGGCATGAGTCCCGCCGATGCTTCCCGGCAGCAACGACACTTCTCGTACAGTGAGCAAGAGCGGGACTGTTCGCACGGTCCGCTCGTCGCTGAAATTTCAGTCAGACTCTCAGCGAACGTGGTAAAATGATACGTAAGCGCTTGCTTCCGTCCCGGCGCCGGAGAGGAAACGAGCACCATGAAGCTGGGCATCCCATCCTGCCATGAGGGTGATTGACGGATAGGAGGAATGGCACCATGTCTCAGCCGGCCATGAAGAGAGCAACTTACCAAGATTTATATAAGATTCCGGAGAATTCCACTGGTGAGATCATTGACGGTGAGCTCATAGTGACTCCGCGACCGTCCCGGAAGCATGTCATCGCTTCCTCATACCTGGGTAGCGAGGTAATACCCCCATACTGTCATGGCCGTGGCGGTGGTCCCGGTGGATGGATCATTCTCATGGAGCCCGAAATCGGTTTGGGCGGGGACATCCTCGTGCCGGATCTCGCCGGGTGGAAGAGGGAACGGTTTCCCGACGCCGAAGCAACAAATTGGATTTCGGCAGCTCCGGACTGGGTCTGCGAGGTGCTTTCGCCCAACACCGCCCGCAATGATAGAATTAAGAAGATGCGGGTCTATGCCAGGCACGCAGTGCCTCACGCCTGGCTGCTCGATCCCCAGCTCATGACCCTCGAAGTCTTCCGGTTGGAGTCCGGCCTCTGGCTCCTGCTCGACTCCTTCAGCGAAAACGACAAGGTGCAAGCCGAACCCTTCCAGGAGATCGAGATCAACCTGGGTGACCTCTGGCTGGCAGAAGGAACCGGACAACCCGAGCAAGGCACAAGAGCAACACGCGAATCTGATTGATCGGCCAGCTCTCCTGTGATGGCAATGCAAACCTTGAGTGCCATACTTTTTCATGCGGATGCAAGAGCAGGCTGCTGCCCTGAAAAGTTGCGGGTTGCGGGTTGCGGGTTGCGAGTGGCAGTTGCCTGTCAACCGCGTTCCTTTTCATGGGTCTTCGGGTGTCCCGAAGGGGGTCATGAGCAACTGCCCTGAAATCACTTCAGGGCTTCTTCCAACGGTGCGCCGCGGTCTTTCATACCTTCAGAAGTCCATCAGCCGTTTGTCGCGAATCATGAGCGGTTCATACCCGAACAGGGCATTCAAGTGATGCAGGAAGGCATGCTGCCCCTCTTCACGCCATAATTGATTCATACCGCTGTTGACTTGCTCGTAGAACCGGAGCAGTTCGTCCACCCTCGCCGGGGGCTTGCCAGACGACAGCTCGTTCGCCATTTCGGCGACAAGGTTGAGCCACATTTCGCTGACACCCTGAATGTAGAAGGGCCAGGTCTTCTGAATGGAGAGAGGCCAGTGGCGATCACTGGTGTCCTCGACGTTCGGCCGGGTGATGCTGCCGGGATCATCGTAAGCTTCCCGCATCACCACCCCGCGCTCTTTCAGCTCACTCAGCAGGGGACTAGCCTGGAGGGCGGCAAAAACGTGCCGGGCTGTTTCGGGAGAAGCGTAGAGGATGAAGCTGAATAGATGCCCGGCCTGGTCGCGAGCTGCCCGCCGGTGGAATCGCCAAAGTCTGATGTCGCCCCGAAAGCGCTCAAGCACCGGGGAGATCACCCGGTGAGCCAACAGGGGATCGAGGTGCCACGACGGTCCCCTGCCCTCCGGCCACTTCAATGCAAAACGGACATACCACCACCCGCCTGGAGAGGTCTTAGCCTCATCCTTCCCCGGCAGCGGAGGCGAGGGCTGCCGCATGGCAGCACACGCCCCCAGCACGGTGACCAGCAGGACTGCCAGAGCGAGGGCACGAGTAGCGCATGCCCATTGGCTATTCACCCTCGGCCCGGGCAGGAAGGCTCCCATCACCCGAGAGTATTTGCCGAGGTCAATCCCGGAGGCAGCCGGTGCCGGCGACTTCTTCATGAAAAGGCTCGATTCATGACCCCACGGGGTATCATCATGCAAGCAGTGGCTTCCTGCGGTACCGAACCCCTCACCCTCAGCGCAAAGATGAATAGCGGTTGACCCTGGAAGCGGTGTTGGGTAGATTATCGGAACCGGCTGCACTGCACTATCAACACCGGCGGCACAGTTCAGAAGGATAGGACCTCGATCATGGAAAATGCCGAAAACGCCTCCATTACTCGCCCTGCCGGCCGATCGGGCCGGGATCGCCGACGGCGCCAAACCCACCCTTTCAGCATGGCCAGCCTGCGAGGCTCTCGGAAGACCATTCGGCGAGCAGAAGACCGGGGGGTCCACTTTTACGTCGATCTTTATGCTCCCGAGGAAGGGTTATTGTTCATCTCCATCTTGCTGCTTTCCGTGGCCGACGCCTTTCTCACGCTCGAGTTGATCAGTCGGGGAATGTCGGAGTATAACGCCGTCATGGACTATTACCTGCAGCGCGGTCCCCTCCCTTTCATCCTGACTAAATATCTGTTGACTGCCGTTGGTTTGGTCTGCCTGCTCCTGCACAAGAACTATCCCCTATTCCGAGGGTGGCTCAGTGTGCGAACCATTCTCATCGCGATCGCTATCATGTATGCCGCGCTGATTGGCTATGAACTGCTGCTCCTCTCCCCACCCTGCTATTCTTGAATCCTGGCGGTTTCAATCACCACCGGTTTCACCGGAACATTCTGATGAGGCCCTGCCGAACCCGTCGGCACCTTTTTGATCTTGTCCACAACCTCCATGCCTTCGATCACCTTGCCAAAGACGGCATAGCCGAACCCGGCCGGACTGTCGTCCCGGTGGTTGAGGAATTCGTTGTCCTTCACGTTGATAAAAAACTGGCACGTGGCACTGTCAATGACATTGGTTCTGGCCATGGCAAGGGTGCCGATATCATTCTTCGCACCGTTGCCGGCTTCATTCTTGATCGGTTCGTGCGGCTTTTTTTGAGCCATGTCGGTGGTGAAACCGCCGCCCTGGATCATGAAGTTGTCGATGACCCGATGGAAGATGGTGCCATCATAGAACCCTTCGTTGACGTAACGGATAAAATTCTTGACCGTAATGGGTGCCTTGTCTTCCCACAG
>CAZDKX010000206.1:0-8820 GCA_964505935.1 uncultured Syntrophobacteraceae bacterium
CGAGTTGCGAGTTGCGAGTTGCGAGTTGCGAGTTGCGAGTTGCGAGTTGCGAGTTACCAGTGGCAGTTGCGTGTCAACCGCGGTCCTTTTCATGGGTCTTCGGGTGTCCCGAAGGAGCATGAATTACTGCTTCATCGAGTATAACCATCAACCTCGGAGGTACGGGACCATTGGCAAAGGTGGATAGCGAACGCCTGGCTCGGCGGATCGAGGCGGCTCAGGGAAAGCGACGGGCCGACCTCTGCGTGCGCCGGGCTGAACTGGTCAATGTAATCTCCGGGAGGGTCGAGCAAGTCGACCTGGCGATCTATGATGGAATGGTCCTGGGCTGGGGAGAATATGACGCAGAACAGGTGATCGACGCCGCCGGCCACTATCTCTGCCCGGGCTTTATCGACGGCCATATTCACCTGGAAAGCACGCTGCTGAGCCCTTCCCAGTTTTGTGCCGCCGTCCTGCCCTGGGGAACGACCGCAGTCGTTGCCGATCCTCACGAAATTGCCAACGTCCTCGGTCTGGAGGGCATCCGCTATTTCCTGGAGGCCACCCGTACGCTTCCCCTCGAGGTCTATTTCAACCTGCCGAGCTGCGTGCCGGCAACGCCCCTGGAAACCTCGGGGGCCCAGCTGAGAGCCGCTGACCTTTTCTCGCTTTTCCCCCACGAGCGGCTCCTCGGGTTGGCGGAAATGATGAATTTCCCCGGGGTGCTCCAGGGCGCCCCGGAAGTCATGGACAAGCTGGTCCTCTTTCAGGACGTCATCCGCGACGGCCACGCTCCCTGCCTGGGAGGTCTCCAGCTCAACGCCTACCTTGCCGCCGGCATCGGCTCGGACCACGAATGCACCTCCCTGCCGGAAGCCCGTGAAAAGCTCACCAAAGGGATGCACATCATGATTCGGGAGGGCAGTCAGTCGAAGGATTTGGCAGCGCTCCTCCCGCTTGTGGATCAGCACACTTGGCCCCGCTGCATGCTGGTGAGCGACGATCGCCATCCGGACGACCTCCTCCGGGAAGGCCACATGAATGTCATTGTCAACCAGGCCATGGCCCGAGGCCTGGACCCGGTACTGGCGCTGACCCTGGGTTCCTGGACCGCCGCCCGCTATTTCCGGCTTGGCCGCCTGGGGGCTCTGGCCCCAGGTTTCCAGGCCGATTTTACCCTCAGCCCCACACTCAACCCCTGGCAGCCGCAGCGGGTTTTCAAACGCGGGAGGGAAGTCGCTCGGGGCGGCAAGCTCCTCCTCGACCCTCAGGGGTGGCCCCAGCCGCTGCTTCCTTCCAGCCCCATGAAAATCACCCGCCTGGCGCTGGAAGACCTGGCGGTTCCCGCACAGCCGGGAGACCTTCGCGTCATCGGGGTCCAGGAGGGAACCATCCTCACCAGGAAACTGCTCATGCCCCCCCGCATTGAAGGATCGAGGGTGCTGACCGACGGCGCTCGCGATCTTCTGAAACTGGCAGTCTACAATCGGTACCTGCCGGACCGCCCGCCGGCAGTGGGTTTCGTGAACGGGATAGGGCTGCGCAAGGGGGCCATTGCCACGACGGTGGCTCACGACTCTCACAACCTGATTGCAGCTGGTGGAGATGACCATGATATCCTGCAGGTCGTTGAGGTGATCAGCAAGTTGGGGGGAGGCATGGCCATCGGCGCCGTCGGCGGTCCGATAGAGGTGCTCCCCCTGCCCATCGGAGGACTCATGTCGGACCAGCCCCTGCCGGCGGTGGTCGCACGCCTGGAAGCGCTCAAGGCACTGGCCGCCGCTTGGGGCTCAACCCTGGCCAACCCTTTTATGGCCCTTTCCTTTCTCGCGCTTCCCGTTATCCCCGAATTGAAGCTCACGGATCTTGGGCTGGTGGATGTCTCCTCCTTTGCGTTCGTCTCCCCCTTCGAAACAGGGCAATAAGCGGAAAATCGTGACCATCTATGACGAAGAGGTCCTGGCCTGGGACTAGTGCGACGCAGCGAAGTCCGTGGCATGGCTGATGGCCTCACCCAGGGCCTGCAGTTGCTCCTTCTTCCTCTCTTCGTCCCAGCCCAGGAGGTCCGCCATGGTGTCGGTCACCAGCGCCTGCACCGTCTTTATGGCGCCGAGTTCGAAGTGGATCATGCCGGTGCGTCTGATGAAAAAATCACACAGCCCCGTCACCATTTCGTAATGCACCGCGTACCACACCTCCGTTTTCAGCCACGCCTCATAAGGGTCCTTGCTCCCCTCATGAAACTCCCTGGCCTTTTCGGCCAGAATGTCCAGGTTGGTGCCATAGCGGTAGAAAAGCTGCTTGAAACGCTGGAGAGAGATACCGGTCTCTGCGGCTTCCTGATATTTGCCGTCGGCATAGGCTGCCAGCGCGTGCGGCTCCGGGTTGAAGTCAAACTCCCCGCCCGCCAGCTGGAGGTGCCTGGTTTGGCATTTGGGAAGCACCCGCTGCTCATTTCTTGCCATCCTCCTGCAGACCAGGTCCATGATCTTTTTGGCCATCAGCCGGTACCCCGTCAGCTTACCGCCGGCAATGGAAATGAGTCGCGACGCGGATAAGAACACCTCGTCTTTGCGCGACAATTCCGAAGGCGCCTTGCCCTCCTCGTGGATTAACGGACGGAGCCCCGACCAGGCCGATTCAACGTCGTGAAGGGTGAGCTTTACGGAAGGAGCAATGTGCTGCACGGCTGACAGCAGGTATTCGATATCGGCCCGGGTGATGTCGGGATTCTCCAGCGTGCCGAAATACTCGGTATCCGTCGTGCCGATGTAGACGATGCGGTCGCGCGGAATGGCGAAAATCATGCGCCGGTCGCCCACGTCGAAATACATCGCCGTGGTGAGTGGAAACCGGGAGCGGGGAACCACGATGTGGATGCCCTTGGTAATGTGCAGACGCTTGGTATCCAGTGAACCGTCTCTTTGCCTCAGCTGGTCGACCCAAACGCCCGTGGCGTTGACCGTGTACTTGGCATGGATGCTGTATTCATCACCTGTGAATACGTCCCTGACGGCAACGCCCTGAACGCGTCGCTTCACATAGCTAAAGTCGGTGGCCTCCACGTAATTGATCACCACAGCCCCGAATTCCACCGCTTTCTTGACGACCTCCATGGTGAGACGCGCATCATCCGTCCGGTATTCGTAGTACAGCGCACCCCCTTTGAGGATATCGGGGTTGAGCAGCGGTTCGCACGCCAGCGTCTCGTCGCGGCCCAGCATCCTCCGGTGTTCCTGCTTCTTCACCCCGGCCAGATAGTCATAGACGTACAGGGCCAGGGAGGTGGCAAATTCACCGAGCGTTCCGTCCACGATGATAGGGAGGAGCATCTTCTCAGGAATCACCAGATGGGCAGCGTTTTGGTGGACGATTTCACGTTCACGTCCAACTTTGTGGACCAGACCGAGCTCGAGATGCTCGAGATAGCGCAGGCCGCCATGCACCAGTTTGGTGGAACGACTGCTGGTGCCCGCTGCGAAATCCTGCTTTTCGATCAAGGCCACGCTCAGCCCGCGCGAGGCGGCGTCGAGAGCGATCCCTGCACCGGTAATGCCACCGCCTATGATGAGAACATCAAACAGCGTGCCCGCAAGGCGCTCGAGAATTGCTTGCCGGTCAAGAGCGGAAAGGCGATGAGGCTTACCGCCCGCCCTTCCCTGGAGCCCGGAGACTTCCGTTGAAGCGGCATCTTTCAGAATCATTTCCGATCCTTTTGCTGTCAGCTTGCGCCACATAACCATCCGCCTTCAAGAGCCAGGAAATGAGATCACCCTGTCTTCCCGGTCTCATCGGCAACAAAGCCAGGATGGCCAATAGTATAAAGCGGGATTTTCCCTGTCAACTGCTGCCGGTGGACGGGCCCGGAGTTGTCCCATGACCTTGACGCTTCCCGCAAAGGTTCCACCGGGGGCATCAGGCAGGAGGGGTTGTCCTGCCGGCCAGGACCGTTATGGGTAGACACCGCTTCTAAGAAAGGATAGAAGCAGTTTGATGTCAAAAGAACCGGTTCAGGCATTCGAGATCATGCCCTTGCGGCCGTCACCGCCCCTCCCTGGCATGGCCCCTGGGGGAGATCATCACCATGGCTGAAGGAAAAGCACCATGACAACGTTTTCCGAGACCCTCTGGCAGCGCATTGCCCCGATCTATGAGCGAATCCTGGCTCATCCTTTCCTGAACCGACTCACCGACGGCACCCTGTCCGAGAAGGCTTTCCGGTTCTATGCCATCCAGGATGCGCTCTACCTCCGTGACTACGCGCGGGGGCTGGCGCTGCTGGCAGCCAAAGCTCCCGACGACGACACCGTGATCATGTTCAGTGAACACGCCAGGACCGCCCTGGTGGTCGAGCGGGCCCTGCACGCGAGCTTTTTTGCCCAGTGGGGCCTGACTCCCGAGGAGGTCTATGCCACACCCCTGGCGCCGACCAATCTGCTCTACACCTCGTATTTGCTGCGCATCGCCTACGAGCGCCCGTTTCCCGAAGGGCTATGCGCCTTCCTGCCCTGCTACTGGATTTACTGGGAGGTGGGAAAGGAGCTCGAAAGGCGCGGCTCGCCGACCAACATCTACCGGCGCTGGATCGAGACTTACGCCAGCAACGAGTTCGGCGAGACCGTGCAGCAGGTCATCGCCCTGATGAATCGCGTCGCCGAGACCTTGACCGCAGAAGACCGGGCCCGCGCAGCCGAGCATTTCGTCACGACCTCCCGGCTTGAATACCTGTTCTGGGACATGGGCTACCGGCAGCAAACCTGGGAGCTGTAGCCGGGGATGGATTTTGCACTCGTTTAGAATCGAAAGAGGCGTATATCGATCTCTGCCCATGTCCTTCAGTAGCATGCGGGCTTGAAGGTAGGATGCCTGCCGCATGGTCATTCCCGCTCGTTCCCAAGCTCCAGCTTGGGAACGCAGTCTCGGAAGCTCCAGCTTCCAGTGGCCACGAGTCACGCCAAGCTGGAGCTTGGCTGACCAGGCGCTGAGCCGAATGGACACTCACTTCGAGCTGGCGCTGTTGTTGGGGGCGGAATCATGGCATGCCCATCAGACCCTTGAAGCGAAATCCACTCTGCTGAAGGCCCTGCTTCACAATCCTTACCCTGGCATCTTCTTGTATGGCCACAAAGATAGTGTGCGGAGCGTCGCGTTGAGCCCCGACGGCAAGACCCTGGCATCGGGGGGTGAGGATGGAATCGTTATCCTCTGGGATGTGGCCAGACACCAACCCATCGGCGAGCCTCTAAAAGGCGACCAAGTCCGCTCCGAATTGGGTGTGACCTTCAGTCCTGACGGGAAGACCCTGGCCTCGGGAGGGTGGGACGGAACCATCATCCTCTGGGATGTTGCCCCCGAGTCCTGGCAGGCGAGAGCCTGCCGCATGGCCAACCGCAATCTGACCCGCTCCGAGTGGCGGCAGTTCATGGGTGATGAGCCCTACCACAAAACCTGCCCGGAGTTGCCGGAACCACCGGAGCTTCCCGAACCAAAGGAATAAGGGTGACAAAGGGGAAGGTCCGATCGACGCTCCTATACATGCCACAAGAAGGAAGGGGATTCCTCAGACGCCATCCTGTTTTTGGGCGGCACGCGAAGCAGGAGCTTCGAATCCTCGTTCCAAGGCAGGAGCCTGGAAACGAGCAAACGAGCAACTGCCATTAGACCCTGTTCACTATTCATGGCAACGGACTTTCATCCAACGGAGTGTAGGAGGGTGTCCAAAAAGTCGCTCCATCCGTCACCCCGGCAAGTTTTAGGCCGGGGTCCAGGGTAGTCGTAATGGCCTTGGATTCCGGCCAGAAACATGCCGGAATGACGATTCGGGGTTGATGCGAGATGCACTGGATTGGCCCTCAATCAGGGTTTTTGGACGCCCTCTGAGACCCTTGCATGAGAGATTCCCACACCGGCGCACGGGCGTCACCTTACCGGATGATTCCCCCCTTTGCTAAACTGACAGTTCTCCACACATGACACCGCGCCTGGGGTCCGGCACGGAGATGAGGGAGGAAAAGGAGATAGGCAGCGGTGATGACCTGGGGCCTGGTGAGCCCTCGCCAGAGGGTGATGGTGCCCGGTTCGCGATCCCTTTCACGTCCCAGGAACCCACCCAGAGAGGCTACCATGCGGGCGGCTTCCCGCAGAGTTGGTTCCTTGTGTAAAGTGATAACGTCTTTGGTTTTAAAGGCACACAGAGCCCTCCATTCGGCTTCCTCGAAATAGACATTACCTGGATGGGGAGCGGCATCCTGGATTCTCGGACAGCCTCTTACGCGTCACCGGAAGCGGCCAGCACGGGCTTGATGTCAACAACCGGCGTGCCGTCCAGGGCCTCAAGGGGGCCAACCCTGAGCCGGCTTCCCTTTTCGATCTCCAGGACCCTGACGCGATGCAGGCCAATCGGGTTCGGGCGGTCCGGCGAACGGGTAGCGAAGACTCCCCTGAGCGGCCGGCCAGGGTCGCCACGGGGATGGACCTTCAAGACCTCGCGTTGTGCCCGGTGGAACCAGGTCAGCACAATCACTTCGGCACCGGGTTTGATGCCGTCGAGCCCCTCCAGGAACGCCGGGGCGATCTCCAGCCAAGCTTCGGGAGCCCCTTCCCGGCCCTGATGAGGGCATTCTTCCAACCGTTTCAGACGGGATCGCACCAGTCCCACCGGTTGCAGCTGAAATGCCTCTACACTAAGGTTTTCCATCATGGCAAGACCTCACCAATTCCCCGCTGAGGGGGGTTAGGGGGGTGTTCTGGATGCGCCAACCACCTTTTACTCCCCCCTGGCCCCTTTCGAGGGAGGATCAGGCGGGGACTGCCGATCTTGGGCAAGTTCCCGGCAGGCCGCCCGATGCTGCTCCCACATGGCCAGGTGCTCTTTGAGCATTTCGGGGATGGGCAGGCCGTAGGGGCACCGCTCGAGGCATTCACCGCATTCGATGCAGTTCCTCACCGATTCCATCGCTTTGGTGGAAAAGGCCGAGGCTATGGCCGCTGACATGCGGTGGACAATAACCGGGTAGATCATGGCCGGGGTGATCATGACGCCCTGAGGACAGGGCTGGCAGTATTCGCAGCGGCGGCAGAACCGCTCTCCCACCGCTTTGCGCCGTTCCTCCATGACCGCCAGGTCCTCGGGGGCAACCCGATGCTCCTGGCCATAAAGATCTGCCACTTCATCGACCTGTTCCGGCGTATCAAAGCCGGGGAGCGGAATGACATCGGGCCACTGCCGCAGGAATTTGAAGCAGAGCCCCGCGTCTTCGAGCATACCGCCGGCGAAGGGCTTCATCGCCAGAATGCCCATTCCATGGTCGCGGGCTGCCGGGTGAAGCTCAAGCGTCGGTTTCTCCTCGATGAAGTTGAAGGGAAACTGGACCGTGCTGAATAACCCGGTTTTGATGAGCTTCAGGGCCATCTCGAGGCTGTGCGAAGTCACGCCGATATGCCTGACCTTGCCTTCTTCCCTGGCCCGAACGACCGCATCGAGGGCCCCATCCGGCCCGGTGAGGGTCTGGTAGTCCGGCTCCTGAGACACCTGATGGAACTGGTAGAGGTCAAGATAATCGGTTTGCAGGCGGCGCAGGCTGAGCTCGAGGTCGGCCGCCGCCCCCTGACGGTCGCGCTTGGTGGTCTTGGTGGCAAGCACCACCTGATGGCGCAGCCCGCTGAAGGCCCGACCGATTTTCTCCTCGCTGTCCAGATACATGTTGGCAGTGTCGTAGAGCGTGATCCCACGGTCATACGCCCGCCGCAGCACCTTCACCGCATCCTCGAAATTCAGCCGAATGATGGGAATGGCGCCAAAACCCACCTCCGATACTTGCAGACCGGTCTTTCCAAGCGTACGGTAGCGCATAGACGATACCTCCCTGTGAGTGACGGGGTTGAGGGACAGCTGGAATCCAAATGCATTTCAATGGCTTTGTCAACCTCGGCAGGCCCTTGCCGAGCAATATTGCGTACGAATTTGCTGGTTCTTCCTCGAACGAGCGGCGGGCATGACGACCATTCCCGCAAAGCGACGGAATCGGCCGGACGCGGGAACCTGTCATCGTCCCATCAATCATTTCGCAATCAAAAACATCTTTTCCCAGGAGGGTGGGTCATTAGGAAACGGGGGCCACCCGTCCTTGAGTCAAAAGGGAACAAGCGCGACGAGCAAACCTTCCTGTTCTTGCTATTTCTTCGTGTGTCTTCGTGTGACTTCGTGGATGAAAAATGGTTGTTCTTGGACAGCTCCCCACCATGCCGGCTACGCCATGCGCTCGACGATGGCTCGAGCAAATTCCGAGCATTTGAGCTCTTTTGCCCCGGTCATCTGGCGCGCCAGATCGTAGGTCACCAGCTTTTCCGCAAGCGTCCGTTCCAGGCCGCGTCGAATCACTTCGGCGGCTTCGATCCAGCCGAGATGCTCGAACATCATGACGCCCGAGAGCATGAGCGAACCGGGGTTGACCTTGTCCATCCCCGCGTACTTGGGGGCCGAGCCGTGGGTGGCTTCGAAGACCGCACAGGTGTCGCCGATATTGGCGCCGGGGCTCATGCCGAGTCCTCCCACCTGAGCCGCCAGGGCATCGGAGAGATAGTCCCCGTTCAAATTGGGAGTGGCCAGAACGTGATACTCTTCCGGGCGGAGCATGGCCTGCTGGAACATGCTGTCGGCAATGCGGTCCTTGATCACCAACCGCCCATCGGGAACCGTACCGTGATATTTTTCGAGCAATTCGCCTTCGGTCAGCGTCAGCTCCGAGAATTCCGTCCGGGCCAGCCCATACCCCCATTCGCGAAAAGCCCCTTCGGTAAACTTCATGATGTTGCCTTTGTGCACCAGGGTTACCGAGG